>CAZBOF010000059.1:0-24845 GCA_964493285.1 uncultured Rhizobacter sp. | reverse complement strand
CGCATGAGTACGACGTGGAGCGCAAGTTCCGCGAGACGCGCCTGTACCAGGTGGCGCCGATCTCCACCAACCTGATCCTGTCGTACGTGGCCGAGCACCTGCTCGGCCTGCCACGCTCCTTCTGACTTTTCATCGCCCGTGACACGCGCCCTCGCCCGCTCCTACCTCTTCGTGCCCGGCCACCGTGCCGATCGTTTCGACAAGGCCTGCGCCACAGGCGCGGGCATGGTCATCATTGATTTGGAAGATGCCGTCGCACCCGCCGAAAAAACAGCCGCGCGATCGCAGGTGGCCAACTGGCTGGACGAAACGCGGCCGGTTGCGGTGCGCGTCAACGCCGGCGACAGCGAATGGTTCTCGGACGACTGCGCCTTGTGCGCCCACCCCGCGGTGCAGGCGGTGATCCTGCCCAAGGCTGAATCGCGCGACGCCTTGCACCGCCTGCGGGCCAGCGCGCCGCAGACCGCCCTGCTCCCGCTGATCGAAACTGCGCGCGGCATGGCGCAAGCCCAGACCATCGCCGGCACCGAGGGGGTGCAGCGGCTGGTGTTCGGCAACCTCGACTTCCAGCTCGATCTCGGCATCGAAGGCGACGGTGAAGAGCTTCTGCACTTCCGCTCGCAGCTCGTGCTGGCGTCCCGCCTGGCCGAGGTGGCGGCGCCGGTCGATGGCGTCTGCACGGTGCTCGACGATCCCCAGGTGCTGCGCGAGGCGACGCTGCGCGCGCGCCGGTTGGGCTTCGGCGCCAAGCTGTGCATTCATCCGAAGCAGGTCGAGATCGTGAACGCAGCCTTCGCCCCCACCGCCACCGAACTCGAATGGGCGCGCCGCGTGGTCGCAGCAGCCGACGCGTCCCAGGGTGCTGCCGTGGCCCTGGACGGCAAGATGATCGACACGCCCGTGATCCTCAAGGCGCGCGCGCTGCTGGCCGCCGACTGACAGGCATCAAAGATTGCAAGCCAGGGGCAAAATGCCGTGGCCGAGCCGCAACGCTGCCAGGCTGAGCGCGGTGATCCATCCGCCCGTCCAAATGGTGGCGAGCACCCATCCCAGCGCGCCCTTGTAGACCCCGCCGGCACGCCACGACACCACCAGGCCCACCACGGCCACCAAGCCGAGCTGCCACGGCAGCCACGGCGCCAAGGCGTCCCACCCCGGCAGCGCGCTGCGCTGCGGCCACAGCAACCAACTGCTCAGCGCGGCATCGCCGTCACGCACGAGAAACAAGATCAGCATCAGCAAGGCGCCGTACGCAAACAACGCGAGGAACGCGGTGCCATACCCCGCGGTCGCAGGCCGCCGCGTCACCCAGGCCGGTACACGCAGCAGCGGCCACAGCGCGAACGCCGCGAAGACGGACCATAGCATTACGCCAACGCCTGAAGACACGAGAATGCACGAAAAATCGCTCGCGCGGCGCATCTGGAACGGTTCGGCGTGCGTCATGCCGAAGCCGATCAGCCACGCGGTCAAAGGCACGCTGATCGCAAGCATCACGACCGCGGCCGCCAGTGCGCGCAGCTTGCCGAGCCAGCCGTTGAAGGCCGGGCGCAACCGCAGGCTCAGGACGAAGGCCATGGCCAGCAAGGGCGGCAAAGCGATCGCCAGGAATGCCACCAGGAGGGCCGCCCCCGAGTTGTCGGTCAACCCGATGCGAAGCAGCGTGTCGCGCTGGGCCAGCCCGCCCGCGTGCTGAGGCGAAGTCAGGGTCGGAATACTCAGCAGGTCACCCATGAAGTTCGTGCCCTGAGACAGCATCGCAATCGCAGCCATCATCACCTGCCGCAGGAACCCCGGGGCTTGCGTCAAGTAATTCTGCGTGAACCACATCAATCCGAACTGGCTCGCGAAGAAAATGATCTCCGCGACCAGCACGCCAAAGAACGCAGCCTTGTACGCGACGGCGTAGGAAGGCTTCACGCGCGCCGCGCCGCTGAGCACGGGCGTCAGCGCCATCAGCAGCAGGCCCGCCGGCAGCGCAATGACCGCCGCGGGCACGATCACCATGATCAGCACCACGAGCACGACCAGCAGCGCGATCCCGCCACCACCGCCCCCTGATCCCGCGCCGGGCGCCCCCTTGGGAATGCCACTGGCAGACTGCCCGTCACGCCGCGACATCTCGGCGTCCCAGCGGTCTGCGTCGGCGCGGCCTCGCTGGAATTCGTTCCAATCGCCGGTCGGCCCAAGCACGCCGCGGTTGCGGCCGTCGCGGTATGAATCGTCACTCATGGATATCCCCTCCTCGGGCGTGCCATGCAGAAGGCCCAGAAAACGCCACGCACGGCCGACCCTGTGTCTGAAGATGCGGCGGCGATGCTACCGAACTTGCACACCCTCCGCAGGCCCGCGAGCGATTGGCCAGCCAGCGCGTGGCTCAGCCTTCGCCGGACGTGGCCGCGTCTTCGAGCAGCAGATCCACCAGATCGCGCGCGAACAGCGGCAGCTCATTGAGACTGCGCATGCAGATGTGCAGGTGGCGCGTCGCCCATTCGTCTTCCAGCTGGACGATGCGGATGTCCATGTTCTGCGCGTGCCGCAAGGCAGCGGCGGCCGGCAGCACACCGATGCCAACGCCGGCTTCGATCATGCGGCAGGTGGCCTCGAAGTTGCCCACCTGGATGCGCAGCTTGATGCCGCGGTGGTGCTGGCCGGCCATCTGGTTCAAGAAGGTGTGGATCGGGCTCACCTCGTGCATGCCGACGTAGTCGTGAACCAGTGTTTCGACAAACGGCACCGCCATCCGCTGGGCCAGCGCGTGACCGGTCGGCACCACGAGCACGAGCTTGTCCTTGCGGTACGGCAGCACCTCCAGGTCCTCGGTTTGCACGTTGCCCGAAACGATGCCGATGTCGATCTTGTAGTCGCCCACGGCCCGCACGATGTCGCTGGACATCTGCTCGCGCAGGTCGACGTTCACGTCGGGATGGCTGGACAGGTAAGCCCGCAGCACCGCCGGGAGGAACTCGGTGATCGCCGTCGTGCTGGCGAACACGCGCAGATGGCCTTTCACGCCCTGCGCGTACTCCTGTAGATCACCTCGCAGGTGTTCGAGCTGGTTCAGCACCAACCTCGCGTGGTGCGCAAACGCATGGCCGGGAGGCGTGAGCGTCACCCCCTGGCTGGTGCGGTACAGCAACTGGCTGCCCAGGCGCTTTTCGAGGTTCTTGATGCGCACACTTGCGGCCGGCAGCGACAGCGAAGAACGCTCGGCCCCGCGCGTCAGGCTGCTGCTGCCGGCAATGTTGACGATGAGCCGAAGGTCGACGAGATCGAAATGCATGAGGTGAAAAACAGTATGGACGGCGCAATGCCCGGCCCGCGCCGCTGGATTCTCGCCCCGGATGATGCCCATTGCGCGCCGGCCGCGCATGGGAACGGGGTTGTCTGTTTCGCTCTGCCGAACAAAACCAGGTTTGCGATTTACCCAGCCCGGAACGATGCGGCTCCGCGCGAAATGGTGTGCCGCCTGGCTTTGCGCCCGATTCTGCGGCCGTGCGGAATGCAGGATCCGACATCTCAACCATAGGGCAGTTAGGGTGTTCCACCAATACATACGCGACAGGAGTCTGGGGAACATCGGCACACCGGCGGCATATCGATGCCGCCATCCCTTTGCGCCGCCCATGTCCCCCACCGAACCCATCTTCGAAGAAACCAAGGAAGACCGCCAGTTCGCCACCACCTTGGCACGCGGCCTGGAGATCCTGCGATGCTTCACGCCGCAACAGCCGATGCTGGGCAACAAGGAGCTGGTGAACGCCACCGGCCTGCCCAAGGCCACGATCTCTCGGTTCACCTACACGCTCACGCGCCTGGGCTACCTGCGCCAGGCACCCGGCCAGACCAAGTACCAGCTCGGCTCTGCCGTGCTGTCGCTGGGCTACCCCTTGCTCGCCACCATGTACGTGCGCCAGGCGGCGCGCCGCCCCATCAACGACCTCGCCGCCGAGGTCGGCGGCTCGGTGGCGCTGGGCATCCGCGACCGGCTCAACATGGTCTATGTCGAGACCAGCCGCAGCAACACGCGCTCCGCGCCGCCGTTCACCGACATCGGCTACTCGCACCCGATCGCCGCCACGTCAATGGGCCGCGCCTACCTCGCGGTGTGCTCGCCGGACGCGCGCAAGGCGCTGCTCAACGAGATCCGCGTGAAGACACCGGAAGACTGGCGCCGCTACCGCGCGAGCATCGAAGCCGCCTTGAAGGACTACCTGCGCCTCGGTTTCTGCATCTCGGTCGACTTCTTCCGGCGCGACATCTATGGCGTGGCGGTGCCGATCCGCCGGCCGGTCGACGGCGAACTCCTCGTCTTCAACTGCGCGGTGTATGCCGATCGGGTGACACCCTCCGAACTCGAAACCCGCCTCGGGCCGCGCCTGCTGTCGATGTGCCGCACGGTCGAGAACTCATTGCGGCCATGAGCGGCGGGCCGCCGCGCCGAACTGCATGGCGAGACGCCGTTCAACATAGCGAGCCCGGGAGCTTGCAGATGGCGCGGTGTTCCTATCCTCGCGGCTCCGAGGCGTCATGCCTGCAATGTCCCTGAACACCATGTCTTCCATGCCCACGATCCACCCGGTGAAATGGCCGGCCAAGATCAACGAGATCCCGAAGGACGTGATGGTCCGCCCGGACCTCTACGAAGAAGAGCGCCGCCGCATCTTCCTCGGCCCCGAATGGCACCCCGTTGCGCACGAGGCCGAGCTGGCCAAGCCCGGCGACTTCAAGACGCTGATCTTCGCCGAGATGCCCCTGCTGATCGCGCGCGACGCCGAAGGCACCGTGCGCACGTTCTACAACTCGTGCTCGCACCGCGGCACGCAAGTCGAGACGGCGTTCCGCGGCAACCGCAACAACTTCGAGTGTCCCTACCACCGCTGGGTGTTCGGCACCGACGGGCAGTTGAAGAGCTGCCCCAAGCGCGGCGACGGCTATTGCCCCGAATTCAAGATGGCCGACTACCCCTTGAAGCCCGTGCGCATGGAGATCTTCAAGGGCCTGATCTTCGTCACCTTCAGCGAGGAGTCGCCGCCGCTGGCCGACTACCTCGAGAACCTCGCACCCACGCTCGCCGCCATCATGGGCGGCGACGGCCGGCTCGAACTCGTGGGCTACCAGAAGGTGCGTTTCCAGTCGAACTGGAAAGGCTACAACGACAGCGACGGCTACCACGCGCCACTGCTGCACGGCGCATTTCGCGTGCTCAACTGGCAAGGCGGCAAGGGAACCCAGCTGGCCACGCCGTCGCGCGGCCACATCGGCGCCACCTCGGAGATCTCGCTGCCAGCCGATGGCGGACGCAGCCTGCTCAAGGACCCGTCGCTGATCGAGTTCAAGGAAGGCGACACCAAGAACGGCTCGCACGTGGTGAAGATGTTCCCGCTGTTCGTGGGCGTCAAGCACATGGACGTGATCAACCTGCGCTTCGCCACGCCCTGCGGCGTGGACCAGACCGAGGTGCACTACGCCTACTTCGCGCACCAGGATGACAGCGCCGAAATGCGCCAGCACCGCATCCGCCAGGCCTCCAACCTGCTCGGCCCCAGCGGCTTCGTCTCGCTGGAAGACGCAGCGGTGTTCCAACGCATTCACATCGGCAACGCCAGCCCCGGCGTGGCCGCATTCCAGAAAGGCGTGGTCGACGTGTACGAGTTCCCCGATGGCTACCACCAGAACGAGGAATCCTCGAACCTCCCCAAGTGGGACTACTACCGCCGGGTCATGGGCTTCGAGCGGGAGGCGCGCTGACATGGAAGCCTTCGACATCGAGGCAAGCATCGACCGCCTGCAAGCCCGCTACATCGCCGCGCTGGACGGCAAGCGCATGGCCGACTGGTACGCCACGTTCTCCGAAGACGCCGATGCCAGCTACATCTGCACTTCGGCCGAGAACGTGGCCGCCAAGCTGCCGGTGGCATTGATGCTGGATGACAAGCGCGCCCGGCTGGCCGACCGCGTGACCTTCGTCGACAAGGTCTGGGCCGGCACCTTCCAGGACTACCGCACCCGCCATTTCATCCAGCGCCTGAGCTGCGAGCGCATCGGCGAGAACCGGTACGCCGCGTTGACGAATTTCTCGGTCATGTTCACGCCCGAGGAAGCCGGTGATTCGCGGCCCCTGGTCTGCGGCGTGTATGAAGACGAGGTCGTGGTCGACGGCCGGGGCGAGCTGCGCTTCCACCACAAGCGCGCCATCACCGACACCATCGTCCTGCCCCGCTACATCGTCTATCCGGTCTGAGGTTCAGCACATGCAGACGGCCAACCCGCACAGGCGGTTCGACGGCAAGGGCGCCATCGTCACCGGTGCAGCGCAAGGCATCGGCCGCGCCGTCGCTTTGCAGCTGGCACGAGAAGGCGCCCGCGTCGTCGTGGCCGACGTCAACGAGGCGCACGCAAGCGACGTGGTGGCCGCGATCCGGGAGGCCGGAGGCGAAGCGCATCTGTTCGTTGCCGACCTGGAACAGGCCGAGGGCGCACGCCGCCTGGTGCGCCATGCCGTCGAGCGGCTGGGGGCCATCGACGTGGCCGTGCACAACGTCGGCGGCACAATCTGGTCCAAACCCTTCTGGGAGTACCGCGAGGACGAGATCGAGAAGGAAGTGTCGCGCTCGCTGTGGCCCACGCTGTGGGGCTGCCATGCGGTGATCCCGCACATGCGCGAGCGCGGACGCGGCGCCATCGTCAACGTGGGGTCGGTCGCCGCCCGATCGATCTACCGGGTGCCCTATGCCGCGTCCAAGGCGGGCGTCCATGCCATCACCGAATGCCTGGCCTTGGAATTGGAAGACTGCGGCGTGCGAGTGAACTGCGTGGCGCCCGGCGGCGTGGATGTCGGGCCCCGGCCCATCCCACGCAACCCGCAACCGCTTTCGGCGCCGGAACAGGCCTGGAAAGCGCACATGACAGCGCAGACGATCGCCAACACGCCGCTGAAACGCTACGGCAGTGCCGACGAGATCTCATCGGCCGTTTGCTACCTCGCGGCCGATGAGGCGTCATACATCACGGGACAGGTGCTCTACGTGGCAGGCGGCTGGCTGGGCTGACACCCCGCCGCCCCTGCCCCGCGGCGTCAGTTCCCGGTCTTCAGGTTGGCCACCTTCACGATCTCGCGCACGTTCTTCAGGTCGCGCTGGATGGTTTGCGTCATTTCTTGCGGCGTACCAGCCACCGGCATCATGCCCATGTCCGCGAGACGCTGGCGAACCTCGGGTTTGGAGATCACGGCCACCACCTGGTCATGCAGCGTGGCCACGGTGCTCGCAGGCGTGCCGCCCGGCGCGAACAAGCCAAGCCACACGGTGAGGTTGTAGCCCGGAACCGATGCGTCCAACGACGGCAGGTCCGGCAACGCGCTCACCCGCGGAATTGCGGCCAGCGCCTTGATCTTGCCCGACTTCACATGCGGCACGGCGCTGGTCGACTCGCTGATGGTGAGCTGCACCTCGCCGGTGAGCATCGCCTGGATCGCACGCGCCACACCTGAATACGGGATGTGGGTGGCCTTGGCGCCGCTCAGATGCTTGAAATTCTCCATCGCCAATTGGTACACCGGCGTGCCGCCGCCGTAGTTCAGCGCATTCGGGTTCGCTTGGCTGTAGGCAATCAGTTCCGGCACGGTGTTCACCGGCACCGATGGCGTGACGGTGAGCATCATCTCCAGAACCGCCAGCCGGCTGATCGGCGCCAAGTCTTTGTCGGCGTCGTACGGCAGGTCAGGCGTCAGCACCGGATTCACCGACACCGCGCTGTTGCCCACCAACAGCAGCGTGCGGCCATCGGGTGGGCTGCCGATGACGAACCGGGTGCCGGTCACCAGATTTCCCCCGGGTTTGTTCACCACCACCCAAGGGTTGCCCGTCGACTCCTGCAGCTGGGCCGCGAGCAGCCGCGCCAGCGAGTCGTTGGCGCCGCCCGGCGCGGCCGGGACGATGATGGTGGTCGTGCGCGCGCTGTCCTGCGCGAGCGCTCCCTGTGAAAACAAGGCACACGCCACCAGGGGCGCGAGCATCGCGAGTCTGCGTTTCATGAGATGTCTCCTTCTTGTCTGTCGAAAAGCGACGGCTGGAGATCGCCCCAGCGTTCGACAGGCTAGGCGGGCACGTTCCGGAGTGACAGCAGGTCTGTCGCTATGCTGAACACCGTTTCACCCTGGAGGCACCGGCCCCGATGGAAACCGGGCGCAGTGCGGCCCCGTTGCCAAGATAGCGAAACTGCCGGTGGCCTGCGTGCCCTGGAACGATACGCTGCACGGCAGTGCAAGCGCATACAGGAGGCTCCCGTGGGCACATTTCTCGTCAACATCAGCGAACGCTCGGACATCTCGAAAACCGTGGTCAACGGCGTTCGCAACATGCCGGGCATTCCCAACGCACCCGTCTTCAAGACCTCGCAAGGCGTCACCCGTTTCCTGGGTCGCGAAGGCGATGACCAGGAAGGCCCATGGGTGTACTACAGCGAGCGCCCCAAGGGCGACATGATTCCACTCCACAAGCATGCAAGCAACCGCATTGAGTTCCTCATCAGCGGCGTCATCGAGTGGTACGAGCCGGGCCAGCCGGCGAAGCGCTACGAGGCCGGCACCATGAGCTATGTGGAAACCGGCCTGGTGTACGGCTATAAGGTCATCGAAGACGCCAAGATCCTGCTCGTGTTCGACGGCAAGCCGGGCATGCAGGTGCTGTGACGGCAGTGGCCTCTTCGAACGGGCACATCACCTGCAACCGGCTCGCGTGAGCGACGCCGGGGACGGCACCGTCGTTTTCCGTTGAAGGTGTGAGGGGCCACGCAGACGTGCGAGCCGCCGGTGCCAGCGCACAGGCTCTGCCGCTCGGCAGTGACCCTGCGCCGGGCAAGAAACCCTAAGCGGTGACCGATTCCAGCAGCGATGCCAGCAATTTCAGCGAGACCGGCTTGGTGAGGTGGGCGTCAAAGCCGACGGCTTGCGTTGCCTCTCGGTCTGCATCGACGCCATACCCCGTCACCGCCACCAAGCGCGTGGGGATCGAACTGTCGGCGCGCACGTCCCGGCATACCTCCAAGCCACTGATGTCCGGCATGCCGATATCGAGGATCGCCGCATCGGGCTTGCAGGTTCGAATGTTCTCGATCGCGTCCTTCCCGCAGTAGACGGCGCTGGCTTCGTAGTTGAGCGAATTCAGCAAGTCCACCAGCATGTTGGCCGTGTCTTGATTGTCATCGGCGACCAGGATGCGCTTGCGTGTCGAGCGAGCCGAGACTGCAGCCGCGGATGAAGGCTCCAGATGCGGCCGCTCAATCTGCGGGAGACGGATCCGGAACTCGCTGCCCTCCCCTGGTCTTCCCGCACTGAAGGCCGCCACATCGCCGCCGTGCAATGCAATCAGATTCCTGACGAGAGTCAAACCGAGACCCAGCCCACCCTCGGCATGCGCGAGACCTTGGTCACCCTGCACGAAGAGATCGAACAGGCTGTCCAGCAGATCGGCCGCGATGCCAACGCCGTTGTCCTTCACGCAGATCTCGGCCATGCCGCGGCGACCGAACAGCGTCAGTTCGATCTGCCCGCCCTTCGGCGTGAACTTGGCGGCATTGACGAGCACGTTGCTCACCACCTGGACCAGGCGCGCGTGGTCTGCCTCCACCCACAGATCGGAGGCCTGGTCGAGATCGATCTTCAGTTCCTGCGCCTTGCCGTGGACCATGGGCATGGCCACTTCCACCGCTTCGAGCGCAGCGTCGCGCAACAACATCGGCTTGCGATTCAGGCGGATCTTGCCGTTGGTGATGCGTCCCACCTCCAGCAGATCGTCCACCAGCCGAGACATCTGCTTCAGTTGCCGGCCGATCACCTCGTGCATGCGCACCACCATGGCGGTGCGCCCCTCCTGGCGCTCCAGCACCGACAAGGCGTACGAGATCGGTGCCAACGGGTTTCGCAGTTCGTGCCCCAGCATCGCGAGGAAGGTGGAGATGCGCCGGCCTTCGTCTTCCAGCCGGTGAATGCGCCGCCGGTCGGTCAGGTCGCGCGTGACCTTGGCAAACCCGATGTGCCTCGACAGGTGGTCATACAGCGGCGTGATGACCACGCTGGCCCAGAATCGCTCGCCGCCCTTGCGCAGCCGCCACCCTTCTTCCTCGTAGCGGCCATCGGCAAGCGCGCGGCGCAATTCCTCGGCCGGCCACTCCCGCTTGTTCGCCTCTTCGGGATAGAAGATGGAGAAGTGGGCCCCGATGGCCTCGTGGGCTTCATAGCCCTTGTTCTTCTGCGCGCCGGCATTCCAGCTGATGATGCGCCCGCTCGGGTCGAGCATGAAGATCGCGTAGTCCTTGACGCCATCGACCAGCAAACGGAAGCGCTCTTCGCTCAGCCGGAGCAACTCGTCTTGTGTCAGGCGATCGCTCATGTCGCGCATGATCTTCGTGTAGCCCACCAACCGGCCTTCGGCATCTGCCGCCCTGTACAAGACCTCCGCGACCCGGAACCGCGATCCGTCCTTGCGCATGCGCCAGCCTTCGTCCTCGAACCGGCCCTGGGCCATCGCCTCGCGCAGTTCCCGCGCGGCCCAACCCACTTCCATGAGTTCCGGTGGGTACAGCTTGCTGACCGGCTGTCCGATCATCTCGCCGCTGGAGAATCCAGTCATGCGCGCGGCCCCGGCGTTCCACGATCGCACGACGCCCTCCGGGTCGAGGAGCAAGATCGCGTAATCGGTCACCGACTCGATCATCAAGCGCTCATCGAGAGATGAACTCCCCGTGACGCCAACCGGCGACGCGCCGCGGGATGCTGCGCCGGGCGTGTCAGCCATGGAGCCTCCATCGTGCAGGTCCGGCCGCGGCCAAGAGGCCGCCACGGCCCGAATTCCATTGCAGAGCGTGATGCATGCTCGTCTCGGGTTGTCATGGCATCGCAGCCACAGGCGCATTGGATGATAGTCACTGCGCCGCCTCCCGCCCACGCTGGGATAGGCACCGCATCGCCCATCTCGCACCGGTAAAAGTGACCGGCCTCGCGCGAACTGACGGCACACCCATTCCAGCCCGGCCCCAAGCACGATGGCATGACCCTCGTGGGGGCATGGGAACGGCGATTGCCCCTGTTTGCGTATTCAGCTTTGGAGGCCTTCATGACACTGCCCGTGACGAACCTTGCCGCCCGCGCTCCCGTTCGGCCTGCCTCGGCCCATCACGCGTGGCGCGATGTCCGCAATGTGCTGGTGGTGCAGCTCGGCCATATGGGCGACGTGCTGCTCGGCACGCCCGCCATCCGCGCGATCAAGCGCCGCGCGCCCGACATGCGCGTCACACTGCTGGGCTCGCCCTCGGGCGCGGCCGCGGCACGCTACATCCCGCCCATCGACGACGCGATTGCCTACGACGCGCCCTGGCTGGGCCACTCCGGCCGCGGCGACCTGATGGACCGACGGCTTCTCAGCGCCCTGCGCAAAAGCCGGTTCGACGCGGCCGTGATCCTCACCCGCCCCGGCCAGAACGCCTTGCCCCCCGCCCTCATGTGCCGGCTGGCAGGCGTTCCGCTGCGCCTGGCCCACAGCAGCGAATCCCCGCATGGCCTGCTCACCGATTGGCTGCCCGAGCCCCCGTCTGACGGCACCGGCCGCGCGCCGCACGAGGTCCAACGCCAGATCGATCTGGTGCGATGCGCGGGCTTTCACGTGGACGACGATCGCCTCGTCTTCCGCTACAGCGCGGCCGACGTGCTGAACATGCGGCGCAAGTTCGCGGCCGCCGGCGCCGACCTCGGCCGGCCCTTCATCGTGGTGCATCCCGGCGCGACCGCGGCCGCGCGTCGCTACCCGCCCGAGCGCTTCGGCCTGGCGGCCGAGGCCATCTGCTGCGACAGCGGCTGCCAGGCCGTCTTCACCGGCGGGCGCGATGAGCAAGCCCTCGTGGCCCGCGCGCAATCGCAGATGCGCGATGGCGGCGTGTCTCTCGCGGGCCAGCTGACGCTCGGCGAGTTGGCCGCGCTCATTGCCGGCGCCCAGGTGACGGTGTGCAACAACGGCAGCCCCGGCCACATCTCCGCTGCGCTTGGAACGCCGGTGGTCGTGCTCTATGCGCTGACCCATGCGCACGCCACGCCATGGAAAGTCAGCGCGCGCGTGCTCAACCACGACGTCCCCTGCCGCAATTGCGACCACGCCGTCTGCCCCGAACACGCTCATCCCTGCTTGATGAACGTGGAGGCGCAAGCCGTGGCTCGCGCGGCATCTGAACTCATCCGCGTTCCGCCGGCGATACGCCACACGCTGTCACGACTGCAGCCGCAGCCCCTCCATGCCTGAACCGTCGGCCCGGCGCGATGTTCACCCGGCCATGAGCCGGATCAACCGCTGAATGTCGGCGGCGCAGGCACGCTCGGCCGTTGCCTCGATGCGCCGGTAGGTTTCCACCACGTCGCGCCCGACGGCGGTGAGCACGCTGCCGCCCCCCTGCACGCCGCCTTTGCTGGAGCCCACCGCGGGCTCGCGCAAGGCACGGTTCAACTCGTCCAGCAGCAGCCAGGCCCGCCGGTACGACATGCCCAGCGCCTTGGCCGCGGCCGTGATGGAGCCCGTGCTGTCGATGGCTTCCAGCAGCGCCACCTTGCCCGGGCCGATGGCGATCACATCGCCGGCCGTCACGCGCATCCGAAAACGCGCCTGAGGACGGCCGGGCACCGCAGGGTGCGATGGGCGGGAAGCAGTGGTCATGGTGCTGCGCAAAAGTCCGGGAGCAACCTTACCCCAGCGCCGGCCCGGCATGCTGGGCGTCGATATATATTGCTGTATATTTCGATCGCTTCCAATCCCCCTCCGCCACCACTTGGTCGAATCCCATGCACCAGTTTCTTCGCCGCACCGCTGCATCGTTCGCTCTCTTCGCCGCTTTCTCGGCGCACGCCGCCGACCTCACCGTCTCAGCCGCCGCCAGCCTGACGAATGCGTTCCGAGAGGTGGCCGCGCAATTCGAAGCCCAGCACGCCGGCACCAAGGTGCTGCTCAACTTCGCCGCCTCGGATGCGCTGCTGGCACAGATCTCCAAAGGCGCGCCGGTCGACGTGTTCGCATCGGCAGACCAGGAGACGATGGACCGCGCGGCCTCGCAAAAACTCCTCGTGCCTGACACGCGCCAGAATTTCGCGGCCAATGCGCTCGTGGTCGTCACGCCCTCAGACAGCAAGCTAAGCCTCGCATCGCTGGCCGATCTGCAGCATGCGGGCGTCGCGCGGGTGGCCATCGGCAACCCAGGCGGCGTACCGGCCGGGCGCTACGCCAAAAGCGTGCTCGAAGCCGCCCAACTGTGGCCGGCCATCGAAGCCAAGGCCGTGATGGCGCAGAACGTACGCCAGGCGCTCGACTATGTAGCGCGGGGCGAAGCCGACGCCGCCTTCGTCTACGCCACCGACGCCGCCAGCCAGAAAGACAAGGTGAAGGTGGCCTTCTCGGTTCCCACGCCCACGCCGATCACCTATCCGGTGGCCGCGATCGCCGACGGCCCCAACCCCGCGGCCGCCCGCCAGTTCATCGCTTACCTGGCCTCGCCGGCCGGCCAGGCCGCGCTGGCGCGATACGGTTTCCGCCAGCCCTGACGGGGTCCGGCCGCCTCCGGAATGGACGCAGCGTGGGTCGCGCTGGCGCTGTCGCTGAAAGTGGCCGCCTGGGCCACCGGCATCAACCTGGTGCTCGGCGTGGCGGTAGGCTATCTCCTCGCGCGGCGCCGGTTCATGGGGCGGGAGCTGCTGGATGCCATCCTCACGCTGCCGATGGTCCTGCCACCCACGGTGCTGGGCTACTACCTGCTGGTGCTGATCGGCAAGCGCGGCTGGCTGGGCGGCTGGCTGCATGACACCTTCGGCATCAACCTGATCTTCACCTGGCAAGGCGCCGTGATCGCGGCCAGCGTGGTGGCCTTCCCCATGGTGCTCAAAGCCGCACGGGCCGCATTCGAGGACGTCGACCCCCAACTCGAAAGCGCGGCCCGGGTGCTGGGGCTGGGCGAGTGGCCGGTGTTCTTTCGCGTCACGCTGCCGATGGCGTGGCGCGGTGTGCTGGCCGGCACCTTGCTGGCATTCACGCGCGCGCTGGGAGAGTTCGGCGCCACCCTGATGGTGGCCGGCAGCATTCCAGGCCGCACCCAGACCATGTCGGTGGCGGTGTACGAGGCGGTCCAGGCCGGCCAGGACGATTTGGCCAACCTGCTGGTGCTCATCACGTCGGTGACCTGCGTGGTGGTCCTGCTTTCTGCCGGACGCCTGTTGCGCGCGCGGCCCACCCACTGAGCTTCGCGATGGCCTTCGATGTCGACATCGCCAAGACCGTGCGCAGCGAACAGCGCACGTTCCGTTTGCAGGTTCGCTTTCGCACCCATACCCGCCGCACCGTCATCTATGGCCCATCCGGCGCCGGCAAAAGCCTCACACTGCAAGCGCTGGCGGGGCTGCTCCGGCCCGATGCCGGGCACATCCGCTTCGGGCCGGAGGTGCTGTACGACGGCACCGCGCGCGTGCATGTACCGGCCCGAAGGCGGCACTTCGGCTATCTCTTTCAAGACTTCGCACTGTTCCCGCACCTGAGCGTGCGGCAGAACATTGCCTTCGGCATGACCCGCGGGTGGCTCAATCCCCGGGCGCTGGGCGGGGGCGAACCGGTCGCACGCTGGCTGCAGCGTTTCGAACTGGAGGATGTCGCCTCTCAGCGCCCCGCCGAGCTGTCGGGCGGCCAGCGGCAACGCACGGCCCTCGCCCGCGCCCTGGTGAACGAGCCACGCGCCTTGCTGCTCGACGAACCCTTCTCCGCGCTCGACCCCGCCCTGCGCGAACGCATGCGCACCGAGCTTGACCGGCTGCTGCATCGCATCGACATCCCCGTGGTCATGATCACCCACGACCCCGATGACCTGCGCTGGTTCGGCGAGACCGCGCTCCACTTGCGAGAAGGCAGCATCGTCGACGCCGAAGGGGTTGGCCGCTGAGCATTGCGGCCTGCGCCGGCCAGGATGGAGTCCATTCCTTTCTCCCTATAAAGTCGGGCCAAGCGCTCTCGCCAGCGAGATGACATCCACCGCCGCGTGCGCCTCGCGCCATGGTTCACGCCATGGCAGGGCCACAAGGCGCTTTGACAGAAAGGCGATCATGAAAATCCTCCTGCCCGTCGACGGTTCCGAACTGTCGCTCGACGCCGTGCGCCATGCCATCCACTTGGTGGAAAGCGGCCTGGAAGCCAGCTTCGTGCTGCTGAATGTCCAGGAACCCACATCGCTGTACGAGATGGTCGTGGCACCCGACGTGAAAGCCCTGGATCGCATCGCCAGCGAGGCCGGCATCCACGCCATGGGCGCCGCCGAGGACTTGCTGCGCCAGGCCGACATCGCGGTGGAGCGCGAGGTGGTAAGCGGAGACCCGGCCCACCTGATCGTGGAAGCCGCAGAGCGGCATCAATGCGGCGCCATCATCATCGGCGCGCGCGGGCATGGTGCGATCCGCAGTGCGCTCTTCGGCTCCGTCTCGCAAAGCGTGATGGGCGATGCGCCGATTCCGGTCACGATCGTCAAACACGGGCCCGAAGCCGAAGAGGCCGTGCCACCCGAACTCTGAACGCCGGCACGCCCGAGCCGGCACCGGGCACCGAGTGCCAGGCAGCCGGAGAAGTTGTGCGGCAGGCGACGCCGCCTCTATGATCGCGCCCGGCCGCGGGCATGTGTTCGCCGCGGCCACTTGGCGCCCGATCCTTGCGGAACGCTGCCAAGCCTGCAACCCCAACAAGAACGACATGCTCCAGGTTGAAATCGCCTCGCGCTGCGAGGCCGGCGAGCGCAGCCACAATGAAGACAGCTTGCGGCACGGGCGCACCGGGTCGCATTGGTATGCCGTGCTGTCCGACGGCGCGGGCGGCCACCGCGGCGGTGCGGAAGCCTCCGACATCGTGGTACGCACGACGACCCTGGGTTTCCAGTCGGCGACCGAGGCCTCGCCCGAGCACCTCACCCGCCTCCTTTGCGACGTGCACGACACCGTGGTGCTCAACCAGAACGGGCATCACCACGACAGGATGCACGCCACCGTCGTGGCGCTTTGGATCGATGTGCGCCGTGCGCAAGCGATCTGGAGCCACGTGGGCGATTCGCGCTTGTACCTGCTCCGCCGCGGCCGCGTCATCCACGTCACCCAGGACGACAGCGTCGTGCAGCGCTTGGTGATGGCCGGCCACATCACGCCGGAAGAAGCCCAGAGCCACCCGAGCCGCAACCAGCTGGTCAGCGCCATGGGTGCCGGCAACGGCGTACACCCGCGCACCATGACCCAGCCGTTTGCCATGGAAGACGGCGACGCCTTCCTTCTGTGCTCCGACGGCTGGTGGGAGCACTTTGACGCCACCGCCATCGAAGCCGCCGCGGCAACGGCAGGCAATGCCGATGAATGGCTCGCGCTGATGGCCGGGCGGATCCGCGAAGCCGCCGACCCGCGGCAGGACAACTACAGCGCCGTCGCGCTGCGCATCAGCCGGCCGGCCCCGGCGCCCTGACGGCCAGGCCGTGCGCCGGCCGCCGCCTCATCGCACGGCGGGCTGGAACATGATGATCGCCATGCCGGCCAGCGCGACGGCCACGCCAGTCAGGTCCCACCAGGTCGGGCGGATCTGATCCACCGCCCACAGCCAGACAATCGCCACCCCGATGTACACGCCGCCATAGGCCGCATACACACGGCCGGCCGCAGTGGCGTGCAGCGTCAGCAGCCAGGCAAAGCACGCCAGGCTGGCCGCGGCAGGCACCAGCAGCCAAGCCGAGCGGCCTTGCTTGAGCCAGAGGTACGGCAGGTAACAGCCGATGATTTCAGCCAGCGCCGTGGCCACGAAAAGCAAGAAGGTTTTCATTCGGGCCGCAGCATACGCGCTCTATATCCGACTCTGGCACAGAGTGTTGCAAGGGCCGCCTTCATTGCCTGTAACCTTGGCTCCTTTTGCAAGCCTTGGCGGCAATTCGAATGTTCGGTCGATCCAAACCCGTGGTCCTGGAATCCTATGGCTCGCGCCGGGCGCGCAAGCGCTTGCCGCGATGGCTCGTGCTGCTGCTCAGTGGCATCGCGGTCGGCGTGGCGGGAGTGCTGGTGGCGCAGGAGCGCTATCTGCCGCCCCGTCTCACGGCCTCCGAGTCATCTGCCCTTCGCGAGAAACTGGAAAGTGCCGAAGCCGAGCGCAGCAGCCTGGCGCAGCAACTGGGAACCGCCACCCAGGAACTCGGCACCGCCCAAGCTGACCGCACGCGGCTGAGCGACGAGCTTGCCGCGAGCCGCGCCCAGGTCGAACGCCTGAATGAAGACCTGACGCTGGTCGTGGGCGCGTTGCCGGCCGATCCGCGCAGCGGCAGTGTCGAAGTCCGTGCCGGGCGCTTCAGCGCGCAATCGGGCCAACTCAACTACAACCTGGTCCTCACGCGCGATCGCGCCGGAGCCCGGCCGCTGTCCGGCGTGATGCAGGTGGTGGTGGCCGGCATGCCCGCCCGCGGCCCGGAGACCTCGGTCACGCTCAAGCCCGTGCAATTGGCCCTCGGCAGCCACCAGATCCTGCGCGGCAGCCTGCCGTTGCCCGAGGGATTTCAGCCCCGTGAAGCCACAGTGCGCGTGCTCGACGGCCCCGCGGGCCGGCCACTGGGCATGCGGGTCATCCTCGTGAGATGAACCCCGTGAGCCGGTCGCTCCGCGGGCAACGTCATCCCGCGCGCACCGTATCGCGCAGCCGCTTGATCTGGTCGTGGTTGCCCTGCACACCCATCTGCTGGCGCGCCACGATGGAGCGCACCGAGTCCGGCAGCGCCTCGTCGCGCAACGCGGCGCGGTAGCGGGCCAAAGCCGCATCTTCGCCACGCTCGCATTCTTCGAGCATGGCCTCGTCGCTGAAGCCCGCGAGCGAGCCCCTCACGGCGACCCAGCCGCGGTGCAAAGCGCCCGTGGCCGAACCGTTCGTTCCCGGCTGGCCGCCATATTGCGCCACAAGCTCCTGCAACTCGGCTGCCGCACCCGCGCATTGCGCGGCGCGGTCCTCGAACAAGCGGCGCAGATCCTGCGAAGCCACATGCTGGGCGCAGGCGGCAAAGCCCAACTGGCCGTCCTTGCTGGTTTCGATCAGGTCATTGAGCGTTTCGACGATTTCCTTCTTGTTCATGGGTGTGATCCTTTCAAGACACTGGCACACACGATGAATTCGTCGCCCGCTCAGCGGCTCTCCTCCAGGGCCGCCGGTTCCGTCACCGGGCCGCAATCCCCGCTGGCCGCGTATTCCTTCAGGCGGTTGTAGAGGGTCTTCAAGCTGATGCCGAGCGTCGCGGCAGTCTTCTCCTTGTGACGCCCGAGATGCTCCAGCGTTGCCAGCGTGACGCGCCGCTCCACATCCGCCAGGGCCATGCCGACCTGGAAGGTCAGCGATGGAGCCGCGTGGTTGTCGGGTTCGCTGGCAAAAGCCTGTTCCGCAGGCAGGCAAGGGTCGGTGATGATGGTGTCGTTGGCCATCACGTAGGCGCGGCACACGACGTTGCGAAGTTCACGCACGTTGCCTGGCCAGTCGCATGCGGCCAGGCGCTGCAAGGCAGACGGCGCAAATTGCTTGCGCAGCCCCTCGCGCTCCGACAGTTCCTGCAAGAAATGCTCCGCGAGCAATTCGACGTCTTCCGCCCGCTCACGCAAGGGTGCCAGATGAATCGGAAACACGTTGATGCGATAGAACAGGTCTTCGCGCAAGCGCCCCGCCTGCACGGCCTGCAGCGGATCGCGATTGGTGGCGGTGATCAAGCGCACGTCGGTGCTGCGGGAGGTGGTGGACCCCACCCGCATGAAGTGGCCGGTCTCCAGCACCCGCAGGAGCTTGACCTGCAGGTCGAGCGGCATCTCCGTGATCTCGTCGAGGAACAAGGTGCCGCCGTCGGCCCGCTCGAAGAAGCCGTGATGCTGGCGATCGGCGCCGGTGAAGCTGCCCTTCTCGTGGCCGAAGATCTCGCTCTCGATCAGCTGCGGAGAAATGGCGCCGCAGTTGACCGCCAGAAACGGACGCCCGTTGCGGCGGCTCAAGGTGTGAACAGTCCGGGCGACCACTTCCTTGCCGGTGCCGCTCTCGCCCGCGATGAACACCGTGACGCCCGTACAAGCCACGCGCGATATCTGCTCATACACCTGGCGCATCGCCGGAGAACGCCCCCACAACTCGCCGAAGTGCCCCTCTGCTTCCAGAGAGTCTTCCATGCTGCGCACATGGCCACGCATCGGACACGGCTTGGACAGGCGGGTCAGCGCCGCCATCAGTCTCGACCGCGTCACGGGCTTGGCCACATGGTCCACGGCGCCGCGTTCAATCGCCTGGCGGGCGGTGTGAGGATCGTCTGCATCCGTCAGCAGCACGATCTCCATGGGTGGCAGAGACTTTGCCTCCTCGAGGAAGTGGTCCGCGCTCCCATCCGGAAGCGTTTCGGCCAGAAGCACAATGCCGGGATGCTGAAGGATGATCTGACGCTTCGCGTCCCGCAGCGATGCCACCACAGCCACCGTATGCCCTTCTTCCGCAATCCAGGTGGCCACGCAGGCCGATGCATTTCGTTCGCTTTCGATCACCAGTACGTGTGGCATTCCCTTTGCTCCAAATCCATGAATGACCATCGGGCAGACGGGCATGGCATTCGCCTGTCTGCCACGGATTTACCGCCAGTTGACTGTGCGGGTCGGGCGAGTGATCGCGTCTGGAATCGCCTTCACCGTCATCTGTTGGGGTGATGTTGGCAGTACGCCGGGGCGGGGTGCATCAGGGCAAGCCTATTCGCTTGTCAGAATGCTCTTACAGCGCCGACCGCGGCCGCTTGCGCTTGCACGCGCAGCGGCTTGCCGCAAATCCTGCATGCGGTCGGCAAGAAAGGAGCCCGTCACGGCCCCTCGAACACGCCTGTCCCCGTGCCTGGGTGGCTCGCAGGGGGCAGGCACAGGCATTGCATTGAAGGGGGTTCGCCCATTTCTCCTTCAGACCCATGACTGCCATGCATCTGCGCAATGCCCAGCGACAACAAGTCGCACTCTCGCCGCGCCTTCAGCACGCGGTTCGCCTGCTGCAGATGCCTTCGACCGAGTTTGCACAAGAGGTGCAATCGATCCTCGACACCAATCCGTTCCTGGATGCGGCAGACGATGCTGTCGATGACGAGCCGATCCGCGAGGAAACCGCCGACGCGCCCGATGCGCCCCCGGGGCCTGAGCCACTCGACTCCGGCGAACCCTTGGGTGACGACCACGATGTGTGGCAAGGCACGGCCAACGGCGTGGCCACGCAGTCGGCCGACTCCGACGATGCCGACTCTCCCCTGAACCGCCTCGCGTCGACCCCCTCGCTGAGCGAACACCTGCACACACAGCTCCATGTGCTGCCGCTCAGCGAGCGCGACATGGCGCTGGCCGACGCCGTCGTGGCGTCCCTCGACGACGACGGCTACCTGCGCCTGGACAGCCTGGACGAGCTTTCCGAGGCGATCGAACTCGACCCGCCTGCCACACAGGTGGAATGGCAGATTGCATTGCGCCGCGTGCAATCGCTGGATCCCATCGGCATCGGTGCGCGCGACCTTGTCGAATGCCTTCAACTGCAACTCGGTGAAATCGAATGCCCGCAGGAACGTGAGCTTGCGCGCCTCATCGTCTGTGAGCACCTGGAAGCCATGGCCAGCAAGGACGGCCCCGCCATGGCCAAGCTGCTGGACAAACCCCTCGCCGAGATCAACGCCGCCTGCGCCCGCATCCGCCGCCTCGACCCTCGCCCCGGCTGGCGCTTCGGCAGCAACGACATCCACTACGTCACCCCGGACGTCACGGTGAGAAAGGTGCGCGGCGCCTGGACCGCCGCGTTGAACTCGGCGGTGGTTCCCAGAGTGCGCCTGCACAAGGTCTACGCCGAGATGTTCCAGCGGCACGAGCGCGCCGCCAACCCCGAACTCGCGCTGCAACTGCGCGAAGCGCGATGGACCTTGCGCAATGTGGAGCAACGCTTCGCCACCATCCTGGGCGTGGCCCAGGCCATCGTGAAGCGCCAGTCGCATTTCTTCGAACACGGCCCCCTCGCCATGAAGCCGCTCGGCCTGCGCGAAATTGCCGACGAGGTCGGCGTGCATGAATCCACGGTCTCGCGTGTCACCAACAACAAGTACATGGCGACGCCTCTAGGCGTGTTCGAGTTGAAGTATTTCTTCTCACGGGCCATGCATTCCACCAGCGGCGCGTCGGTCTCGGGCACGGCCATCCGTGAACTCGTCAAGGACATGCTCGACAACGAACCTGCGGGCCAACCGCTCTCCGATGTCGAGATCGCGCGCCAGCTCGCGCAACAAGGCTACGCCGTGGCGCGTCGCACCGTCACCAAGTACCGGCACCTGCTGCGCGTGGGCTCCGTGGAGCGCCGCAGAAGCAACCATCTGGCGCAAGCTGCCGACAACCCAGGCGAAGCCTAGGCTGAATCGACGTTCGGCCTAGAAGACCTTGCGCTTCGCAGGCTCGTCGTCGTTGCCACGCGCGGACGGCGCCATTCGAATGACGGTGACCGAGCCATCGCCCTCCATGAAGGCGCGCTTCACCTCGCCGAATTTCTCGATGCCGTGTTCACGCAGCTTGGCCTTCAAGTCTTCGATCGACATCATCTCGCGTCGAAGATTGGAGCGGATCAACCGCCCGCGGTGCACCAGCAGAACGGGGGGCGGCTCCGCCAACCGCCGGAACGGCTCGAAGCGGCTGGCCGCCCAGTCGAGAAGAAAATTCCAGCCGACGATCGTGGCAATGAGGATGAAGCCGTCGGTGATCGATTCGTATCCACCGGCCATGGCGTTCTGCGCCGCATCGGCAATCAAGACCACCAGCAGCACATCGGCGAGCGCCAGCGCGCCCACGTCTCTTCGCAGCGCAAAGCGGAAGATGACGAACAGAAACCAGTACACCGCCGTACCGCGCAGCACCAGCTCCCAGGGAGGCACGGTCAAGGCGAAGAGCGGCGCCATGTCCGCCCCGCCTCACCTTTGGAGCGACGCCCGTGTCGGGCTGGGTGTGACGGGCATCTTGGGCAGCGTGTTCTCGATGATGCCGCAAGCCACGCGCCCGCCGCCACCATGCAACATCACCGTCTTGCCCCACAGCAAGGCCGGGCGCGCGGCCTGATAGGCGCCGCCCACCTCGAACACCCCGAGGACACGGCCCAGGCCGTCGGCTTTCAACGACAACACCCCATGCTCGTGGCCCGAAGGCACGTCTCGCGGCGCCTGCGCGCAATCGGCGCTGTCGGAGATGTGGAAGGTGTAGGCGGTATTCGGGGCCAGGCCGGTGATGCGCGTGCGCGCCACCAGGTGCTCGTCCTCTTGCGTGAACCGGACCGAGCCCGCCGCCGTGCCGGCAGCTTCAGGCACCAGTGCCGCTTGCGCCTGGGGAATCGATGCGTTGTGGGCACAGCCCACGAGGGCCGCAACGCATGCCAGCACACCAGCACGTTGCGTGAGGCCGGAAAGCCGGTGAATTGAAACCATGAACAATGTGATGAATGGGTTGACGTCAGGGATGATCGCCACGCCGCCTCGAAGATCCTGTAGGACGCAGCCCAAGCGGGAGGTCAGCCCGCTCGGATTCTGCGCCGATTCGGCGTTGGCCTGCGGCCGATGCCGCAGGGACCTTGTCAACGATAGCGGTTAACTTCGAATTCCGAAACAGGCGCGCCCTGATTGCCCCACGCGCCGCGAACGTATGTCAGCACCGCGGCGACCTCCCGGTCGTTCAGCGACGAGGCGAACGGCGGCATGCCATAAGGGCGCGGGTTGCCCGCCGTGGAAGGCGCATAGCCCCCTTCCCGCACCACCCGAACCAGATTGGCCGTGATCGCCATCGTCACCGCACGGTTGCCTGCCAGCGCCGGGTAAGCGCCGGGGACACCTTGTCCCCCCTCGCCATGGCACTGCGCGCAGTGGGCGGCGTAGATCGGCGCGCCCACCTGGCGCAAGGCCGAGCCATCGTTCGTTGACGCGACGATCGGCGTGCCATGCGTCACCGGCAGTTCGCGCAGGTAGGCCGCCATCGCATGAAGATCGTCGTCCGACAGATGCTGCGTACTGCGCTGGACCACCTCGGCCATGGGGCCCAGCACCGTGGCCTTGTCGTTGATCCCGTTCTTCAGGAGCGCCACGATTTCTGGCTGAGTCCAATCGGACACACCGGCTTCCAGCGGGTCGCTCAGCGACGGCGCGTACCAGTTTTGCATCGGGATCAAGCCGCCATCCAGGCCCAGCGGGTTCCCCGTGGCGCCGAGCGCATTGCGGCTGCCGTGGCATGCATTGCAATGTCCCAGCCCCTGGACCAGGTAGGCGCCCCGGTTCCATTCGGCCGAATGCGCCGGCTCATCCTGCGCCCGCGCGGGCTTGAAGTACAGCGCTCGCCACATGGCCAATGCCGCCTGGGTGTTGAATGGAAAGCTCAGCCCATGCGGCCGGTTGGCCTGCGCCACCGCGGGCAGGCTGCGCAGGTAGGCGAAGATGGCGTCCGCGTCCTCCCGCGTCACCAGTGTGTAGTTCGGGTACGGAAATGCGGGATACAGCAGACGGCCATCTGCAGAGCGGCCGTTGTGCATCGCGCGCCAGAAATGATCGGGCGACCAGCGCCCGATGCCCGTCGCCTCGTCCGGCGTGAGATTCGAGGTGTAGATGATTCCAAACGGCGTTTCGATGCCGCGCCCGCCGGCATACGGCTCACCACCGCGCGCCGTGTGGCAGCCCATGCAGTTGCCCGCGCGCGCCAGGTACTCCCCCTGCGCAATTTGCTGCGGCGTGGCAGCCAAGGGCATCCCCTCCCGGACCGGATCTTCATCGCGCAGGTTCAGCCACATGACCAGCGCAGCACCCAACACGAGCGATAACAGCAGCCAAGACACCAGGCGCTTCATCGCTGCGCCTCCGCCGGCACGCCGCCACAGGGCATGGGCAAGGGCTGCGGCAATGCGCCGGCCGCCTTCGAATCGGCGGGCAAGCGGCGAGAGGCAAGCCAATGAGACACGGCCGACATGTCGTCGGGCGACATGGCCTGCACGATCTGCGCCATGCAATCGGGCGCATACGCACGCCGCGCCCCACTCTTCCAGCTTCCCATCTGCCCATTCAGATAGTCTCTTGGCAAGCCCAGCAGGCCGGGAATGGCGGGCGCCACACCGGTCAGAGACTGCCCATGGCACTGCACGCAAGCCGGAATCTTCTTGGCGGGATCGCCTTGCAACGCCAGCGTCTCCCCACGACGCAACACCTCGGCCGGCGCCATGGCGGCCTGCGATTCCGGATACGGCAGGTCGAGTTCGGCAAAGTACTCCGCCATTTCCCGGAGATACGCATCGCTCAGCGGATCGAGCAGATGCGTCATCGGCAGATAGTGCCGACGTCCGTCCCGGAAGTTCAGCAACTGGTGATACAGGTACCCGGCCGGCTTGCCGGCAATGCGCGGATAGTAGCCGTCACTCGCCGCCCGGCCCTCCTGGCCATGGCAGCCCACGCACGCCTGCACGCGCTGCGCAATCGAGTCCTGGAACCCGGGAACCTGCGCTTCAGCACCAGCCGCAGCAGCCAGTGCCAGCGCACACGACGCCACGAATCGAGCACAAAATGAGGAAGTCATGAAACGATGAGAGGCTCCGCGAACCAGCGCAGTGAATGCGCGAACCACGAAAGCTGCAATGGTAGAAGACCGGCCCTCGAAGGGTGCGAGGCCAAAAAAATAGCCCCGAGGTTCGGGGCTCTGGTCGACCCCGAAGGGTCTGGCTGGCGGAGTCGGAGGGATTCGAACCCTCGATGCAGGTTTTGCCCACATACTCCCTTAGCAGGGG
>CAZBOF010000058.1:16428-25028 GCA_964493285.1 uncultured Rhizobacter sp. | reverse complement strand
CGGCCGGGGCGGGTCGGGCCCGGGGCCCGCGCGCTGGCCGCGCTGCCGCAGCGCGTGCCGGACCACGTGGTGGAGCGGCCCACCTCGCCGCAGGGTGCGCTTCTCTACCGCTTGCAGGGCGATCTGAACCCGCTGCATGCCGACCCCGCGGTGGCGGCGCAGGCGGGGTATCCGCGCCCCATCCTGCATGGCTTGAGCTTCTTTGCGCTGGCCACGGATGGCGTCATCACGCACGCCTGCGATGCAGACCCCGGCACGGTGCGCGAACTGTCGGTGCGCTTCACCGCGCCGGTGTTTCCCGGCGAGACGCTGCGAACCGAGGTGTGGCGCGAAGGGACCCAGGCGCGGTACCGCACGTCCGTGCCCGCCCGGGGCGTCGTGGTGCTGGACCGCGGCACCGTGGGGTTCGGTTGATTTCGCGGGGCCGCGCAAGGCGATCTCACCCCGCAGCGGTTCACATCGTGAATCCATGCCGCCTCCGCGGCCACCTGATCGGTGGCCTGCGGAGGATTGCGCCACTAGATTCGTAGCAGCCGCCCCGCGGGGCTTGTTGCCAACCCAGAACACACCCATTTCCCCATGTCCACACTTCTCATCGACGACACCTTGCCAGGGATCCGCGTCCTCACGATGAACCGGCCGGAGCGTTTGAACGCGCTCGACGGGCCGTCCCTGGAGACTTTCATCAACGCGGTGCGGGAAAGCTCCGCGCCTGGCAAGGACATCCGCGTGATCGTGCTGCGCGGCGCGGGCCGCGCCTTCTCGGCCGGCGCCGACTTGAAGTGGCTGGCCACCGGCGTGCTCGCCGACCACGGTGACCACCTGCGCTTCCAGGACCGCCTGCAAGAGATGTGCGAAACGCTGGAGGCAGCGCCCCAGGTCGTCATCGGCTCGATCCACGGCTTTGCGCTGGCGGGCGGGATGGAGCTGGCGCTGGCCTGCGACATCCTCGTGGCCGCCGAAGATGCCGAGCTGGGCGACGAGCACATCCGCCGCAACCTCATCCCGGGCGGCGGCGGCTCGCAGCGCATGCCGCGCAAGCTGGGCCTGGCCCGCGGGCTCTATCACTTGCTCACGGGCCGGCGCATCAAGGGCGCGGAAGCCCAGCGCATCGGCCTCGTCTCGCAGGCCGTGCCGGCCGCCGAGCTGCAGGAAGCCACCCTCGCGCTGGCCCAGGAGATCGCACGCACCGATGGCGGCGCGCTCGCCTCGATGAAGCTGCTGGTGCGCCGTGGCATGGAACTGCCCTTGCGCGAAGGGCTGTGGCTCGAACGCTGGGAGCAGCACCGCTACCGCAGCTTCTCCGACTCGATGGACCAGGGCGTTGCCAACTTCGCCGCCCACGGCAAGACCGGTGCACCGGCCGACAAGAACTGAAAGAACACCACATGCAGATTGATCTGAAGAACCGCACCGCGGTCGTCACCGGCGGCGCCTCCAACATCGGGCGCGGCATCACGCTCAAGCTCGCCGACGCGGGGGCCAGCGTCGTCATCGTGGACCGCGATGAAACCCAGGCCAACCAGACGGCTTCCCTGCGGCCGGGCCGCATCCGCGTGATGGGCTGCGACCTGAGCGACCTGGCGCAGGTCAAGGCGCTGGGCGAGCGCCTCGCGGCGCAGGAAAAGGTGGAGATCCTCGTCAACAACGCCGGCTGGGTGAACAGCACCAACTTCGCGGCCAAGGCACTCGACGAGATGGATTTCGAGCTGCGTCTGAACCTGCTGTCGCCGCTGCTGCTGGTGCGGCTCGCCGTGCCCGGCATGATCGAGCGCGGCTACGGCCGCATCGTGAACGTGGCCTCCGAAGCCGGCCGCGTCGGGCAGCGCCAGCAGGTGGCGTACTCGGCCGCCAAGGCCGGCATCCTGGGCATGACGCGTTCGCTGTCGCACGAAGTCGGCCGCCATGGCGTCACCGTGAACTCGGTGTGCCCGGCCATGACGATTCCCGAGTCGGCCGACGAGATCGGCCAGGGCAGCATGCAGCAGCAGCGCAACCGCCCGCCCGAGCTGATGGCCAAGATCATCAAGGCCTACCCGGCCGGGCGCGTCGGCCACCCCCGCGACATCGCCGCCGCCGTGACCTTCCTGGCCAGCGACGAGGCCGAGTTCATCACCGGCCAGACCTTGCCCGTCAACGGCGGCTTCATCACGACCTGAGGATTCCAACATGAGCAAACCGCAAGCCCCCGAGCCCACCTTCTCCGCCTGGGAAGTCCCCGCCGACCTGCCCGCGCTGGGCGACGTGCTGTACGAGCGCTGCACCCGGTCGATCGGCGGATCGGTCGCCCGTGTGACCATCAACCGCCCGCAGAAGCTGAACGCCTTCACCAACAAGACGATGAAGGAGATCATGATCGCCATCGAGGTGGCGAACCGCGACCCGAGCGTGGGCGTGGTGGTGCTGCAAGGCGCCGGCGACCGGGCGTTCTCCACCGGCGGCGACGTCGCCTGGGAAGGCGAGCGCACCACGGCCGACTGGTTCTTCGATCCGCCGCCCAACCACACCGTGCGCTTCTCGCTGAAGCCGGTGATTGCGGCGGTGCGCGGCTATGCCATCGGCGGCGGCAACCACCTGGCCTACACCTGCGACCTCACCGTGGCCGCCGACAACGCCATCTTCGGGCAGATCGGGTCGCGCCACGGCAGCCCCGCCGACGGCTACATGGCGCGCTACCTGATCCGCGTGATCGGCGCCAAGCGGGCCCGCGAGATGTGGCTCACGCGCCGCCGCATCGACGCGCAGACCGCGCTCGACTGGGGACTGGTGAATGCCGTGGTGCCGCTGGCCGATCACGACAAGGAAGTGATGAAGTGGTGCAGCTACATCCTCGACGGCAGCCCCACCTGCATCCGCATCCTGAAGGCGGTGTTCGACCAGGAAGTCGACGAGATGGCCGGCGACGTGCGCCGCGTGGCGCAGCTCATCCACCCGAACTTCGTCGAAAGCGAAGAGGCGCACGAAGCCCAGCGTGCCTTCTTCGAGAAGCGCCCGCCGAACTTCTGGCCTGAACCCAAGTAGGACTGCATATGAATCGCTGCATCAATCGCTTCCGTTCCTTGCTGGTTTTGCTGGCCGCGATGGTTTTGCCTCTGGCGGGCACCTCCGCGTACGCGCAGGCCTACCCGCAACGCCCCGTCAAACTGGTGGTGCCCACCGCGGTGGGCGGTGCCGTGGACACCACCGCGCGCATCGTCGGCAAGGGCCTCACCGAGCGATGGAAGCAGGCCGCGGTGATCGAGAACAAACCTGGTGCCGGTGGTGGCATCGGGGCGGCGCAAGTGGCCAAGTCAGCGGCCGATGGCTACACGCTGGCGTTCATCTCGACGGGCTACACCGCGCTGTCCAGCATGTACGGCAACCTGACCTTCGACCCGGTGCGCGATTTCGTGCCGGTGGCCCTCGTCGGCGCGGTGCCCTATGCGCTGCTGGTGCCCACCAGCTCGCCTTACCAGACGGCCGACGACCTGGTGCGCGCCGCCAAGCAGCAGGCCGGCCAGTTGAACTTCGCCTCCGGCGGCAACGGCACGCTGACGCATCTGCTCGCGGAATGGTTCCGCGGCGAGGCCGGCTTCGACGCGACCCATGTGCCCTACGCGGGCGCCGGCCCCGCGCTGCAGGCCCTGCTGGGCGGGCAGGCGAGCTTCTACTTCGACCCGATTTCCACCAGCGCCGAACTCGTCAAGGCCGGGCGGCTGCGCGCCTTGGGAACGACCGGCGCGGTGCGTTCCGCCCAGCTGCCTGCCGTGCCCACGCTGACCGAATCGGGCCACCGCGTGCAAGGCGCCGTCTGGTTCGGCATCCTGGCGCCGGCCGGCACGCCGGCGGCCATCGTCGAGCAACTCCAGGGCGACGTCGCCGCGGTGCTGGGCGATGCGCAGACGCGCCAGGCGCTCGCCGCCTCCGGCATCGACGTGCAGCCGCTGTATGGTGCGAAGTTCGGGGAGTTTCTTGCCAGCGAAACCAAGCTCTGGGGTGGATTGGTCAAGCGGCAGGGCATCAAGGCGAACTGAGTTCATGAGCAGTACGGGCACGACAAGCGAGTTTCCGGTGGATGACGGGCTGACGCGCGAGGCGCTGCATACGCGGCGCATCGAGATGCGTGCGTGCAAGCGCTCCGATGGGCTGTTCGAAGTCGAGGGCCGGGTGACCGACCGCAAGCCCTTCGATTTCAAGTCGCCCAATGGCACGAAAGTGGTGCCCGCCGGCGAGCCCGTGCACGACATGGGCGTTCGCCTCGTGTTCGACGCCGACATGCTGGTTCACGATGTTTCTGCGTTCACCTCGTCGGCGCCCTACGATGCCTGCTTCCTGGCCCCGGAGACGCTGCAAAGCATCAAGGGACTGCGCATTGCCGGCGGCTGGGGCAGCGAAGTGCGCAAGCGCCTGGGCGGCGCGCAGAGCTGCACGCACCTGATGGACCTGTTGCTGCCCATGGCCACGACCGCTTATCAAGCGCTGGTGATGGTGCGTGCAGGGCGTTCCGATGCGCTGAATGCGCAAGGCGTGCCCGTGAAGATCGACAGTTGCTGGGCCTACGCGAGCGATGGCGAGGTCGTGCGCCGCAAGTGGCCCGCGTATTACACCGGGCCCAAGGGCGACACCACGCCCTGAGAACGCTCAGCCTTTCTTCGGCCCCGTGTAGTGCGCGGGCCAGCGCATCAGCACCACCGTGCCCTCGCTGCGCATCGCCATGCAGGAGTCGATGAGCGTCGGCCGGCCCGTCTTGTCGACCACGTGGGTCAGGTTCTTGAGTCGCGGATAGATGCTCTGGAATGCCGCCGTGCCCATGGGCACCAGCATCTCCGTGAGGTGCGTGCAGCTGCGCGTGCCGCCCAGGCGCTCCTTGATGGCGCGCACCCAGCCGGCGCCGATGTTCAGGCCCACCACCTGTGCCACCGAAGGCGGCGCCGAGCGGCAGTCCCCATACGGCGCCGCCTCGGTGGAAGCGACCGCATCGCGCACATAGAGATCCAGGTCCACGGTGAGCCGGATCCACATCTCGTGCAGGGGTTGGCCGACCTGCACCAGCGGCCCCGCGTCCACCTGCGTGTCCACCGCCTTGTGATCCACCAGATGGCCGTCGATGTCGATCAGCCCGTCGTCGCGCAGGTAGCCGCGCATCTCGATGACGCGCGAGTGCAGGGGCTGGCGTGGGGCAGGAGGAGGCAGTGGCATGGCGTCGAGCGTGGGTGGCGCAAAGAAGGATCCGGTGACCTCCGATCCTGAACCCATACAGCCTGCCCTGAGGCGGCGGATGCGGCCCGATGTTTCGCGTCATGAACCGGCCGTTGAGCGGCGGCGGCAGGCGCGTTGGCGCATGCAGGCTTGGTCCACCATTTGAACTCCGCCCCCCGCGTGGCTGGGGCAACCCTCTGGAGGTTCGTGCGCAATCGAACCTAACCTTCCTGCATCAAATTTCAGGAAGCGCGAAGTTGAACAGACCTCCAACGGCCGGTGCATCGCCCACGTCGCCGAGCCTACTTTCCGTGAAGAATCTGCAGGCGGTCTATGGCGGGGCCATCGAGGCCGTGCGTGATGTGTCCTTCGATGTCCGGAAGGGGCAGATCGTCGCCTTGCTCGGCGCCAACGGCGCAGGCAAGTCCACGGTGCTCAAGGCCATCTCTTCGGTGTTGTCGTCCGAAGACGGGCGCATCGAGCGTGGCGCGATCGAGTTCGACGGCGAGGCCATCGAGCGCATGCCGGCCAACCGCATCGTCGAGCGCGGTCTGGCGCAGGTGCCCGAGGGCCGGCGCCTGTTCTCGTCGATGACGGTCGAAGAAAACCTCACCGCGGGCGGACACACCCGCACCAAAAGCGATCTGGCACAAGCGCGTGATCGGATCTATCAGCTCTTTCCCCGCCTGAAGGAGCGGCGTACGCAGCTGGCGGGTTATTTGTCGGGCGGTGAGCAGCAGATGGTGGCCATCGGCCGCGCGTTGATGAGCGGGCCGAAGTTGCTGGCCCTGGACGAGCCCTCGCTCGGCCTGGCGCCGCAAGTGGTCGGCGAGATCTTCGAGCACGTGGGCCGGCTCTCGCGTGAGGCGATGCTGACCATCCTGCTGGTCGAACAGAACGCTGCCAAGGCGCTGGCCATTGCCGACCACGCATACATCATGGAGAACGGGCGCATCGTGATGGAGGGGCCCGCGGCGGACTTGCAGCGCAACCCGGACGTGCGCGAGTTCTACCTCGGCATCCGCAGCAGCGGCCAGCAGAACCTGAAGGAACTGAAGCACTACAAGCGCCGCAAGAGGTGGCTGTCATGAGCCCGCAGGGCCGCCCCAAGGGCGAATACCGCAGGCGGGAGGAACTCCGGTGAGCGCACTGCTGAAAGTCACGGATGTCTCCAAGCAGTTTGGCGGGCTCAAGGCGGTGGACCAGGTGAGCCTCGAGGTCCAGCGCGGAGAGATCGTCAGCGTGATCGGCCCCAACGGTGCGGGCAAGACCACGCTGTTCAACGTCGTCAGCGGCGTGCTGCCGCCCACGAACGGCACCGTCGTTTTCAAGGGCCGGGACATGGCCACGCAGAAACCTGAAAGCTATGCCGGCGCGGGGATGGGCCGCACGTTCCAGAACCTCGCGTTGTTCAAGCACAGCACGGTGATCGAGAACTTGCTCGTGGGCCGCCACACGCTCATGAAGTCGAACCCGTTCGACGCGATGTGGTTCTTCGGCCGCTCCCGCCGGGAAGAGGGCGAGGCGCGGCGCAAGGTCGAGGAGCTGATCGAATTCCTGGAGATCGGCGACCTGCGCAACAAGATCGTGGGTTCGCTCTCGTACGGACAGCAAAAGCGCGTCGAACTGGGCCGTGCCCTTGCGTGCGAACCGGAGCTGCTGCTGCTCGACGAGATCGTGGCCGGCATGAACCGCGAGGAGAAGGAGGACATCTCCCGCTTCACGCTCGACATTCGCGATGAACTCGGAATCTCCATTCTCATGATCGAGCACGACATGCCTGTCGTGATGGGCCTGTCGGACCGGATCTACGTCTTGAACTTCGGGCGCCTGATCGCATCCGGCACACCGGATGACGTGTCCGCGAATCCCCTTGTCGTGAGCGCCTATCTGGGGGAGGAGGCACATGTCCAAGCCTGATCACAGCGTCATTCCGCTGCTGCGCCAGCTGACGCTGCCGCAGATGCTGCGTTGGCGTGCCACCCATGCTCCGCATGCCACGGCGCTGCGCCGCAAGAAGATGGGCATCTGGGAATGCATCACGTGGCGCGAGTATTGCCAGGGTGCGATGCAGTTCGCGCTGGCCCTGCACCATCTGGGCTTGCAGCGCGGCGACCGGATCATGATTGCGAGCGAGAACTCGCCGCAGTGGCTCTTCGCCGATCTGGGGGCCGAGATGATCGGGGTGGAGGTCGTGGGGATCTACCCGACGAACCCCGCGGCCGAGGTGCGCTACATCGGCCGTCACTGCCAGGCGAAGCTGGCGGTGTGCGGCGACCAGGAGCAAGCCGACAAGGTGCTCGAGGCGATGGCCAGCGAGGGGGGGTTGCCCGAGTTGCGCCAAGTCGTCTGCGTCGACATGCGCGGAATGCGCAAATACGGCGCCGGCACGGTGATGGGGTTCGATGCTTTGCTGGAGACGGGGCGTGAGATCGCCGCCAACGACCCGGCAGCCCGCGCCTGGCTGGATCACGAGATCACGGAAGGCAAGATCACCGACGTCAACCTGCTGATCTACACCTCGGGAACCACAGGCCCGCCCAAGGGCGCGATGCTCACCCACGCCAATATCACGCATGCGGTGTGTGCATTCGCCGAAGCCGCGGGCATGAAAGCCGGCGAGTACGAGGCGGTTTGCTACCTGCCGCTGTGCCACGTCGCCGAGCGTTCTTACTCCATGGTGATGCATCTGGTGCAAGGCGGATGCGTCAACTTCGCCGAGTCGATCGACACCGTTTCGAACGACATCCGCGAGATCGCTCCCAGTTTCTTCCTGGGCGTGCCGCGCATCTGGGAAAAGCTGCAGCAGCATTTCATCGCCAAGACGAACGAGCCGTCGAATCGGTGGGGCTGGTTGTTCCGGCGTGCGCTTTCACGCGGCACGCGGCTCGCCGAGCGGCGGGCTGCCCGAGGGCATGCCACCGCACTCGAGAGGGCGGAGTTCGCGTTCTGGTCGGCGCTGCTGTTTCGCAACGTGCAGCGCTACATGGGGCTGGACCGCAGCCGGGTTCGCATCTGCGGCGGCGCCTCGGTGTCTCCCGAGACCCTGCGCTTCTTCGACGCCATCGGGCTGCCGATCTACCAGGGCTACGGCCTGACCGAAAGCTGTGGCATGGCCTTCGTGCAGCGGCCCGGGCGCGGCAACCGGGCAGGCAGCTGCGGCCTGCCGCTGGAAGGGGTGCAGTGGCGCCTGGCAGAGGACGGCGAACTGCTGATGAAGTCGCCCGCCGTGTTCCGGGGCTATCTGTGCGACGAAGCGGCGACCGCTGCAGTGGTCACCGATGACGGCTGGCTTCGCACGGGGGACATCGTCGAGGTGGGCAGCGATGGAGAGATCTCGATCGTCGACCGCAAGAAGGCCATCATCATCACGAGCGGGGGCAAGAACATCGCGTTCTCGATCTCCGACGGCGCGATGTTCT
>CAZBOF010000058.1:0-16418 GCA_964493285.1 uncultured Rhizobacter sp. | reverse complement strand
TCATCACCGCCGGCGGCAAGAACATCGCGCCGTCGGAGATCGAGAACGCGATGAAGGACAGCCCGTACATCCGCGAAGCGATCGTGGTGGGCGAGGGTCGCAAGTTCCTCGGCGCGCTCATCCAGATCGACGGGGAAACCGTCGGCCAATGGGCCAGCGCACGCAATATTGCCTACAGCACCTATCGCTCGCTCACGCGCCATCCGGAGGTGGCGCAGCTCGTGCAGTCGATCGTGGATGGCGTCAACGCCCGCTTCGCGCGGGTGGAGAACATCCGCCGCTTCGCCATCCTGGAGAAGGAACTCGACCACGAAGACGGCGAGCTGACGGCCACCCAGAAGATCCGCCGCACCATCATCGAAACGCGTTTCGCGCCGGAGTTGAAGTTCATCTACGAAGAGGAGCACCGCGATGCGGTACGCGCTTGAACTGGTGGTGTCCGGCATTGCGATCGGCGCCATCTATGGCCTGATGGCGATGGCCTTTGCCCTGACCTACAAGGCGACGGGGTTGCTGAACTTCGCGCAAGGCGAGCTTGGCATGCTGATCGCCTACCTGGCCTGGTCGATCAGCCTTGCGCTGGGCGCGAACACCTGGATCGTGCTGGGTGGGGCGCTGGTCTCCAGCGTGGTGCTGGGCATGCTGATCGAGCGCTTCATCATGCGCCGCATGATCGGCCAGCCGATGTTTTCCGCGGTGCTGGTGACCGTGGGCATCGGCGTGATCATCACCTCGGTGGTGCTCATGATCTGGGGCGGCGAGCAGCAGAAGATCGACATCGGCCGGGCTGACGCCATCGTATCGATCCTGGGCGTGCGGGTGCGCGAAAGCCAGATCGCCGTGGTGGTCGCCCTGATCGTCACGCTGCTGGCGGCCCACATCTTCTTCAAGTACAGCCGTTACGGCATTGCCATGCGCGCCGTCGCTGCCGATCAGCGCACCGCCCAGTTGATGGGGATCTCGCCGGCTCGCGTGCAAGGCTTCGCCTGGGCCGCCTCGTCGGTGCTGGCCGGCCTGGCCGGCCTGGCGTTCGCCATCACCTTCGAGCTGTCGCCTTCGATCTTTGCGTTGGGCTTGAAGGCTTTTCCGGCCGCGATCGTCGGCGGCATCGACGCGGTGATCGGCTCGGGTGCCAGCGGCATTCTGATCGGCGTCATCGAGAACCTGGTGGGCGGGTACCTGTCATCGGATCTGAAGGAAGTGGCGGGGTTCTTGCTGATCCTCGTCGTGCTCATGGTCAGGCCATTCGGCCTGTTCGGCCAACGTGACATCGAGAGGGTCTGATGCGTAGCGGATATTTCAAGGAATCGTTCCTGGACCACGTGACCTTGACCGACTCCGTGTCGGTCAAGGTGTGGAGCATCGGCTTGCTCGCCTTTCTCATCTGGCTGCCGCTGTTTGCCACGCCCTTCGTCCTGGGGCACATGACCACCATCCTGTACACGATGGTGGCCGCGCTGGGGCTGCATGTGCTGACGGGATTTGCCGGCCTGGTGTCTCTCGGCAACGTGGCTTTCCTGGCGCTCGGCGCCTATGGGTATGCCGTGGGGACGACGCGCCTGGACCTGCACCCGCTGCTCGCCCTCGGGCTGGCCGGCCTGGTGCCGGCGCTCGCCGGCCTGGTCGTGGGCATTCCCTCGCTGCGTCTGAAGGGCCTGTACCTCGCCATCACCACGCTGGCGTTCACGTTCATCATCAGTGCGCTGATCATCGCGGGCGGTGATTTCACCGGCGGCGCGCGCGGAATCATGGTGCCTCGGCCGGTGGTCTTCGGCGTCGACTTCAACTCCGATCAATCGCTCTACTGGCTGTGCCTGGCAGTGGCGGTGCTGACGCTGCTGGTGGTGCTCAACATCCGCCGCAGCCGGATGGGCCGTGCGTTCATGGCCATCCGCGACAACGACGTGGCGGCGGTGTCCATGGGCATCTCGCTGCGCAACTACAAGCTGCTGGCGTTCACCATCAGCTCGTTCATCGTCGGCATCAGCGGTGCGCTGATGGTGCTGTTCATCAACTTTGCCAACACCGAAGGGTTTCCGTTCCTGCTCAGCATCGAGGGGGTCGCGATCCTGATCGTCGGGGGGCTGGGTTCCACTCTCGGCGCGGTGATCGGCACGGTGTTCATCGTGACGCTGCCGGAGCTGAGCACGCAAGTGCTCGATCTCGTGGGCCGCGCGATGGACCGCCAGCTCACCACGGGCGCCCTCGAGATCAAGGGCATCTTGTATGGGGCGGCCATCGTGGCGTTCCTGTCGCTCGACCCGCGGGGCCTCGTGGGCATCTGGGAAGACGTCAAGCGGTTCTGGACGATGCGTCCGCTGCGTTACTGACCGGCCGTGCACCGGCATCCAGCACGCTATGCCAGCAGTGAGAGGCCCGCCTTTCTCGAAGCCGATGGACTGAAGACGGCGCCCATCGCGCATTGACACAAGCCGTACCTTCCCTTCACAACACTTGGAGACAACATGTTCAAACATATCTTCAGAGCCGCGGCCGTCATCGGCCTGGCCGCTCTTCCCTTGATCGGGGCTGCCCAGCAGCAAGGGGTGACCGACACCGAGATCGTGCTCGGCGAAGTGCTGCCGCTCACCGGCGCGGCTTCGGTGGGAAGCCTCGGCCTGAGTTCCGGGCACAAGATGGCCATCGCCGAGGTCAATGCGGCGGGCGGCCTGCATGGCCGCCGGGTGCGGCTCATCTCGGAGGACGACGGCTATGTCGTGGCGCGCTCCATCCAGTCGGGGCGCAAGTTGATGTTCACCGACAAGGTGTTCGCGTTGACGGCCACGTCCGGCAACGCCGGCAGTCTCGCGCTGATGCCCATGCTCAAGCAGCTCGGCATCCCGGTGCTGACCGCGCTGAGCTTTCCCGACCAGTTCTTCGAGCCGGTGATCCCGAACATCTACATGACGGGCGCCACGCACAACGACACGGCCGAGCAGATCGGGCGGCTGATGGACAAGCGCTTCCCCAACAAGAAGTGGGCCACCATCACGGCCGACGATGAAGTGGGCCTGCAACTGCGCGAAGGCTTCGAGGTGGCCCGCAAGGCGCTCAACCTGAACGTCGTCTACAGCACCACCTACCGGCGCGGAACGCGGGACTTCTCGGCCGAGATCCTGGCCGCCCAGCGTGCGGGCGTCGAGGTGCTGTTCGCAGGCGGCATCTTGAGCGAGAACGTCGCCATGGTGAAGGAGCTGGAGCGCTTGCAGATGGACATTCCCGTGGGCCTGTCGTGGATCGGCCGCCAGTCGTCCGCCACCTTGCAGATGATGGGCACCGCTGCCAAGAATGTCTATCTGGTCGACTACGTGTCGGCCGATGACAGCCCGGAAGTGCGGGCGTTCTTCGAGCGTGCGCGCCGCCTGCTCAACGACGACGACTTCAAGCGGGCCAACCGCTACACGATGACCGGCTACTCCGGCGCGCGGGCGCTGCTCGAAGCGATGAATCGCTGCGGCAAGGCGCTGACCTGGGCCTGCACGATCAAGCAGCTCGATCAGCTCAAGAATTTCGAGACCCACATCATGGCCCCGATCAGCTTCTCGCCGACGTCGCACCTGTCGCGCCAGAGCATGAAGCTGATGAAAGCCAACGTCCAGACCTTCACCTACCAGCCGCTGGACTGACGCCTGCCCGGCGGGCCGGCACAACGGCGTCACGTGGCCGCTGCGGCTGCGTGGCGCCGCTTCGCTCAATGCAGGAGAAAGCCATGCAAGACAAATCCATCGACAACGCCATCGCGTCCGGCAAGACCTATGGCGACCCCGCCGTGAAAGATGCGCTGTTCAAGCGGCTGCGTGAAGAAGACCCCGTTCGCTGGACCGAGCCGGACGGATTCCGGCCCTTCTGGACCGTGACCAAGCACGCCGACGTTCTCTCGATCGAGCGGCAGAACGACCGGTTCATCAACGAGCCGCGCGAGCGCCTGAACAGCATCGAGTTCGAGACCCGTGTGAAGGAGTTGATGCAGGGCCGCAAGCATCTCGTGCAGTCCATGCATGCGATGGACGGCGACAAGCACAAGATGTACCGGCAGATCACCGCCGCGTGGTTCATGCCCAAGCAACTCAGGTCACTGGAGGAGCGCATCACGGCACTGACCGCGCAGGCCATCGAGAACCTGCGCGAGCACGGGCCCGAGCTGGATTTCAAGCGGGACATCGCGGTCTGGTATCCGCTGAAGGTGATCATGCTGATCCTCGGCCTGCCCGACAGCGATGCGCCGCACTTGCAGAACCTCACCAGCTCCTACTTCGGCGGCGACGACCCGGAGATGCTGAAGGGCGGCGACGTGATCGGCGCCGCGCAGGCGTTTCGCGCGTACTTCGACGTGATCGCGGCGCAGCGCCGTGCGCAGCCGAGCGACGACGTCGCGAGCCTGATCGCCAATGCCGTGGTGGATGGGCGGCCGATCGAGCAGTACGAGTCGTCTTCCTACTACATCGCGCTGGCGGCAGCCGGGCACGACACCACCAGCGCCTGCATCGCCGGTGGCCTGCTCGCGCTGATCGAGAACCCCGACCAATGGCGCAGGCTGCAGGACAACCCGGACCTGATGCCTTCGGCGGTGGAAGAGATGCTGCGCTGGGTGACGCCGATCAACCATTTCTTCCGCAATGCCGTCGAAGACTGCGAGATCCGTGGCCGCCGGATCAAGGCCGGCGATGCGTTGATGATGGTCTACCCCTCGGCGAACCGCGACGAGGAAGCGTTCGCCGATCCGTATGAATTCCGCATCGACCGCAGCCCGAACAAGCAGGTGGCCTTCGGCTATGGCGTGCACATGTGCCTAGGCATGATGCTGGCGAAGCTGGAGATGCAGATCTTCTTCCGTGAACTGCTCAAGCGCGTCGACCATTTCGAGCTGACCGGCTCGCCGGCATGGGTCGAGACCTCGTTCGTGGGCGGCCTCAAGCGCTTGCCGGTGCGCGTGAAGTTCAAAGACTGAGAAGAGAGATGAACGACTCTGTTGCCGAAACCTCCCGCCGTTATGGTTTCACCAGCGAGGAACTGGCCAGCCGCAGCACCGTGTTCGGCGCCGGCAGCCTGGCGGGCCGCCGCTTCATCATCTCCGGCGGCGGCGGGGGCATGGGGCGGGCGATGGCCTTCCTGATGACTCGGCTGGGCGCGAACGTGATGATCTGCGGACGCGACGAATCCAAGCTGGCTGGGGTTGCGGGCGACGTGTCGCGCCTGCTCGGGCGCGAGGTGCAGCGCCACGCCGTCAACATCCGCGATCCGGAGCAGGTGAGCGCGTTGATGGCTGCGGCGTTCGAAGGCGGCGACGTGGATGGCGTCATCAACTGCGCCGGCGGCCAGTTCGCGCAGTACGCCATCGACTTCTCGCCCAAAGGCTGGCAGGCGGTCATCGACACCAACCTCAACGGGACGTGGTGGATGATGCAGCAGGCCGCCCGGCAGTGGCGCCAGGCCGGCCGCGGCGGCGCCATCGTGAACATCATCGCGTCGTACTCGCGCGGCATTCCGCAACTGGCGCACACGGCCGCGGCACGGGCCGGCGTGGCCTACCTGAGCAAGTCGGTGGCGGTGGAGTGGGCGCCGCTGGGCATCCGCATCAACTGCATCGCGCCCGGCACCATCGAGACCGAAGGCCTGAACAGCTACCCGCCCTCGGTGACCGCGCGGCTGGGCAAGTCGAACCCGCAGCGCAGCACCGGCGACGCATGGGACATCGCCGAGGCGGCGGTCTACCTGTGCAGCCCGGCGGCCAAGTTCGTCACCGGCGAGGTGATGCATGTCGACGGCGGCATGCAGCTGTGGGGCAACACCTTTCCGCTCGGCACGCCCGATCATCTCCAGGGCGCTTGAGGCCGCGGGATCGACAGGCCGCGCCATCACGGCATCGGCTGGCGGGCAAGGCGCCGTGGCCGCCATGCCGATCCCGTGCAAACGAAGCGGGCCTCGTCACGAGGCCCTGGCGTATCTGTCTCGCGGCGGATCAGGCGGTCTTCATGATGACCGACTTCACGTTCATGAACTCATCCATGTGGTGGACGCCGGACTCGCGCCCGAAGCCGCTCATCTTGTAGCCGCCGAAGGGAACGGCCGGGTCCAGAGGCAGATAGCAGTTGACCCACACGGTGCCGGAGCGGATGGCGGCCGACACCCGGTGGGCACGGCCGAGATCGCGGGTCCACACGCCGCCGCCGAGCCCGTAGGGCGTGTCGTTGGCGCGGCGGATCACGTCGTCGATGTCATCGAAGGGCATGGCGCTGATCACCGGCCCGAAGATCTCTTCACGCGCGATGGCCATGTTGTCGCGCACGTCGGAGAACACCGTGGGCGGCACGTAGTACCCCTTGGCGAAAGCGCCTTCGGTCAGCCGCGCGCCGCCGGTCACGGCCTGCGCGCCTTCGCGCTTTCCGATGTCCAGGTAGCCCACCACGCGGTCGAGCTGTTCGCGCGAGACCAGCGGGCCGAGGCGGGTGGCCGGGTCCAGCGTGGGCCCGATGCGCATGTTGCGGCCGTGCTCGGCCACCCGGTGCACGAACTCTTCGTAGATCGGGCGCTCGACGAACATGCGCGTGCCGGCGATGCACATCTGGCCGCTGTTGTTGAAGACGGCTTCGGCGGCGCCCGCCACTGCGGCGTCCAGGTCGGCATCGGCAAAGATGATGTCGGGCGACTTGCCGCCCAGCTCCAGCGACAGCCTTTTGACGTTGCCGGCCGAAGCCCGGATGATGGCCTGCCCGGTTTCCGTCGATCCGGTGAAGGTCACCTTGTCTACGCCCGGGTGGCCCGACAGTGCGGCACCCGCTTCGCCGAAGCCGGTGACGATGTTGAAGACGCCCGGCGGGAAGCCGGCTTCGACGATCAGCTCGCCCAGTCGCAGCAGCGACAGCGAGGCTTGCTCGGCCGGCTTGAGCACCACGGTGCAACCGGTGGCGAGCGCCGGGGCGATCTTCCAGATGCCCAGGCCCAACGGGCTGTTCCACGGCACGATCGCGCCCACCACGCCCAGCGGCTCCTTGAGCGTGTAGGTGAAGAACTGGCCGGCGATCGAGTTCTGGATCGTCTCGCCGTGGATGGCTGTGGCGAGTCCGGCGTAGAAGCGGATCAAGCCGACCACGCGCCGCTTCGCGCCGCGGGAGCGGTGGATCGGGGCGCCCATGTCGAGCGACTCGATCACCGCGAGGTCTTCGAAGTGCTGGTCGACGAGGTCGGCCAGGCGCAGCAGAAGCTGTTGCCGCTCGAAAGGCTTGAACTGGCTCCACGGGCCTTCGAAGGCGCGCCGCGCCGCCGCCACCGCCAGGTCCACGTCTTCGGCGCTTCCGGTGGCCACGTGGGCGAGCAACTCGCCGGTGGCGGGATCGTGCGTCTCGAAGGTCTGGCCCGAAAGCGAGGCGACCCATTGGTTATCGATGAGCAGGCGTTTGGCTTTCTTGTCTTGCAGGAGCGCGGGCAGGGGGATGGCGGTCTCGGTCATGGTTCGGTGTTCGTGTGAGAAGGTGTTCTGGCGCGGCCTTCAGATGGCCGCGCGAGGCGGGCCGATGCGGATGTGAACGGCTTCAGGCCCGCGAACCTGGCCCCAGGACCAGTGGATCGGCTCCTCGCCGGCCAGCTCGAAGTCCGGGAAGGCCTTCAGCCATTCTTCGAGGGCCACGCGCATCTCCAGCCGGGCCACCGGCGCGCCGAGGCAGCGGTGCACGCCGGTGCCGAACGTCATGTGGCGGTTGCGCTTGCGGTCCAGCACCACGTTGTCGGGCTGGTCGAAGACGGCCGGGTCGCGGTTCGCCGCAGCCAGCGGCAGCAGCACGCGCTCGTGTGCCACCGGGCAGCGCCCATGCAGGTTCACTTCTTCGGTGGTGATGCGTGCCAGCGTCACCGGCGCGAACACGCGCAGCAGTTCTTCGATGGCGGTGGTCTTGAGCAGGTTGGGCTCGGCCATCAGGCGCGCCCGGTCGGCGGGATGCTGGGCGAGGTGCCACAGGCTGGCGCCCAGCGTGTTCCAGGTCGTGTCGGCGCCTGCCATCACGAGCAGCATCAGGCTGCCGATCTGGTGCTTGCGGGTGAGCGGCTCGCCGTCCAGCGTTGCGTGGGCGATGTGGCTGATCAGGTCATCGGAGGGGGTCGCGGTGCGCGCGTCGAGCAGCTCGCCCAAGGCGTGCCAGACTTCGCGGATGGCTTCGGCGCGTGCCGCGTGGTCGGTCGGGCCCAGCCGCATGATGCGCATCGCCCAGTCTGCGAAGCGCGCCTGGTTGTCTTCCGGCACGGCCAGCAGATGGGTCAGCACCGACAGCGTGAAGGGGCGCGCGAAATCGGCCATGGCTTCGCCGTGGCCGCGTTCGGCGATGCGTGCGATCAGGCTTCTCGCGAGATCGCGGATGAACGGCTCCAAGGCCTGCACCTTGGCTGCGGTGAAGAACGGGGCCAGCAGCTCGCGATGTGCCGCATGGTGGGGTGGGTCGGAGGTGACCGGCGGCATGACCAGCCCGGTGTCCAAGGCCGGGATGGCGCCTGCGATCTCGATCGCGCGAGATGAGTAGTGGGCCGGGTCATTCAGCACGGCTTGCATGTCGTCATAGCCGGCGAGCATCCATGCGCCGCCCCAGGCGCCGGTGTGCGCGACGGGGCAGATCTGCTGGCGCAGCGAGGCCCACAGCGCGAACTGATCCTTCTCGTAGGCTTCAGAGAAGATGTCGAAGTCTTCCATGGATCCTCCAGGAACTTGCAGGGAATGCGGCCGGCGAGGATCGCTCGCCGGCCGCTGTCACGCCAGGGGTCAGAAGACGTGCTTGAGGCCGGCTTCGTAGCCGGTGGTGCGCGAGAGGTTGGTGGTCTTGCCGGTGCCGATGTCGGCATGCAGGCTGGTGCGCTTGCTGAGCGGGTACTCGTAGCCCAGGCCGAACTTGTTGATCTTGTTGTCCGGGCCGGCCGGGTCGAGGTTGGCCGCCACCACCTTCAGGCGGCCGCCGCCCACGGGTGCGGTGGCACCGAGGACGAACGAGCGGCTTCTCTCGGTCGAGTTGTTCTTGCCTTGGGCGAACTGGACGATCGGGCGGATCACGCCGAAGTCGTAGTGCGCGGTCACCACGGTGTACTGGTTCTTGTTGGGCGAGTTCTGGACGCGCACGTCGTTGTAGGCCACGCCGACGTACAGCGGCGCTTTGGCATAGACCACGTTGAAGCCGACCTGGCGATCGGTGTTGTTGCTCGGGTTCACCGCGGTGCCGCCCTCGCCGAGGCCGACCTGCACCTGCGCGGTCAGGCCTTGGAAGTTCGGTGTGATGTAGGTCACCGCGTTGGCCGCATAGGTCGAGTTGTTCCCCGTGCGGTTGATGACCTGCACCGAGCCGACGTTGTAGTCCCAGCCCCACGGGTCGCCGTTCTGCGCCACGTACAGCGCCGGGTTGAACTGGCGGCCCAGCCGGACTTCACCGAGCGTGCTGCTGCCCAGGCCCACCCAGGACTGGCCCCGCCACATGCCGTTCTGGCCGTTCTGTTCGGTGCCCTGGCTCGGGTCGAGTCGGTGCTCGATCGTGAAGCTGGCGCGCAAGCCGCCGCCGAGGTCTTCCGTGCCGCGGAAGCCGATGCGGTTGCTGGTGCTCGGCCGCAGGTTCACGGTGCCTTGCGTGCCGGTGAGTCCGACCGGGAGGCCGTTGAGGAAGGACTGTCCGGTGTTGATCTTCGAGACGCTGAGGTCCAGCACGCCATAGATCGTGACGTTGGATTGCGCATGCGCTGCACCGGCGAGCGTGCACAGGGCGGCGATTGCAAGGCAAGACTTGTTCATATATCGGGGTCTCCGTTTTTTAGAGGAATGAAGTGCTTCATGCTCCGAGACACGCACGGCTGTGAGGTTTGCGCAGGTGTGCGTCTCGGATGCACCGAGGCTATGCGCAGAGTTCAGAATCCACAGCAGTGCCAGTACCCACCCAGTTCGCATGTTGAAACCCCGATGGGGGTTGCGCAGTTTTCAGACGCTCGCGCGCAACACATCCCGATCGGATGCGAGCGAACACGACATCGGAAGGGCATGTTCAGCGCGAGGGCATCGTGCGTTTCGCGGGCGCGTGCGGTGCGCACTTCGCCGCGGCAAACGGACCCGGTCCGCAATGTGAACCTGCCTCGTGCGCGGCATGACGCACGGAGTGGCGCCCGCCACTATCCTCATCGCAACGAAAGCGAATCCGGTGAATCGGTTCCCCTCAAGGAGGTCAGCATGATGAGAAATTTCTGGGCCCGCACGTTCGGGACGGGCACCCAGGCCGATGCCGCATGGGTTCAGCGCTGCGCGCAATCCTTGATCCGCATGCGCCCGCAGGGCGATCTCGAACAACTGATCGAAACCGCCATCGATCTGTGGCCCGCCCACAAGCATCTGGACCCCGTCGGGGTGGCGCATGCACAAGCCAAGAGGCATCGCCACGCCGATGTCCGCGCCTGATGCCGGCGACCGCCGTTCCGATGGGTGGGGAGCCGCTGCGCGTGGTGCGGCTGGATCTTCCGCTCGACACCGCCTTCGACGCGATGCTCCGTGCCGACGCCCGCACGGCGGTCCGGGTCTGTCCGCCGGCCGGTGACGAAGACGCCACATGGCACGCGCTGTCGCAGGCGCACGTGTACCACGTCTCGTCGGCCAAGGACGAGTTGCCGCGCCATTGGTTCGTCGACGAGGCGCTGCTCGCGCGTTGCCCTCGGCTGCTGTGCGTGACCACCCATGGCGCGGGCTATGACACGGTCGATGTGCCGGCCTGCACGCGGGCAGGCGTTCAGGTGGTCAATCAGGCCGGCAGCAACGCGCAGGCGGTGGCCGAGCACACGCTGGGGCTTGTGCTGGGGCTGTCCAAGCGCATCACCGAATGCGACCGCCGGTTGCGCCGCGGCGAGAACTTCGCGCGCCACGCAGTGATCGGCGAGAACATCCACGGGCTGGCGATCGGTCTGGTGGGCCTCGGCCACATCGGTCACCGTGTGGCCGCCTTGGCACAGGCGTTCGGCATGAGCGTCTTGGCCAGCGACCCCGGCTTGAGCGAGACGGAGATCGTGGCGCGCGGAGCGCAGCCACGAACGCTGAACGCCTTGTTGCGTGAAGCCGATGTGGTCTCCCTGCATTGCCCGCTGGACGAGACGACGCGCGGATTGATGGGGGCCTCGGCGTTCGCGGCCATGAAGCGGGGCGCGCTGTTCATCAGCACCGCGCGGGGCGGCATTCACGACGAGGCTGCGCTGCTGGCGAGCCTGCAAAGCGGACATCTGGGAGGTGCGGGCCTGGATGTGTGGACGGTCGAGCCGCCTGCGCCCGGCCACCCCCTGCTGGCGCTGGAGCAGGTGATTGCCACGTACCACGTGGCCGGCGTCACCCGGGGCGCCCGTCGCGACATGGCGCGCATGGCGGCCGGGCAGATCCTCGGGCTGGCCAGGGGGGATCGGCCTGCCAATCTGGTCAATCCCGAGGCTTGGCCGGCGTTCGCCGGCCGCTACCAGGCCCTCTTCGGCACCCGCCCCGGCACGATCAATCCGACTTGATCTTGTTGTCCTTCACGATCTTCGTCCACACCGCGGTCTGGTTGTCCATGAAGGCGGCGAACTTGTCGATGGTGGTGGCTTCGATGGTGAAGTCCATCGCGTGCAGGCGCTGCTGCACTTCCGGCTCTTGCAGCACGGCGTTCACTTCGTTGTGGATCTTCTCGATGAGGGGCTTGGGTACGCCCGCGGGTGCCATCAGGCCGAACCACGTGGTGCCTTGAACCGGGAAGCCGAGTTCGGCGAGCGTGGGGATGTCGCCGGTGGAGGGCGAGCGGGCGCTGCCGGTGGTGGCGATCGCACGCGCGCGTCCGCTGCGAACGTGCGGCATGCTGGTGGCGACCGGGTCGAAGTAGGCGTTGACCTGTCCGCCCAGCAGGCTGTTCATCGCAGGCGCCGTGCCGCCGAAGGGGATGTGCGTCATGTCGAGTCCGTTGTCGGCGAACAGCCATGCCGGCAGCAGATGGGTCAGCGTGCCCACGCCGGCCGAGGCGTAGGACAGCTTGCCCTGGTTTTGCTTGGCGTAGGCCACGAACTCGGCCACCGTTTTGTACGGCGCGTCCTTCGGGACGAGAAAGACGTAAGGCACCGAGCAGATCAAGGCGATCGGTTGCAGATCCTTGCTCGGGTTGAAGCCGAGGTTCGGATTGAGCGCCGCGAGCCAGGCATGGCCGCTCGACACGAAGCCGAGGGTGTAGCCGTCGGCCGGTGACTTCACCACCGTGCCTGCGCCCGTGGCGCCGCCAGCGCCGGGCTTGTTCTCCACGATGAACTGCTGGTTCAGCCGGGTGGACAGGCGTCCGGCCACGATGCGCGTGACCACGTCGCCCGCGCCGCCGGCGGCGAACGGGACCACGATGCGCACCGGCTTGGAGGGGTAGGCCGAGGCGGGTTCTTGCGCCGTGGCGGTGTGTGCACCGAGGCCGCATGCGACTGCCGCGAGGGCGATCTGGCAGCCGCGCTGGACCACGGCGCGGCGGGAAGCGATTTTCTGAAGGGACATGACAACTCCGCGGAAGCCGCGATGTACGCGGCTGATTGACGACGCTGCCCATTGAACTCGCAGGCAGCGACAAAAGCAGCAGGGGGAGCGCATGTCGTTTCGCCATTTGGACTCCGCGTGAAACCGCAGTCGGTGCGCGATGCCTCGGGATTCCCGTGCCGTGCGAACCCTCGCGGAAGCGGGGGCCCCAGATCATGAACCTCCCCGCGGAGGGCGCGCCGGCGCGCCCCAGCCGGTTCGCATCGTGGACCTGGAAGGCCCGATCCGCAGGTGCGCCAAGGGGTCCGCCGCTAGTCTTGGGGCGCTGCGAGAACACAGGAGACTTTGCATGAATTCACCCGCCAAAGTGCCGGCCTATGAAGGTTTGGCGCAAGACATCAAGGCGCTGGGTGCCGAGACTGTTTTTGGTTTGATGAGCGACGACACGGCGCTGCTGGTCTCCACCCTCGATGCCATGGGCGTGCGCTTCCTGGCGGCGCGTCATGAGAACAACGCGATCTCCGCGGCCGAGGGGTACGCCTCGGCGACCGGCCAGGTCGGCATCGCCATCATCGGGCGCGGACCGGCGGCGGCCAATTCGGTCCACGGGGCCGGCTATGCGGCGCGATCGGGCTCCAAGGTGCTGGTGATCTACGGTGATCCGGCCAATGGGCTGCCGCCCGTCAACGGGCTGGGTCCCGACACCAAATCGTTCAGCACGGCGGCGGTGCTCCAGGCGGCCGGGTTGCGCGTGTTCACCGCCGACCATGCGGCCGGTGCCCGCAGCACGCTGGCGCTCGCCTATCAGGCGGCCCAGCGCGGCGCCACCGCCTTGCTGCTGCCGATGAATGTGCAGTTCGGCCTGATCGACCTCGCCGCCACGGCGCCTGCACCGCTTCCTTCGCCGTTGCCGCAGCCCGCACCGGCACGCGCGGCGGCCATCGAAGCGGCTGCCGCATTGCTCGCCAAAAGCCGCAAGCCGCTCATCGTGGCCGGGCTGGGCGCCCACCGCGCCGGCGCGCGCGAGGTGCTGGTGGCGCTGGCCGACAAGATCGGCGCCGGCCTGGTGACCAGTCTCAAGGCCAAGGATCTGTTCCGCGGCCACCCGCTGGATGGCGGCGTGATCGGTTCGTTCTCGCACGCCGGAGGCAGGCGCTTGATCGAGCAGGCCGATTGCATTTTGGTGGTGGGCGCCGGCCTCAACCTGCGCACCACCAGCTATGGCACATCGCTGCCCGACAACATTCCATTGATCCAGGTCGACAGCGTGCGCACCAACATCGGCCGCTGGTTCCATGCCGACGTGGCGGTGGTGGCCGATGTGAAGAAGGCCACCGAACAACTGCTCGATGCGTTGCCCGAGCGGGCCGCGGCCGACAAGCCGCTGCATTCGGAAGAGATGAAGCGCTGGCTCGCCGACTTCGACATGGCCAGCGAGTTCCAGGCCCAGAACACGCCCCGCACGCTGGACCCCCGCGTGGCCGGCATCGAGTTCGACAAGGTGCTGCCCGAAGACCGTAACCTGGTCTACGACTCGGGCAACTTCCTGCAGATCGCGCCCTTCGTGGGCGTGAAGGGCCCGGCGCACTGGAAGATCGCGAGCGACTTCTCGTCGATCGGCATGGGCTTCGGCGCCGCGATCGGATTCGCCGCCGGCACGCCGGACCGCACCACGGTCTTCTTCGTCGGCGACGGCAGCTTCCTGATGAACCTCGGCGAACTGGAGACGGTGGCCCGCGAAGGCGTGCCGCTGGCCATCGTCGTGATGAACGACTGCGCCTACGGCGCCGAACTGCACTACCTCAAGATGCGCGACATGCCGATCGCCAAGTCGGTGTTTCTCGACATCGACTTCGCGCCGGTCGCCGAAGCCTTTGGCTTTGAGACGGCCACGGTGCGCACGGTGGAGGAGCTGCGCGCCCTGGCGCCCCTGCTGGCGGCGCCGAGCGGCCCGATCCTCATCGATTGCAAGATCAATGCGGCCGTCGCCGCGCCCTTCCTGCTCGAGTCGGTGGAGGCCGAACGCAAGAAGGCTTGAACCCCGTCCGCGCGCCGGCCGGGCCGGCACGCCCTTTTCCAGACTGCCCAGTCTTTTCAGGAGCACACCTTGAGTGACACGACCGACGGCAAGCAGGCCACGCCTGCCGCGCCGCGCATGATTCGAAGCGGTGAGGAATCCCCCGCGCTGAGCGACCAGCAGATCGAAGACGCCCGCAAGCTGATCGGCGTGTGGCTGCGCCGCGACGTGCACACGCCCGCCATCTATGAGCCGCTGTCGGTGCACGACATCCGGCGCTGGGCGCATTACAGCGTCGGTGACGACAACCCGCTGTTCTCCGAGGTCGACTACGCCAAGCGCAGCCAATGGGGCCGCATCATCGCGCCGCCCACCTTCCTCTACACCATCGACAGCGGCATCGTGGCGCCGGGCCTGCCGGGCATCCAGTGGATCTTCGCCGGCTCGCGCTTCGAGCACTTCCTGCCGGTGCAGGCCGGCGACACCATCACCGCCAAGGCGCGCCTGATCGACGTGCAGGTCAAGGAAGGCCGCAACGTGGCCCGCTACGTCAACCAGGTGGGCGAGGTGCTGTACCACAACCAGAACGGCCAGTTGGTGACGCGTTATGAAGGCGACATCTACCGCATCCCGCGCAAGCGCAGCGGCGGCGGGTTCAAGTTCGCGGTGACGGAGAAAACGCCGCCGCCCGCGCCCTACCGCTACAGCGACGACGAGATCGAAGCCATCGCGGCGGGCTACCGCAACGAGTACCGCCGTGGCAACGACACGCTCTACTGGGAGCAGGTCGAAGTGGGCGATGCATTGCCGGTGGTGCAGAAGGGCCCGCTCACACTGGTGGACATCGTCGGTTTCTACTCGGGCCGGCGCACCGTCTACAGCGTGATGAAGCTGGCGTTTGCCGACCGCGACCGCCATCCGCGCAATGTGTACTACTCGCCCACGCGCAACATCCCGATGCACCCGGCCGCGGGCCACTTCGACGTCGAGATCGCGCACGAGATCGGCATGCCGGGCGCCTACGACCAGGGCTGGCAGCGCATCAGCTGGGCCGGCCACCTGCTGACCAACTGGTGCGGCGACCGCGGCTTCGTGCGCAGGCTCGACGGCCGCGTGACCAAGCCCAACCTGGTGGGCGACCTCACCAAGATGCATGGCGAAGTCACCGCCAAGCACAAGACGCCCGGCCCCAACGGCGAGGCCCTGGTGGAGATCCGCTGGTGGGGCGAGAACCAGCGCGGAGAGAAGAACTGCAGCGGCGTGGCCACCATCCGCCTGCCCTCGCGCGACATCGCGCTCAGCCACTGAAACGACGACGACCATGACCATCCGCAGACCCCTTGAAGGCATCAAAGTCCTCGACCTCACGCACGGCGTTGCCGGCCCCTACTGCACGATGGTGCTGGGCGACCTGGGCGCCGAGATCATCAAGATCGAGAAGCCCGAGCGCGGCGACGCCACGCGCTACATGAACGTGAGCGACAAGTTCCAGACCGACATCCCGCGCGTCGGTGGCGACTACTTCCTGGCCGTGAACCGCAACAAGCGCAGCGTGGCGATCGAGATGAAGACGGAGGCCGGGCGCAAGCTGTGCGAAGAGCTGGCGGGCTGGGCCGACGTGGTGGTGCAGAACTTCCGCCCCGGTGTCACCAAGCGGTTGGGCCTCGACTATGAAAGCCTGAAGCGGTTCAACCCCAAGCTCGTCTACGCGAACATCTCCGCCTACGGCATGGACGGCGTGCTGGCCGACAAGGCCGGCATGGACATCGCGGTGCAGGCGCGCTCCGGCGTGATGCGCATCACCGGCGCCGTGGACAGCGACGAGCCGTTGCGCCCCGGCGCCTCGATCGCCGACTTCGGCGGCGGCATCTACCTCGTTGCCGGCCTGCTGGCCGCGCTGTTCGATCGCGAACGCACCGGAGAAGGCCAGGA
>CAZBOF010000057.1:19485-25733 GCA_964493285.1 uncultured Rhizobacter sp. | reverse complement strand
CCAAGGCGCTGGGCGGCGGCTTTGAAGTGCTGAGCCGCTATCCCTGGTACCAAGCATGACGGGGCCGGCGTCTGTCATCACGCGTTGGATCGATACACCGAGCCTGGCGAAGTACGCGACGGCCTCGCGAAGGAAGCTCTCGGCGCTGTCCTTGCGCTCGTCAGGAAGCATGGCGGTGAACGCCACTCTGGCGTGATCATCGACGGCGACGAACAGGTAGTCATAACCTAAGCCTCTCGTTCGCTTGGTGTGGTCGCCCGTGATTCGGTGGCCCACGCCAGAGAAGCGACCCAGCTTCTTGATGTCAATGTGCAGCAGATCGCCGGGTGCCTCGCGCTCGTAGCGTTGCACGGTGTAAACCGGGGCCAGGTCGCTGAATCTGGACAGGCCAGCTCGGCGCAGAAGGCGACTGACTGTGGCCTTGGAGACTCCCAGGTACGTTGCGATCAGCGATTGCGTGAACAGCTTGCGTCGCAGCTCGACGATGGCCAGCGCGACGTTGGGACGGATAGCGCGAGGAGACTTTGCAGGGCGCGAGGACTTGTTGACCAGCCCGGCAACGCCATCGGTCAAGAAGCGTGCGAGCCACTTCCGGGTTGTGACCGCGCTGACACCGTGTGCAACCGCTGCTTGCGAGGCTGACAAGCCACGTTTGGTGTGTCCTCGACCATCGCCAGTCGCCTCAGGAACGTCAATCGGACATTCTTATGGCTGTTCATCCGGACTCCGGCTTTGGGCTTTGTTTAGACAGGGGGTTTGGCGATTCCCAGTCTCTCAAAACCTCTCCGGGTGAACACCCGCAACAACCTATTGAAGCTTCACACCCAGGCGTGCAAAGCACGTCATCGCCCATGACTGACCCGCGGCCGCGTCATGCCAACGGGCCCTAGTGTCCTGTCGCAGAAATAGATTGATTGGAGCGTTCGCCGTTTTGCGGCCGAAGCAGGCATCAGCAAGGACATGGCGCATCGCTTGTTCCGCGCAGCAGCACTCGCACCTCACCCATCATGCAGCTTCAAGCGATCCAACGATCCAGCCTTCGTCGAGAAGGTGCGCGACATCGTTGGCCTGTACCTGTCTCGTTTGTCTGCAGCGGAGAGCAGATTTACCCTCAGCCGAACCCCATCTGCCGGGTTCTATTCCGCTGCCCGCATTTCCGAATGCCTCGGACTCTCTGACACAGCCACCCTTGCAAGATCCGCCGTGGGTTGCCGTGTCGGTCCTCCCATAGTTTCGTCGCTACCCAAAAGGTGGAGCCTCAGGCCTGAAGGTGGGTGAGCACAACGCGACATCAACCACACGAGCGAAGCACACGCTGCCGTGACCGCAAAGGCGCTGGCCTCGATTGCATCGAACTGCACGCAGCACTTGGCTGCCTGATCGACGAGTTCTTCTCGACTGACGTCAATCTCCGCGCCAACGGCTACAGCGGTGATCTCGCGCGGCCAACCCGCTTCGGCGCTGAGCGGGCGTGCCGAGCCAGGTTCGGCGCCGGCGACCGAAGCGAGGCGGTGTCGCGGCGCTCACCAACTGTGGACTTGGTCGTAACCATTGGGGGCAAAGTCAAGGTCACGACCGGTCTGACCGCGGTTGTGGTCACCTCGCGAAGACAGGCGCCACATAGGCGCACTGATCCTGGCCGGCTGCCCGACGAGGACATAAAACTGCCTCGGGTTTATACCGGGTGGAAGTATTTCGAAAATATCTACAATGAAATTAATTGGTCCAATATTTACAAATGACTGATCTGCGCAGCGATCAAATTGCCTATGGTGCTGACTGAGGAAACCTATGTCGACTCGGCGATCCAGCCCCGCTCACTCGGCCGTTTTTGGCCCCGTTACCAAGGATCAGGGGCGCTGTTCAAAGCTCAAGCGCATGGAAGTGTTCCGAAGCCCAGAAGCCCTCAATCGCGCCGGGGCTACGCAACCAATCAGCGAGTCGACAAGCCTAGCAAACCGCTAATAAAGGAGTTCTTGTGGGATTCGATACTCAATCACCGCCGCAAACACACACGAATCTTGATTACAGCGAACTGATACAGCCGCACCGCATCCGCAGTGAGCTGTACACAAGCGACACCGTCTACCGCAACGAACTGGATCGCATCTTCTATGGTGGCTGGGTGTACGTGGGTCACGAGTCCGAGATTCCGGAGCCAGGAAGTTACCTCACCCGGATGATCGGACAGCGATCAGTCGTCCTGCTGCGCAACCAGGACAACGACGTGCGGGTGCTGACGAACCGCTGCACCCATCGCGGCAACCTGCTGGCCGTGAAGGAGTCCGGCAAGAGCAGCGTACTCACGTGCCTGTACCACGGCTGGACATTCGACTTGAACGGCGACCTGTCGACGATGCTGTTTCGGCAAGGGGCCACGGACGAATCGGCGGGGTTGCATCTTGAGCGTCCGGCGAAGGTGGAAAGCTACCAGGGCTTCGTCTTCGCAACCTACAACCCCGCGTCTCCGCCGCTGCGTGATCACCTGGGCCGAGCTGTGGAATTGATCGACCGCACGGTCGCGTTGGCCCCCCAAGGGACGATTTCGCTCACGGCCGGTTGGACGAAGCACCGCATCCGGAGCAATTGGAAGATGCTGGCGGAGAACTCGGTCGATGGCTACCACGCTGTCATCGTGCACTCCGCGTTCCTGCGCACCTTCCGTTCACATTACGACGAAATCATGGTGTCGGAAGAGAAGCGCAAGTCGCGCGCGCGCGACTGGGGCAACGGGCATCTGGAGCTGGACTACTCCCCGACCTATACGCGGCCACTGGAATGGTTCGGCACGACTGAGGAGAAGTCGAAGGACTATGTGCGTCAGATCGTCGAGCGCGACGGCAAAGAGGAAGCGCACCGCAAGCTGACGGTGGGACCCTCCCATGCCTTCATCTTTCCCAACCTTTTCCTGGGTGAGATGACCATCATGATGATTCAGCCTCTCTCGGCCAATGAACTGATCCAGTGGCACACGCCCGTGCTCCTGGACGGAGCGCCGGTGGAGATCAATACACGTTCGATCAGCCAATCATCAGCCGCCATCGGCCCCTCTGCCTTCCTGATTCCCGAGGATACGGTGATCTCGGAGAGGCAACAGATCTCCATGCGTGAAAGCGCGGGGTGGCTCGAACTCAGTCGCGGCCTGAACCGGGAGTTGCCGGAGAACGGCATCTTGTCAGGCAACCATACGGACGAAACGACACAGCGCGGATTCTGGCGCCACTATCGCTCGGTCATGCAGCAGGAGACCAGTTGAGATGAACCCCATGAACCTCGACGCCCCCCTATCAACGGCGACAGGAGATATCACCACCGCCGAAGAGCGCGAAATCGTCGGCTTTCTGATCCGCGAGGCCCGCCTGCTCGACGAGCAGCGATATGACGAGTGGGAGGCGCTCCTCGCCGACGACATGATCTACCTCATACCCTTGCACGACGGCGAGTTCGACCCGACCAAGCATGCGTCGATTGCATCGGACAACCGGCGCCGGCTGGGCAATCGGCTGAAGCAACTGAAGACGGGCAAGCGCTATGCGCAGGATCCACCTTCTCCGATGCGCAGGCTCTTGTCGAATGTCGAGATCGGGCGGACTGGCGAGGGTGAGTACCTCGTGCAATGCAACTTCGCGCTCTTCGAGTTTCGCGTGCAGTCTGCCAACGAGATGTACATCTGGCCTGGACGTACGGAGTACGGGCTGCGCCGCCGCGACGCAGGGCTGGCGCTATTTCGTAAGCGGATCGACCTGATCACCGTTTCGGGCCCTCTGCCGAGCTTGGCGTTCATCATCTAGCGCGTGGCCATGCTGTTCATACACGAACTTCTGCGCCGCTGCGCTCGCAACCGTCCCGAAAAGATCGCGTACTACTGGCGGAACGAAACCCGCACGTGGCGGGACATGGATCAACGCTCAGGGCGCTTTGCGGCTGCCCTGCAGAAGCTGGGCGTGCGCAAGGGTGATGCTGTAGGCATTCTTTCGCGAGAGAACTTCGCGATCTACGAGCACTTCTTCGCCTGCTCCAAGGCCGGCGCGATCCGGGTGGGGATCAACTGGCGCTATGCGGCGCCCCAAGTTCTTCACATCCTGGAGGACAGCCGTGTCCGCATCCTCCTGGTTCACGCCGATTTTGCGGCATCGTTGCGCGCTCAACACGAGGCGCTGCAGCGCTTGCAGATCACCGTTATCGGGTTTGGCGAGGGGCACGGATTCGAACTGGACTTTGAAAGCCTGCTGCAGCAATCCGATGCGGACGCATTCGTCCCGCCGCAGCTTGCGGCGGAGAACCTGGCGCTGTACACGTTCACCTCGGGCTCGACCGGCAAGCCCAAGGGCGTGATGCTGTCCTACGGCGCGCTGGCGGCGCAGGTCTACCACTCGGTGCTCGGCCGCGGGCTCGTGCCCGACGACATCGTTTATATCCCGGTGCAGTCCTCGTGGGGGGCTTTCGTCCTGAACACGATGGGTGCGGTCAACGGGTTGAGTCACGTCATCGTCGACGGGCAGTTCGAGATCGTGCAATTCCTGCGCGATGTCGAGCGGCTGAAGGTTACTGCGGCGCAGCTCGCCCCGACGCTGGTCCTGCGTGCCATCCAGGAAATGGCCTCGGGAAAATTCGACCTCTCGTCATTGCGTCTCTTGATGTACGGCTCCGCGCCAGCCACGCCGGCCCTGATCAAGGCGGCGACGGAGAGCTTCCGCTGTCGGCTTCACCAGTCATACGGGTGCACCGAAACCGGCTGGGTCGCCTACCTGTATCCGAATGATCACGACAGGGCCATGCGATCGGACCCAGGCCTGCTGCGATCGGCCGGACAGATCGTTCCGCAGTGCATGGCCTCCGTTCGCGACGAGAACGGCTGCGAACTCCCCCCGGGCGAAGTGGGCGAAATCTGGTTCACCGGGCAAACGCTGATGACGGGCTACCTCAACCAGCCGGAACTCAGCGCAGATGTCATGAAGAATGGATGGATCAAGACCAACGACATCGGCCGCATCGATGCACAAGGCTACTTGTATCTGCTTGACCGGCGCAGCTTCATGATCGTGACCGGTGGGGTGAACGTGTTCCCAGCAAGCGTGGAAGCCATTTTGGGCGAACACCCCGCCCTCGAAGAGGTGGCTGTGGTGGGCATCCCCCACGAGGAATGGGGGGAAACCGTTGCCGCCGTCGTCGTCGCCCGGCCTGGCATGCCTGCTCCCGCAAAGGAAGAACTCAGTCAGTACTGCCAGAGATTCCTCAGCAGACCTGAGTGCCCCAAGACCTTCCTGTTTGTCGGATCGCTCCCGCGCAACGAAAACGGGAAAGTCGATAAGTCCGCCGTGAAGCGGCTGTTGAAAACATAGGAGACATGGAAATGAAGTTCAAACACGTCCAACGGATGGCGCTTTCTGTGCTGCTGATGGGTACGGCGGCGATCACGACCGTGACCCCTGCACACGCCCAGCAGCCATTCCCCACCCGACCCATCACCCTCGTCGTTGCCTTCGCGGCGGGCGGCACGACCGACATCATGGCTCGCGCGCTGGCGCAGTCCTTGACCGCGACGCTGGGACAGAACGTGGTCGTGGACAACCGCTCCGGCGCTGGCGGCGTCATCGGCACCGCCCATGTGGCTTCCGCCGCGCCGGACGGCTACACGATCGGCTTTGGAACCAGCTCTCAGCTGGTGATGAATGTCGGCACCCACAAGCTGCCTTTCGATGTCGAGAAGGACCTGCAGATGGTGGGCCTATTGGTTAAGTTCCCTATGGTGCTGTACGCCAGCACCACTGCTCCATCCCCATTGCCGAAGTTCATTGAAGCGGCGCGTGCTGAGCCAGGGCGGTATACGTACGCCAGCGGTGGCAACGGACAGATCGGGCACATCAGCGCGGCCATGCTGATGCGACAAAGCGGCGTCAATGTCCTCCACGTACCCTATCGCGGAGCCGCGCAGGTCCTGCCCGAGCTGGTGTCGGGGCGCGTCGATCTCTTCATGGATACATTGGTCTCCGGGGCGGGGCTTGTCAAGGAGGGCAAGCTGCGCCTGCTGGCCATCGGCGGATCCGAGCGCAGCCCGTCCGCGCCCGGTGTACCCACGTTCCGCGAACAAGGCATCGGCAATTTCGAGGCTTACAGCTGGACTTCCGTCTTCGCGCCCGCAAATCTACCCGCGGACGTGCTGGCGAAGCTGAATGCAGCGGTCAATACCGCAGTTCAGTCCGAGAGTTTTCGCCAACGGGTTCAGGAGCAAGGCGGGGAGTTGCTTG
>CAZBOF010000057.1:0-19475 GCA_964493285.1 uncultured Rhizobacter sp. | reverse complement strand
CCGGCGACTGTCGACCAGAGTGTGGCGTTCGGCGTGCGAGAGCGCAGCATCTGGGTGCCGTTCATCCGCGCAGCCGGCATCAAGCCGGATTGAAGAACGGGCGCCTCCATGCTCAAGGCAAGCGGTATCTCCGGAGTCGCTGAGACACGCTATTCGAAGGACTCGCAGTCATCTGTCCTGACGCTTCAGATCCTCGCGGCGCGCGCGGCGCTCGAGGACGCCGGCCTGGACCCGAAGCAACTTGACGGTGTGATCAACTGCTCGTCCAGCGGCGTGACAAACGACGATCTGATCACCGCGTTTGGCCTGGAAAACGTTCGGCACTCCGCGACGATGTCGGTGGGAGGCGCCAGTGCCGTTGCCGCGATGGAGGTGGCAACGGGTCTCATTCAGGAAGGGCTGTGCCGGCATGTGCTGGTGAGCGTCGCGCGCAATGGAAGTTCCGGCGCGCGCGTCGCGTCTCGCATGGGCGAGGCGCCACAGTTCCGCACCATGCGCGAGTTCGAAATGCCCCTCGGATTGAGTGTCCCGGTGCAGATCATGGCGATGCTGGCCCGCCGGCACATGGCGCAGTACGGCACGACGAGCGCTCAACTGGGGGCCTTGGCCGTCGCCACGCGCGAGCACGCGTTGCTGAATGCAAATGCCCTCATGACAAAGCGGATCACGCTGGAAGATCATGCCAACTCGGCGATCATCTCGGACCCCTTGCGATTGCTGGATTGCGCCATCGAGAGCGACGGCGGCTGCGCCTACGTGGTCAGCCATGCGGCGTCACTTTCAGACTTGCGCCGCCCTCCCGTGCGGATCGCCGCCACCGGGCAGGCCTTCATCGATTCGCCGTCCACGATCCTCGATCGGCGGGACCTGACGCATTTCGCGCTGGGCAAGATCGCCCCGGCTGTCTTCGCCGACGCCGGCATGCGGCCGCTCGACATGGATGTCGCGCAGATCTACGACGCCTTCACCTATATGGCGCTCTGCCAGATCGAGGATCTGGGCTTTTGCGCCAAGGGTGAAGGCGGGCCGTTCTTGGCGAGCGGCGCGACCCGCCTGGGCGGGCAGGTACCGATCAATACCCACGGCGGCTTGCTTTCTCAGGCACACATGCTCGGCATGAACCACGTCGTGGAGCTGGTTCGCCAACTGCGTGGAGATGCGGAGGCCGCACAGGTCTCAGGTGCCGAGGTCGGCGTCGTCACGGGCTGCGGCGACTTCGGCAACGGCGCCATGGCCATTCTCTGCAGGAGTTGATATGGATGCGACAGAGCTGGAGGCGCTACGCCTGCGATTTGCACCGCTGTCCTCAGAGCCGTTTTGGGAGGCGGTGCAGGAGCAGCGCCTCCTCTTGCAGCAATGTGCCCGTTGCGGAACGGTGCGGCACTATCCGCGTCTTGTCTGCCCGCACTGCTACTCGGAGCAGGCCGAGCGGATCGAGGTTCTCGGCGACGGAGAACTTTACACCTGGACTATCGTCCACCGTGCGTTCGATCTCGCCTTCAAGCATATCGTCCCTTACACCGTGGGCTTGGTTACCTTGCCGCAAGGCGTGCGAGTGATGGGGCACATCTGGCAGGACGCACAGACGGAGTTGCGTATCGGACTTCCCCTGCGGTTTGCGCCACGTCACATCCATCAAACGTTCTGGGTGCCAGCGTTTGTACCGCGCGCCGCAGCCACGTGAGTTGTGTGCCCCGCGATCGCTGCGAGGAGCCGAAAGAGTCACGAATCCACCCTCTCGCCATGCTTCACGCACCACGACCCGTTTCGAAGGAAAGTTCCTCTAGTGTCCTGTCGCAGACATATGTTTCGCAAGTCGCTCGACTTTCTGCAGGATCGCGTTGGCGGTGGCAGCCCATTGGAACGGCGATGTATCGGCGTTGTAGCGCTGCACGATCGTTGAATAGCTTGAAGCTGCGTGATCGGTGAGGTGCGAGTGCTGCTGCGCGGAACAAGCGATGCGTCATGTCCTTGCTGATGCCTGCTTCGGCTGCAAAGCAGCGAACCCTCCAATGCGTCTGCTTGGCCGGTCTCGCCTGCAACACCTCGTTCAGCAGATCGGCCACGCGCTGGTCGTACAGCGACCGCGGCTGCCCTGGGCGAGGCGCGCTGCGAAGACCGGGAAGGTCTTGCTCCATGAGCGTGCTCGCCATTTGCGGATCGTTGGCTGCGACACGCTGAGTTGCGTGCCAATGGCTCCGGGCAGCACACCATCCGCGGCCAGCAACACGATGCGCACTCGCATCGCAACCGCCTGTGGCGTGCGTCGCGAGCGGGCGGCTCGTTGCTATTCGGCGCGTTGCTCTTCGCTCAACGCCAGCGTGTCCTCATCGCGCAGGTGCATTCGAATCTCCAGACCGCCCGCGTGCACAAAGCCAAGCAAGAACAATGCAATCTATTTCTGCGACAGGCCCTAGCTGTTGACTTGCCCACCATCGATGTTGATGACCTGGCCGGTCATGAAGGTCGCGCCCGCACCGCACAGGAAATGAATGACGGCCGCCACTTCATGCGGCCGCCCGAAACGCTGCAACGGGATCTCGCGCACGAGTTCGTCGTTGCGCGTGGCGCGCATCACTTCGGTCATCGGCGTTTCGATGACACCGGGGGCGATCGCATTGACGAGGATGCGCGGCGCGAGCTGGCGCGATAGGGCGCGCATCATCCCGGCGATCCCGCCTTTGGCGGCGCTGTAGGACGTGCCGCCGATCCCGCCGCGCCGGTAGGCCATCGAACTGGTGAGCACGATGCGCGGCGAGCCCTCGGTGAGGCTGTCGGCTTGGCGCAGGAACGCCACGCTCATGTCGTAGGCGGACGTGAGATTCACTGCGATGGAGCGGTCCCATAGCCCGCGGTTGTCGGGGTCGAAGAAATCGCGCTCCACGATGCCGGCCAGATGCACCAACGCGAAGACCGGCCCCCCGGCTTCAGCCAAGGCCTGCGCGCAGGCCTGCGGGCCTTCCAGGCGCGAGGCGTGGCACATCACATTCGTCGCGCCGAGTGCACTTTTCGCATCCGCCAGACGGTCGGCGTCGATGTCGACGAGGAGAACCTTCGCACCCGACTGCAAGAACGCGCGGGCGGTGGCCAAGCCGATGCCGCCCGCTCCGCCGGTGATGGCCACGGTGCGCCCCGCCAAGCTGGGGTCGACGCTGTACTGGAAGGGTTCGCTCATGGGAGATGGTTCCTGGGGTCAGGCAGACGGCGGCCGAAAGCGCGCCGGCGTGTTGGACCGCGGCGAGATCAGTTTCTGGACGCCGGCGTCAGCCCGTAAGCCGCCATGCCGCTGTTCTCAGCGGCGCGCTCGAAGCCCAGCGCACGGTGCGTGGAGGCGACTTTGATGTCTCGGTAAAAGCGCTGGAATGCGCTGTCGGACTGGATCGGCAAGCTGCTGCCGGCCATCTGGAACAGTGTCTCGGCCGCGCTCACGCAGACGCGGCCCAAGCGGCACACCAGCGCATGGTCGGCTTGTACCTCGTCCCAATGAACGGCGTGCCCCTGGGCGATGCGCAGAGTGCGCTCACGCTGATGGGCCGACAGCTGACGCAGCGCCGCCAGCGCCAAGGCGTGATCGGCCAAGGCACTGCCCAGGGCGAGCTGCACTTTCTTGTCTTCTCGCAAGGGGCCGAAAGGCGCGAAGGAACTCGGCTTGCGCGAGGTGTCTTCCACGAAGAGATCGATCAGCCCGCGCGTCATGCCGGTGATGGCAATGGCCAGTTGCATCCACAACACCGGAATGAGAGGCGCGCGGTAGAACGGGTTCTCATGCACGCCGTATCCGGGCGCCGAGAACGCGTACATCATGTCGGTGAATGAGGTGCAGTGAGTGGCCGGCACCCACAGGTCTTTGACTTTGCCGCTCACCGACCCGGTGCCCCGCAAGCCGAGCACATGCCAGTTGTCTTCGGCTTCGGCGTTGGCCATCGGCGTGACGAACATGACGATGTCGGGCTGCTCGGGCATCGGATCGTGCTGCACCACCGCGAGCGCCACGAACCAGTTGCCCGCGCTCATGCCGGAGCCGTAGTCCCAGCGGCCGGTGATGCGATAGCCGCCGTCGACGATCACCGCCTTGCCCGTCGGCGCAGAAGGAATGATCGCGCGCACGTCGCCGTCGGCACCGAAGATGTCGCGTTGCGCCTGCGCCCCCAGCCCCATCACCCACATCACGTGGGCGGCCATGAAGCAAGTCACCCAGCCACTGGCGCCGTCGCCTCGAAAAAGTTCGAGCATGACGTCGATGAAGGTGTCGAAGGGCATTTCATAGCCCCCGAGCACACGCGGCTGCAAGATGCGATAGAACCCCGCCTCGCGCAGCCGGCGCTCGACATCTTCAGGCAGGCGTCTCGCCTGCTCGATGTCGGCCGCCTTGCTGCGCAAGTAGGGAACCATCTCCCGGGCCCGCGCCACGAGCAACTCCGGCGTGACGCCGGCCTCCGGCGGCGAAATGGGTTCAATCCAGGGGGTGGATGTCGCGTTCATCGGAATCTGCAGCTCGGTGAGTGCGGCCCGGGTTCGATCAGCCTTCGTAGTTGAACTTCACTCCCGGAGTGGCTGGCTCGACATTGCCTTCCCACGGCAGGCGCACGAACTCCGCCATCTCCCAACCCGGGTCTGACGCTTTCGGTGCGAAGCGGGCATAGCAGATGTCGATGAGGATCTGGTGATCTTCCTTGCGATAGCGGTGCGGGCCGTAGATGCTGTCCTTGAAGGTCATCGATTCCAGCGCGGCGATCACCGGCTTGGTTTCGGTGGATTTCGCTTCGCGAATCGCTTCGGCAAAACTGGTGATGGTGTTGTGCCCTTGGGCGGTGGTCCCGGAAATCATGGGCTCGCCGTTGCGCTTGCGTGCTTCGGCATCGAAGGCACGCGATGCCGGGTTGTCAAACCCCGTGACGCTCCACGACAGCGGACTGAACGAGTTGGCCGGCACGTTTCGCTTCATGGTCTTGCCGAAGTCGAGGCCGTTGGTGCCGTCGAAGTAGGCTTGGACCTGGTTGTGCAAACCGAAGCTGCGCGCCTGCTGCAAGAACGTCATCGAGTCGCCACCGACCAGGCCGAGCAGCAGCCCTTGCGCGCCGGACGAACGCAGCGCGGCGATCTGATTGCGGTAGTCGGCCGCACCGAACTTCGACGACTGGACTGCCAACAACTCGGGCTTCTTGCCGATGGCCGCGAAGCCATCGCGCAGACCACGCCAGAACAGAATCTGCATCTGTTGCGTCGCGGCGAGGTCGGCCACGATGGCCGACCACTTGGTGACGTCCGGATAGCGCTTGGCCAGCATGGCGCCCGCGCTGTAGTAGTACATGTACGCGTTGCTGGTGCCGTGGAAATAATTCGGCGTGAACATCTCGTGCGTGAAAGACAAGGACGTGCCGCCCGGCATCACCCAGATGGCGTTCAGCGACTCCAGCACCGGCAACACGGCGAGCGCCGGCGCAGAGGTGCTGGAGCCCAGGACCAGGTTGATGCCCGAACTCGTGAGTTCGCGCAGGTTGCCGAGCGACTCGTTCGGTGTGCCTTTGTCGTCACGCACCACCAGCTCCAGCTGGCGCCCGTCCACGCCGCCGCGGGCATTGATCTGGTCGGCCGCGATTTGCGCACCCAGCAAGGTGTCTTTGCCGAAGCTGCCGGCCGGGCCGGACAGGGTTTGGATGACGCCGATGCGAATCGGCCGGCTCTGGGCGTAGGCGGCAGGAAGCCCCATCAGCGCAGCCGAACCGGCGGCCGCGCCGCCAGCCTTCAGCACCCAACGTCGTGTGAGCTTGGACATGTTTGTGTCTCCTTCAGATGGTGATGCAAGTTGTTCTGCAAAGTGCGTCGAGGCGCTTTGTCGGCGGAGAATAGCCAGATGACTGGCGATGAAAAGCAGATTCGAAAGTCGGTGCACTGATTGCACGCCCCATCGTCGAAGGCCTTGCATGACGCCTTCGTCGCGGCTCAAACCAGCTCTCTCGGCCCGCCCGCACCCAGGTGCGTTCGGATCTTGTCGGGCGAGAACGCGGGCAAGGCATCGAGCGGCTCTTTGCGGATGCGATCGACGAACCGAGGTTCGACAATCAACATGCGACCCACCGCCACCAGATCGAACTGCTGGTCTTCGTACAAGGCCATCAAGCGGTCCAGCGATGCGGGCTTGGCGTCGAGCACGGACGGCCCCATGGCCTCGCTCAATCCCACCGAACCCACCGTGATCGTGGGCTTGCCGCTCAAGCGCTTGGTCCAACCCGCCAAGGTGACGGGACTGCCCTCGAATGCAGGCTCCCAATAGCGTCGGGTCGAACAATGGAACACGTCCACGCCAGCCTGGCCGAGCCGATCGACGAAGACGCCGAGTTCATCGGTCTTGTGGAACAAGCGGGCCCCGTAGTCTGGAAGCTTCCACTGAGAAAAGCGCAGCAGGATCGGATAGCCGGGACCGACCCGCGCTCGGCAGGCCTGCACCACTTCAACGCCGAAGCGGGTGCGCTGCGCGAGATCGCCGCCGTACCCGTCGGTGCGAAGGTTGGCGCCGGCCCAGAAGAACTCGTCGATCAGGTAGCCATGCGCCGCATGCAGTTCGATGCCATCGAAACCCAGCGCCTTCGCGGTCGCGGCGGCCTCGGCGTACGCTTCGATCGCGTGGTCGATGTCGCGTTGCGTCATGGGCTCACCCACCTTCAGGCCCGGGCCTTGCAATCCGGATGGCGAGTGCGGTGCCACCCCGGCAATGGGCGCGTCGGTGATCTTGCGCTGTGCGCCCACGTGCCAGAGCTGGCAGACGATCTTGCCGCCGGCCGCATGAACCCCATCGACCACTTGCTTCCACCCCGCCAGCGCGGCTTCGCCGAAGAGCCGCGGACAGCGGTCGTCGTTGGCCGCGGTGGGGTCACTGATCCAAGTGCCTTCGGTGATGACGAGGCCCACCCCGCCCTCGACGCGGCGCCGGTAGTAGGCCGCCACCGCCGCATCCGGCACACCGCCCGGAGAGAAGTAGCGCGACATCGGCGCCATGACGAACCGGTTGTTCAGGAACAGCCCGCCACCGGAATACGGTTGGAAAAGCGGCGCAAAGGGGTCCGTCATGGGGTCAGCGTCGGATCGTTCTTTCAGTGGCTCACGTGCAATCAGGCGCCGCCGCCTTCCGGCGTCTTGCGAACGGCCGCATAGGCATCGATCGCCTTCTGGCGCGCCGCAGCCGACTGCGGCTGGAACTCGGCGTGGCGCGAGCGCGCGTACTCTTCCGCCTCGACCAGCGAGGGCATGAAATGCCGGAAGCTGGGCGTGACGTAGCGCGCGAACAGTTCCAGGGAACGCAATGTCGCGTCGCGCGAAGCCCAGTCGTGCCCCCACAACAAGAAGGCGCCAAAGCCGCCAGACGCTTCCTGGAGGCGCTGGATCTGCTTGACCGCCTGATCCGGCGTGCCGATCACGGCATAGCCCTTGTCAATCAAGGCATCGACGAAATCGTCGGTGGTACGCGCACCCTCCGGCATGACCTGCAGCGTGGTGACCTGGGTCATGTAGTAGATCCAGCGGTGCAGGCCCACGGCCACATCCTTGCGCGCCTGCTTTTCGCTTTCGGCCACGTGCATCGGCCCGACCAGGCGCCAGTTGCGCCGGTCCACCGTCTGCCCATGGACGGCCGCCTGCTCCTCGGCCACGCGCCAGTGTTCGCGCAGCATGGCCGTGGCTTCGGATTGCGTCGCGATCAACGACAGCATCGACAGGCCGTGCTTGCCGGCCAAGCGCGCCCCCGAGGGAGACAGGGTCGCCGTGCAGGCCACCTCGAAGCGCGGAGCCTGGTACGGGAGCAGCTGCAACTTCGCTTCTTCGAGCGAGAACCAATCGGTCTTCTGGGTGACCCGCTTGCCTGCGAGCAGGTCCAGGATCACTTCGAGGCTCTGTTCCATGCGCGGGCGCGTGGACGAGGGGTCGATGCCCAGTTGCCGCGCATCAGACACCAGCGCGCCCGGGCCCACGCCGGCCATGAAACGGCCATGCGACAGGTGGTCGAGCAAGACCAGGCGCTGGGCCACCGTGTAGGGGTTGTGATAGGGCAACGAGGTGACGCCGGTGCCCAAGCGAATGCGCTGGGTGACGGCCGCCAGATAACCGAGGAACACCTCTGGTGCGCTCAGAAACTCCCAACCGGTGGAGTGGTGCTCGCCGACCCAGGCCTCTTCAAAGCCGAGACGGTCCATCTCGCGGATGATCTCGACGTCGCGGTGAAGCGCCAACGTCGGGTTCTCGTCGGGCGCATGGATGGGAGAGATGAACGAGCCGAAGCGCAGCCCTTGGGTGGAGTGATGCGCGGCGCTGTGAATGTTGGGGTTCATGATGGGCTTCCTTGAGATGCGGCCGGGTCGTCAGCACAGAGACCTCATGCCTGTTGAATGGGACGGCGATGAGCCTGAAGCGGTCTCGCCCGAGTGATGGCGCGGCGGATGGCGGGCCGTGGCTTCGGTGCCGGTTCGTCATACGGCCAGGTACTTCGTCTTGATTTCGGGTTGCCGATCGAAGCGGGCCCAATCGCCTTCGAAGACCACACGCCCACCATCGAGGACATAGAGGTGGTCGGTGCACTTGCGCGCGAACCAGAGGTTCTGTTCGCTGAGCAGGAGACCGATCTCGTAGTGGTCGCAGACCGTGCGGACCGACTGCGCCAGCTCTTCGACGATGACCGGCGCGAGCCCTTCGGTGGGCTCGTCGAGCAGCAGCAGTTTCGGGTTGGCCGCCAACCCGCGCGCCACGGCAACCATCTGCTGCTGACCGCCGCTGAGCTGGTTGCCGTAGCGGGCCTGCAGCGGCTCGAGCATCGGGAAGTGACGCAGCAGGTCGGCCGTCGGCAAAGCGGCCCGGCCGGAAGGAATCGCCTGCTCCGCGAGGGTCAGGTTCTCGACCACGCTGAGGTGGGCGAAGATGCGCCGATCTTCCGGCACCAACGCCATGCCTTTGCGCGCACGGCGAAACGCCGCGGTCGAGCCGAGCGATTCGCCTTGCCACTGAACCTCTCCGAGCACGCGGGGCCCGCCGTTCATGATGCTCTTGAGCAAGGTGGTCTTGCCCGCGCCGTTGCGGCCCAGCACCGCCACGCGGCCTTGGGTTGGCACGCGGAGATGAACGTTCTGCAGGGTGTGGCTGTCGCCGTAATAGGCGTTCAGGTTCTGGACATCAAGCACCGCTCATCTCCTTCCCCAGGTAGACCTCGCGCACCGCGGCGCTGCCCTTCACCTCTTGTGCTGTGCCCAGCGCGATGATCTCGCCGTAGTTCAGCACCATCACCCGGTCGGCCAGGCCGAACACCACGTCCATGTCGTGTTCGATGATGATCAGCGTGATGTGGTGTTCGGCACGCAGGCGGTTGATCAAGGCCACCGCCTGATGGCGATCCGAAGGCGACATGCCCGCAGTGGGCTCGTCCATCATCAACAGGCGAGGCTTCAGCGCCAAGGCGATCGCGATCTCCAGACGCTTCTTGTCGCCATGCGACAGGTAGCGGGCCTCGGTGTCGACCTGGCTCTCCAAACCGAGAGACGCAGCCAACTGCTCGGCCTCCCGGCGGTTCACCGCTGACGGGCGAAAGTCATACCAGGGCGACGTGCGCTGCTTGTGGTGCCGCGCATACGCCTCCATCGAGACCACGATGTTCTCGCGCACCGTGAACTCGCGGAAGACGCGCGCCACCTGAAAGGTGCGGCCGAACCCCGCGTTGATGCGGTCGGCTGCGGGCATGTGCGTCACATCGTCGCCGTGGTACAACACACGGCCCGCGTTCATCGGCGCCTCGCCCGTCACGGCCTTGAACAAGGTGGTCTTGCCCGCACCGTTGGGCCCGATGATGGCGAACGCTTCGCGGGCGGCCACCGAAAAGCTCACATCCTTGAGGACCTCGATGTGGCCGTAGCTCTTTCGGATCCCCGTCACTTCAATCGCGGGCGTCATGGCTTGGCCTCCTCCATGGACGATGCCGCCACGGGAGCCGGCCGGATCTTGCGAGGCGCGCGCAGCCGGTCCATCAGCGACGAGAGCACACCCAGCAGCCCGGACGGCGCCGCCAGCACGATGAGCAACAGCACGCCACCGCTGACCAGCTCGGAGATGCCCACCAGCGTGCGGGTGCCGTAGCTGAGCGCGCCGAAGATGGTGGCGCCGACGGCCGGTCCCCAGAAGTAGCCCACGCCGCCGAGCAGCGAGTTGAGCATCGGCTGGGTGGAGTGGTAGACGTTGCCAATCTCGGGCGTGACGATCTGCGTCCACGGGGCCATCAACCCACCGGCCAGCGTGGCCATCCCGCCGGAGATCGTGAACGCGAGGATGCGGTAGCGCTGCACCTTCACGCCCATGAACTCGGCGCGCACCGCGTCCTGCCGGATCGCACGCAGGGTGCGCCCGTACTGGCTGGCGGTGAACCACCACAGCGCAAACGCCAGCGAGGTGCATGCCACACAAAGGAAGAGGTAGTACGCAGTGCCGGACGACAGGCTGATCGACAGGCCGAAGAGTTCCAGATCGGGGCGCGGAATGGCCGCGAGACCGTCGTCTTTGCCGAGCGTGTCGGAGTAGCCGATCACCATCTTCAGGATCTCACCCAGGGCCATGGTGAGCATGGCCAGCGCAATGCCGGTGGTGCGGCGTATCGCCGCCGCCCCCACCACCCAGGAGACGAATCCACCGAGCATGGCGGCACCCGCCAGGATCAACAGGAAGGGCACGCCAGGCGCCATCTTCAGCAGCACCCCGACGAAGTACGCGCCGATCGCGAAGAATGCGGCGTGGCCGAAAGCCGCCAAGCCCGTGACGCCATAGAGCATGTTCCACGACAGCGCGAACACGATCTCGATCAGGACCACCCCGATGAGGAACATCACGCCCTGGTTGGCCCAGGCCGGCACCGAGAACACCACGGAGAGCGCAAAGGCACCCAGCGCGATCTTGACCGCCATGCCCATGCGTTCGCGGCGCGCGGCGCCACCGCCACCGTGTTCGTCATGCCCCCCGCCGCCGACCGTGGCTTCTTCTGCCGACGGCGCGGAGACCAGGCCCTTCGGCTTCCACAGCAAGAACACCACCATCGCCACGAAGATCGCAAGCCCCGACTGGTTCGGGAAGACGATGACGTTGAAGCTTTCGATCAGGCCGAACAACAAGGAGGCCAGGAACGCGCCGCGCACGCTGCCGAGGCCGCCGATGATGACGACGATGAAGGCTTGCAGCAGATACGAGTGCGAGAGCGTCGGCGACAAGCTCTGGTTGGGCACCAGCAGGCCGCCGGCAAGGCCGGCCAAGGCGAACGCCGCCACCACCACGGCCGTGAAGATCACCGGCACGTTGATCCCCAGCATGTTGGCCATCCAGGAATCCTTGGCCACCGACTGGATGACCTTGCCCAGCCACATCCGCGTGATGAACAGGTCCAGCAGAAGGAAGACGGCCACGCCGAACGCAATCGTGAACAGCGAGATGGCGGGCATGTAGATGCCGGCGAAGTCGATGCCCGTGTTGAGCGCTTCCGGCGGGCTGACCATGTGCGGGTCCATGCCCCAGATCAGCTTGACGGCCCCATCGCAGATCATCAGCAACGCGAAAGTGGCGATCAGGTTGGTGGCTTCGTCGAGGTGGCGCAGCCTGCGCAGGACCACCAGGTCCACGATGTACCCCAGCCCGCCCACCACGACGCCCGCGACGAGGCTGTAGCCGACGAAGGCACCGAGCGACGGCGTCTGCGAGCCCACGAAGCTGAAGACGAGGTACGCGCCGATCATGAAGAAGCTGCCGTGCGCGAAGTTCAGGATCCGCAAGATCCCGAAGATCAACGTGATGCCGGCAGCGACGAGGAAGACGGCGAGTCCCGACGTCAGGCCATTGAAGATGGCAAATAGCATTTCTGTCACCCGGTGTCTCCTCCAGGCAGGCCGTTGGGGGCCTTGGTTTCATCAATGACGGTGAGCGGCGACTGCGCGTCGCTTCACCGCGGGTGAGCCTCGAGGCCGAGACCTCGCTCATTCGGCCAAGGGGCCGCGGTCACGACATGGACGCAGACATCGCCATCCCCGATTTCTCCGCCAAGCGCCAGGCCTCGATCGACCGGGGGGCGCGAACCTGAGACGCATCGCGCGTCGCGAACGCAATCACCTGCCGCGCCATCGCCTCGGCCTGCCCTTCCAGCGAAGGATGCAAGCAGTTGCCATCGGCGTCGAACAGCGGCTCCAGGGAATTGAGTGCAATGCCCAGCGGCGTGGGCCAGCCCCGCAAGGCGTGAGTAACGTTGCGCAGCGCGGACAGCGTGGCATTCGCCCCTTGCCATCCGGCACCCGAACCGATGCAGCCCACCGCCATGCCGTCGAAGTAGACCCGCTCATCACACGCCATGTCTTCCACGTAGTCCAAGGCGTTCTTCACCAGGCCCGAAATGCCGCCGTGGTAGGCCGGTGAGCCCAGGACCAGGCCGTCGGCGTGGCGCAAGGCATCGATCAGGGCTTGCGCTTCGCCGGTTCGACTCGGATCCTCCGGGGCATACATGGGCAAGCTCAGCTGAGGCCCGGTGAACTGGATCACCCGGGCACCCGCCCGCTCCGCGGCCTTCAAGACCAGCCGGACCACCTTCTCGGTGGACGAGTTCTGGCGCGTGGTCCCGCCCAAACCCACAATCAAAGGCCTTTCACAACCGGGGGCCTGCATGCTTCGTGCTGTCGTCATCGTGTCCTCGAGTCCGTTGGAACTGCGGTGCGAACGGTGAGGCGTTGCGCTGCAATCCGCGTGGCAGTGGTGCGCGGGAAAGCTTATCGACGGCGAACTTCCGCACCTACGGTTTATTCGCGGTGGTGCACTCTTTGCACCGCTCGGCCGCCTTCGCTCGGGTGGTGCCGCACAGAGGCAGGCGGGTGCGAACGCTCCCCACGGCACCGGATGGGCGTCCGCCCGCATGCACCCGCGGCGCTACGAGTTATCCGGCGGGATGGTTCTCGGCCCCGATGGGCGGCCCACGCCGGCAGCGCACCTTCTCTGCGTCAGCACAGCAAGAATTCAAGGTGAATGCGATTGAAGGTTTCGCTGTCCTCGTACTGCGGCCAATGCCCCACTTCCGCCATCTCCACATACTTGGCATTCGGGATGAAGTCGGCCACGCTGCGGGCCGTGCCCAGGTAGTCGGCATGATCCTTCAGCGCACCGATCACCAAAGCGGGCACACCGATGGATCGCCACTCGGCTTCGGTCAGCAGGTTGCGGGCACGGATCTGCGGCACCTGCAGGCACAGCGTGTGCTTCATGGCCTGGGCCATGCCCTCTTGCTGGTAAATGCGTTGCCGCACCGCGATCAGGTCGTCGATCAGCTTGCTCTTGTCGTGCAGCAGGTTTTCCAGCACCGCCTTGACGTTGGCCCAGCTGGGATCGTCGACCGCGTTGGATCGCATCGATTTGATCTGCTTCATCGTCTGCGCGTTCGCCACCAGGCCGGCGGCCGACAGCAAGGTGATCTTCGACGTGCGCTCGGGATGCGTGAGCGCGAAACGTGCCGCGATCCACGCCCCCAATGACACGCCCACGAATGCCGCGCGATCGATCTGCATCGCCTCCATGAACTTCAGGATGTGATCGACGTAGACCGGGATCTCGTAGTCCACGTCCGGCTTGCTCGAGTCGCCCGAACCCACCATGTCGATGGCGAAGCAGTGAACGTGCTGCGCATGCGCGGCCATGTTGTCGAAGAACGCTTCGAGGCTGCCGGCGGTGCCGTGCAGGAAGATCACGACGGGCCGGCCGCGCTCACCGGCTTCGAGGTAGCGGGTGCGGATGCCCCCCGCATCGACCCAGTCCATGCGGAAGCTCGTTCGTGACAGCGCACCCCAAAGACTGCGGTGCGGTGCCGCTTCGGTCGGGCCGCTCATGCGCACGCCTTCGCGTTCACTGCGGGGCGATGCCCGCGGCCTTGGCCGCATCGGCCCAGTACTGGGTCTCTGCCGTCAAGATTCTGGCCAGTTCCTGCGGCGTGTTGCCTATCGGGAAGTTGCCGTTGATGCGGATCTGGTCCTGCAATTGCTGAGTCTTCAGCGCTTCGGTGATGCCTTCGTGCAGCTTGGCGACCACGTCGGCCGGCATGCCCGCAGGGCCGGCGTAGCCCCACCAGAAGTCGGCCACGAAGCCCGGCAACCCGCTCTCGCTGACGGTCGGCACATCGGGCGCGAGCAGATCGCGCTTGGCGCCGGTGGTGGCCAGGAACTTCAGCTTGCCCGCGGCAGCCATCTCCTTGGCCACCCCCACCACTTCAAGCGTGATCTGGACCTCATTGGCCAGCAAAGCCAGGCGCGCCGGTGCGATGCCCTTGTAGCTGACCGACACGATGTCGACATGGGCCTTCGACTTGAACAGCGAGATCACCAGGTCGTTGCTGCCGCCGGACGAGGCGAAGTTCAACTTGCCCGGATGGCGCTTCGCATACGCGATCAGCTCGCCCACCGTGTTCGCGGGCACCGAGGGATGGACCACGAACGCATAGTTGCCGCCCACCAGCTGCGTGATCGGCGAGAAGTCGCGCACCGGGTCGGTGGTGAAGCTCTTCATCGTGGCCGGGAGCGAGGTCGTCGCCGAAGAGATCATGCCGATCGTGTAGCCATCTGGCGCCGCCGAAGCGATGGCCTGGTTGCCGATCAGGGTGTTCGCGCCGGGCTTGTTCTCGACGATGACGGTTTGCTTGAACTTCTTGGACAGATGGTCCGCGACCGTGCGGGAGAACATGTCGGTGCCGCCGCCGGGTGCGTACGGCACGATGATCTTCAGCGTGCGGCTGGGAAAGTCCTGCGCGGGCGCCGAAGCGGCGCCCAGCACCGCCCCCACAAGGCAAGCCGTTCGAGCAAGCAATGACATCAGCTTCATACAGTCTCCTGGATCGAATATTGGATTTGTGGCGAGATTAGGCCGAGGCCGGCGAACAAGCGAAGCGCCGCGTCGGCGCCGTGCACTCCTTGCACCAAATCCGGCCTCCGGAACGTCGAACTGGCGGCGAAGCCGCCCGGAAGCGGCTCAGGCCGACGGACGCGCGCGCAAGGCGCCGTAACCCACGATCCACTCCGGAACGGCCATGTAGGTCGACTGCTCGGCCTCGAATGGGCCATAAGCGCTGAGCGCGGACACCGCGGCGATCCAGGTCCGCAGCTCGTGCGCGGACCGGCCAGCGGCGGCGGTGATGTCGGCATCCGGCTGGGCACTCAGGAACCCCCAGTCGGCAGCAGCCAAGCGGCGCATCATCTCCTGGTCCCATTCGGGGTTCAGACGGGCCAACGGCGAATCGCCGGTGGCGAATTGATCGGCTGCGGCCAAAGTGCGCTTCTCGCGGAAGGTCCGTTCTTCGGGCAGCAGCAAACGAAACTCGATCATCTTGCGCCGTGCATCACCCTCGACGGCATCCAGGGAGGGCAGCGGCGCATCGTGCGACAGCCCGCCCGACCCGAGAAATGCCACCCGCTGGCCGCGCGCCTTGAAGAGCTCACCCACCGCACGCCCGAAGGCAATGACACGAGAGCACGGCGCCACCGGCTGAGCGGCGCAGTTGACGAACACCGGCACGAAGGCCGGCGGCGTTTCGAACAACTGCGCCAGACACTGCGTGAAGCCGTGGTCGATGTGCATGTCGTAAGACACGGCCGGATCGAACCCGCTGGCCAGCATGTGACGGTGCAGCTCGGCTGCGGTGCCGCTGTCGAGCGACAACGGGCCTTTCATGGTTTCGTAGTCGCCGATGCCCGTGGCTTCCACACCGATGCAGAACGGCGGCATCAGGTCATAGAAGAAGCCGTTGTAGTGATCGGGTCCGAACACCACCACAACGTCGGGCGCAAAGGCTTTCAACGCGCTGCGCGCGTTTTCAAGCACGCCTTCGTACACCGCCTGGCGCTCCGCATCGAGCGGGCGCAAGTGAACCACCGGTGAATGGGAAAGACATTGGGCGATGGCGCTCATGCGGGAACCTCCGAAGGGATGACTTCAAACGCGGGAACCACTTCACCACCACTGAGCGCGGTGTAGACCACGCGCACACGCAAGCCAATGCGCAGATGCTCGCCAGACATGCCGACGATGTTCGAGTAGATCTGCGGCCCCTCATCCAGCTGCACGATGGCGATGTTGTATGGGCGCCCGTGGTTGAACGCCTCGTTGTTGTTCGCGACCACCGTGGCCAGCGCGAAGATGGTGCCCTCGCCGCTGCCGTCTTGCCAGACCAGTTCAGGCGAGCGGCAAGCAACGCACCGCGTGCGCCCCAACTGCCCGGTCGAGCAGGCGGTGCACGACTGCACGCGCCACTGCCCCTGTCGAAGGCCGTCGAAGAAGGGCGCCGACGCGGCATCCGGATGCGGCACGGGGCGCGAAGCGCCCAGGTGAATCGGCTCGGACATCGCGACGCCTCGCTCAGTTCAGCCGGGCGTGCCGGCTCAGAATCATGCAGGCGTGGAAATCGATCCATCCGCCTTCGTTGGTGGCCAGCACCACGTCGTGCTGTTCGCATTGCCGCTCGCCGGCGGCACCCGCGGCTTGGAGGATCGCCTCCTCCACCGGCGTCATGCCCTGCATGTAGTAGCACGAGAGCAGTCCGCCGCCCGTGTTCGTGGGCATCGCGCCGCCCGGCCCGAGCGCGCCCGCGACGGCCAGTTCTCCAGCTTGGCCGCGTTCGCAAAAGCCGTAGTCCTCCAGCGCGAACAAGGTCAAGACGGTGAAGGCGTCGTAGAACTCGCGCACGCCCACATCGCGCGCCGAGACACCCGCCTGCGCATAGGCGCGCCGCGCCGCGTCGGCCACGTGAGCGCGCTCCCACACATTGAAAGCATTGCCTTTTGGCGCATGGCCCTGGGCGATGGCATGGATGTGCACTGGCACCTGCACGCCATCGCCTTGATGGTCGCTCGCCGACACCACGACCGCGATGCCACCATTGACCGGCAGCGCGCAGTCGAACAACCTCAACGGCGCGACGATCGGGCGCGACGCCAGATAGTCTTCCATCGTCAACGGCTTGCGCATGACCGCGCGTGGGTTCAGGCACGCCCATTCACGCGTGGACACCGCGACCGCACCCAGCTCGCGCTCGCCGACACCGTGCTGGTGAAGATAGCGGCTCGCGGCCAAGGCGTAGTTGGCGGTGCCGCCCGCCGCGCCTGCGCTATAGCGCAGGCTGCCGATACCGGTCACTTCCTTGGCCTTGGTGAAAGCATCGCGCCCGCTGACGCCACCGCGCAGCGGCGCGTCGCTGAACACGCACACCACGTGCCGCGCGACACCGCTGGCCACCGCCATCGACGCGGTGTGGATCATCTGGATCGCGCTGGTGCCTTCGCCCTCCACCAACTGCAGGAGCTTGAGGGCAGGCAGGCCGGTTTGCGCATACAGCAGCAAGTTCGGCTCGGTCGCGTTGCCGCTGCGGCTGATCAACAGGCCGTCGATCCGTTGCGGCGTCAAACCCGCATTCGCGATCGCATCGTCGATGGCCGCGACCGCCAGCGCGTCGGGGCTCGCCGGGTCGGTGCGGGTCAACCCGGCACGACCCAACCCGCTGATCTGTGCGATCGAGGCCATCCTAAATCAAGAAGCCGAGGTTCGGAATGGCCTCTTCGTTGTCGACCAGCATCACCTTTTTCAGCACGATCTGGTAGCTGCCTCCGTGGGGACGCAAGTCGTATCGCGTGCGGCCATTCCAGAAGAAGCGACGGCCGTTGCGCATCTCCGTCAGCATGAAGTTGGCGTAGACCTGAATCAACGGCCCCGCGACCTCGTACTCGAAGTTGGAGATCACGCGGCGAATGCGCGATGGTGGCATCTGCGCATGCCGGCGGCCCGAATTGAGTTGACGGATCCGCCCGGCCAACCGCGCGCGGTTGTCGAAGATGAAGGCGACGTGCTTCTTCGGATCCGAGTCGTCCGCGTTGGCCGGAACCCAGTACACGCCGTCGTCCGCCCAGAGCGCTTCCCACTCGCTGTAGCAGTGTTCATCCTGCAGGCGCGCCTCGCGGAAGACGAACTGTTGCAGCGCTTCGGTGTTCAATGCCGGAGCTTCTTGTTCTTGTTGTTTGTTCATGACAGAACTCATTGCGCCGCGCCCACCATGAGCGAGCGGTAGTGACGCCAGAATGCGCGCTGGGAGGTCTCATCCATCAGGCCCCCCACGATGGTGCCGTCCGGCTGATGTTTCTCGTCGTGCAGACCGCGGTGCAAGCCGATCCACTCCGGCCGATCATTCTTGATGCCCATCTGGTTCAACTCCGCGATCTGCGCATCGTCGGCAATCAAGAAGCCGGCCGGCCCCAGAGCGCCCTCGCAGCGGCGGATGCTGCGCTCGTTGATCTCGAAGCCGTCTTCCAGCAGCACCGGCGTCGTCCAGTGGATCGTTTCTTCGGCACTGACGGGCTGCAACACCGAGATGTTCATCTCGGCAATGAACAGGTTCGGGAAAATCATGGCATGCGGGGGGCCGACCACCAGCCGGTCCTCGACAACGCTCTTGTCGTAGGCCGCCCGCATCGCATCCACATATTGCTGTGCCCGGCTTTCTGGAATGTTGCCGGTCCAGCGCAGCGTGTTCCCTTTCAGGCGATAGGTCTCGGTGTAGTCGACGTCCGAGTGGCCCATGCCGAGGTCGCGGGTGGTCGTGGGCGAATCGTCACGGCGGTCACGCTCGCCCGCCCAGTCGCGGTTGGCGATCGCCAGCGAACTGTGGACGAATGGCGCGTGGTACCCGTCGACCTGGTTCTCGAGAATGTTCTTCCAGTTGGCATGGTTGCGATGCTTCAACCAGCCGGCCGACAGGTCGATGCGCCCCCTCGGCGACATGTAGACCAATTGGTCGATCATGTCCTTGCCCTTGCCCAGGTGCTCATGCAGGCTGATGCCTTCGGCCTTCATGCTGGCAAACACAAAGCCCTGGTAGGACGCCACCCGCGCCAGCGCCACCATGCTGGCGCTCGACTTGTCGAAGTCCGGGCCGCAGCCAGCCACGTCCGGCATGGATTTGAAGGTGCCGTCCAGATCGAAGCCCCAAGCGTGGTACGGGCAAGTGAAGGCCTTCGTGACGCCTTTCTCGCGCTGGAGAATCTTGTTGCCGCGATGCGGGCAGCGGTCGAAGAGCACGTGCACGCCACCGCCGTGGCCGCGGGACAGCACGACCGATTGCTTGCCGAACGGCTTGGACACATAAGCGCCCACCTGGGGCACTTCGCTTTCATGACCGACGTACACCCAGCCGGTGTGATAGATGGCCTCCATCTCCTCATCGAAGACAGACGCGCTGTGGTACAGCGAACCATGCACGCGATCGTGGCGCACCAGCGCTTCGTACTTTTCTCGCCGAGATTGATAGATGGGCATGGGTTTCTCCATTCGGGTGGGTCGGCCCCACTCAGGCTTCGATGCGCCAAGGCAAGCGGCCCGACGTGCTCAACATCTGCTCCAACGCACGCTTGTCGAGCTTGTCGGTGTTGCCCTGGGGCAGGCGGTCCACGATTTCCAGG
>CAZBOF010000056.1:15957-26018 GCA_964493285.1 uncultured Rhizobacter sp. | reverse complement strand
CAACAGCAGCACCCCCGCGAGCAGCGCCAGCCCGCCGGTGGCCGTGACGGTGAATGCCATGCGCGCGCCGCGACGGGCGTCCCGGCGGTGGTACCAGTAGCCGATCAGCAGGAAGGAGAAGACGCTCGTCAACTCCCAGAACAGCACCATCTGGATCAGGTTGCCGGAGATCACCACGCCCAGCATGGCGCCCATGAAGCCCAGCAGCAGCGAGTAGAACCGGGCCGCAGGGTCGTCAGGCGACAGGTAGTAGCGGGCGTAGGCCACCACCAGGACGCCCATGCCGGTGACCAGCATCGCGAACATCCAGGCGAAGCCATCGATGCGCACCACCAGGTCGATGCCGAGGCTGGGCAGCCAGACCAGCCGGTCGCTCACGGCGCCATGCTCCCGGATCTCGGGGAACAGTAACGCCAGCGGTACTGCGGTGGCCAGCATGACGAGGGCCGCCCACGTCGATTCGACGTTGCGCGCATTGGTCGGCAACAGCGCCGCGATGACGCTGCCGGCGAATGGCAGCAGGAGCAACAGGAGAAGTGACATGCCGCCGAGTGTAAGAGGCGTCCGCAGGCGGGCCTGCCCGGGCCACGGCGGGACGGGGCCCCTGGGGCGGAGCCCGCGCCGGCGCCGAGCACGTCATGGCGTCTGCGGAATAAGAGTTTCCTATGAAAGACTGGGATCTTAATTTAGCCTGGCTTATAGTTTCCTGATGGAGAACATCGACCTCCACGCACTCCGCGTGCTGCACGAAATCTACAAATCGGGCAGCCTGTCTCGCACCGCGGATCGATTGCAGGTCAGCCAGCCCGCCATCAGCCTGACCTTGGCGAAACTGCGCAAGCGGTTCGACGACCCGCTTTTCGTGCGCATGGGCAACGAGATGCGCCCGTCTCCGATGGCCGATGGGTTGATCCAGAGCGTGCGCGATTCCATCGTCTCGCTGGAAGCGACGCTCAATTTCCGGGTGACCTTCGAGCCGGCCAGCACCCGGCGCACGTTCCGTATCGCGATGACCGACATCGGCAAGATCGTGCTGCTGCCGAAGTTGCTGGTCGAGATGGGCAAGCAGGCGCCCGGCGCGCGGGTGGAGATCGGCAACATCAACGAACTCACGCCGGAACTCATCAAGGTCGGCGAGATCGACCTGGCGGTCGGCTTCGTGCCGGCGATGCCGCCGAGCTTCTTCCAGAAGGCGCTGTACCAGGAGCGCTTCATGTGCGTGTCGCGCACCGAGCATCCCCGCGTGCGCGGACGCCTGACGCTGGCGCAGTTCCAGGCGGAAGAGCACATCCTCGTGGTGACGCCGGTGACCGGCTATCTCATCGTCGACCGTGCGCTGGACGAGCAGGGCGTGAAGCGCAACGTGGCGGTGCGCATTCCCAATTTTCTCGGGCTGTCGGCGCTGGTCGGTTGCACGGACTATCTGTGCACGCTGCCCCGGCGGGCCGCGCTCATCCTGGCCGAGGACCCGCGCGTGCAGGCGTGGTCGGTGCCCTTTCGCCTGCCCGGCTACGCGGTGCGCCAGTACTGGCACGAGCGCCAGGCCAGCGATCCTTCGAACCGCTGGCTGCGCGGTCTCGTGACGAAACTCTTCGGCGAGGATCAGACGCCCACGTAGTCGCGCAGGCGTTGGGGGTCGCCGCGCAGTTCGGCGCCGGTGCCGCTCCAGGCCACGCGGCCTTTCTCGATCACGTAGTGCCGGTCCGCCAGGCGCAGCAGCGGACCGATGTTCTTGTCGATCACGATGAGCGACATGCCGGCCTCCTTCAGGCGCTGCAGGCTGCGCCAGATGTCGTCGCGCACGACCGGGGCGAGCCCTTCCGTGGCTTCGTCGAGGATGAGCAGGCGCGGGTGCGTCATCAGCGCGCGGCCGATGGCCAGCATCTGCTGTTCCCCGCCGGAGAGCTGGTTGCCCAGGTGGCGCTCGCGTTCCTTCAGGCGCGGGAACATGTCGTAGACCGCGTCCAGCGTCCAGGTCGCGCTGCCGCCGGGGCGATTGCGCGCGGTGGCCACGAGGTTCTCCCGCACCGTGAGGTTGGCGAAGATGCGGCGCCCCTCGGGCACGAGGCCCACGCCCAGCTGGGCCACGCGGTAAAGCGGCAGGCCGGCCAGGTCGTGCCCGTCGAAGTGCACGGTTCCGCCGCTGGGTGCGACCATGCGGGTGATCGACTTGACGAGGGTCGACTTGCCCATGCCGTTGCGCCCGATCAGCGTGACCACTTCTCGCGCGCGCACGTCCAGCGACACGCCGAACAGCGCCTGGCTGGCCCCGTAGCGCGTGTCCAGGTCGCGCACGGCGAGCAATGCGGCGTTGGCGCTCATGGCGCCTCCTCCTCGTCACCGAGGTAGGCGGTGCGCACCTCGGCGTCGTTGCGGATCTCGTCGGCGGTGCCGCGGGCGATGCAGCGACCGTACACCAGCACCGAGATGCGGTCGGCCAGCGAGAAGACGATGTCCATGTCGTGCTCCACCAGAAGAATGGCGAACTCGCCCTTGAGCTGCGTGAGCAGCCGCGCCATCTCGGCCGATTCGTGCTGGCTCATGCCGGCCATCGGTTCGTCGAGCAGCAGGACTTTGGGGCGCGTGGCCAGCGCCATCGCGATCTCCAGCTGGCGGCTGGCACCGTGGGCGAGTTCGCCCACGGGCGTGTCGGCGTGCGCCAGCAGGCCCACGCGTTCCAGCTCGGCCAGGGCCGGCGCGCGCAGTGCGGGGTCCGAGAACGCCGGCCGCCAGAACGAGAAGCTGTGGCCGCTGTGCGCCTGCACCGACAGCATCGCGTTCTGCAGCACCGTGAAGCCCGGAAAGACCGAAGTGATCTGGTACGAGCGCGCCAGTCCGGCCAGGGCGCGTTGATCGGGCGATGCGTGCGTGATGTCCCGCCCGTCGAGCCGGATGCGGCCTTCGCTGGGCTGCAGCTCTCCCGAGAGCTGGTTGATGAGCGTGGTCTTGCCGGCCCCGTTCGGGCCGATCACGGCGTGGATCTCGCCTGGGCGCACGTCCAGGTCGAGGTGGTCGGTGACGAGCAGGCTGCCGAAGCGCTTCACCAGCCCTTGCACTTCGAGCAGGCTCATCGTGTGTTCTCCTCGCGCTGGACCAGGTAGCCGTACAGGCCCTGCTTCAGGGTCAACGACACCACCACGATCACCGCGCCGAGCACGAACATCCAGTGACTGCGGATGAACGCATCCAATCCCCAAGGCAGACCGAGATGGAACGACGAGAGCAGCTCTTCGAGCACCAGCCAGATGGAGGCGCCGAGCACCGGGCCGATCAGCGTGCCGAGACCGCCCAGCACCGCCATCACCACCAGCTCGCCCGACGTCGTCCATTGCATGTAGGACGGCGAGGCGTAGCGCGTCAGGTTGGCCAGCAGCAGGCCGGCCACCACGCACACCTGGGCCGAGATCACGTAGGCCAGCAGCTTGTAGCGCAGCGTCGCGAAGCCCAGCGCGCGCATGCGCCGCTCATTGGCCTTCGTGCCGCGCAGCACGATGCCGAAGCGCGACCGCACCAGCCGATGAAAGCCGTACAGCGTGGCCATCAGCACCGCGAAGATGAGGTAGTACAGGGTGACGTTGTTCGACAGGTCGATCGGCCCGAGCGTGCTGCGCGATTCGACCGGCAAGCCATCGTCGCCGCCATAGGCGCGCAGACCGATCATCAGGAAATAGAACATCTGGGCGAATGCCAGCGTGATCATGATGAAACCCAGGCCGCTGGTGCGCAGGCACACCATGCCGACCAGCACCGAGATCACCAGCCCGGCCCCCAGGGCGACGCCCAGGTGTGCCATGCCGTTGGTGATGCCGTGGCTGCCGAGGATGGCCACGGCATAGGCGCCCACGCCCACGTAGAGCGCATGCCCGAAGCTCACCATGGCGCCGTAGCCGAGGATCAGGTTCAGGCCCAGCGCTGCCAGGCCGTAGATCATGATGCGCGAGACGAGCGTCAGGTAGAACGGTTCGTTCCACACGGCGGTGGCCACCGGCAGCAGCGCGAGCACGGCCACGAGGGCGATGACGGTGATGCGCCGCGCGCTCCAGCGCATGCCGCGTGCCGGGGCGGCTTCGGGGCCGAGGGCTGTGGTGGAGGACTTATCCATGGCGCACCGGGAAAAGGCCCTGCGGACGCACGGCGAGCACCGCGGCCATCAGGATGTAGATCAGCATCGAGGCCAGTGCAGGCCCGGCGGCTTGTGCGACGGTGCGGTCGAACAGGTCGCGCATCAGCATCGGGATGAACACGCGCCCGACGGTGTCGGCCACGCCGACGATGATGGCGCCGTACACCGCACCGCGAATCGAGCCGATGCCGCCGGTGACGATGACCACCAGCGTGAGGATGAGGATCGGCTCGCCCATGCCCGGTTGCACCGAGAAGATGGGTGCGGCCATCAGGCCGGCCAGGCCGGCCATGGCGGCGCCGGCGCCGAAGACGATGGCATTCACCAGCCCGATGTTCACCCCCAGCGCCGACACCATGGGCGCATCGGTGGCGCCCGCGCGGATCAGCATGCCGATGCGCGTCTTGTGGATGACGAGGTAGAGCCCGATCGCGACCAGCACGCCGACGGCGATGATCGCGAAGCGGTAGCGCGGGTAGGGCAGGCCGAAGAGCTGGATCGTGCCCGTGAGCGCTTCCGGCACGCTCATGAAGACCGGGGAGCTGCCCCAGATCATGCGCGCCACTTCGTTGAAGCACAGGATCATGCCGAAGGTGCCGAGCACCTGGTAGAGGTGTTCGCGGGCGTACAGCTTGCGGATGATGGCGCGCTCGGCCAGCATGCCGATCGCCAGCGAGCCCGCAAGCGCCGCGGCGGCGGCGTACAGGAAAGATCCCGTCCAGCCGAACACCGTGGCGGCCAGGTAGGCGCCGACCATGTACAGCGACCCGTGCGCGAGGTTCATGAAATTCATGATCCCCAGCACCAGCGTCAGCCCTGCAGACAGCAGGAACAGCAGCACGCCGAACTGCAGCCCGTTCAGCAACTGCACCAACAAGAGCGAAGTCGTCATGGCCGGCTCACGCCTTCAAGTCACTTCAGGGCGCACTGCGTGTGGTACGCGTCGGCGTGGTTCTTCAGCGGCGTGCTCTCGTACTTGAAGGTGAAGCGCTCCTGGGCATCCTTCACCACCTTGAACACGCGGATGTCGTGGATGGGGAAGTTGTTGTTGTTGAACTTGAATGCACCGCGTACCGACGCGAAGTCGGCCTGCTTCAGCGCGGCGGCGAATGCGGGCTTGTCGCTCACGTTGCCCTTCACCTTGGCCAGCGCCGAGTCGAGCAGCAGCGCGGCATCGTACGACTGCGCGGCATAGTTCGACGGGATGCGCTTGTACTTGGCCTCGAACGCCTGCACGAAGCTCTTGCTGGCCGGGATGTCGAGGTCGGGGCCCCAGTGCATGCCCACCGTGGCGCCGAGCGCGGCTTCCTTCACGGCCAACAGGTTGGTGCCGTCCAGCAGGCCCGCCGACAGCAGCGGAATCGTCTTGTCCAGCCCCGACTGCTGGAACTGGCGCACGAAGTTCACGCCCAGGCCGCCCGGATAGAAGACGAACACCGCATCGGGCTTGGTGGCGGCGAGCTGGGCCAGCTCGGTGGAGAAGTCCATCTGGTTCAGCGGCGTGTAGGTCTCGTCCGCGACTTCGCCTTTGTAGAAGCGCTTGAATCCGCCCAGCAGGTCCTTGCCGGCCTGGTAGTTCGGCGCCAGCAGCGAAACCCGCTTGTAGCCCCGCTCGGTGGCGTACTTGCCCACGCCTTCGGCGAAGGCATCGGCCGTCCACGAGACGACGAACTGGTAGGGCGAGCAGCCCGCGCCGGCCAGCGGGGACGGGCCGGCGTTCGAGCTGATGAGGAACACCTGCTTCTCGGCGACCGGCTTGCTGATCGCCATCATCACGTTCGAGCCGACGAGGCCGGTGATGATGGGCACGCCTTCGCGTTCGATCAGCTTCTGCACCGCCTGCGTGCCGACCTCGGGGCGGAACTGGTCGTCCTCCTTGATCACCTGCACCGGCACGCCGCCGAGCTTGCCCCCGCGCTGCTCGATCGCGAGCATGAAGGCGTCGTACTGGTCGTTGCCGATGGCGCCGACTGGCCCCGACAGGGTCGACAGGAAGCCGATCTTCAGCGGCGCCTGGGCGATGGCCGACGTGGCGGCCAGGGCGAGGCCGGTGGCCACGATCGCGAGTTGCTTGAGTTTCATGAATGTCTCCTGTGGATGTTGTCGTCGTAAATGCAAATCGCCTCGGCCGCCGTCAGGCGGGCCGCGGCACCGATGCCTCTGAAACGAGCTTGGTCACGAGGTAGGCGTCCAGCGTTTCCGCGCCGCCCTCGCTGCCGATGCCGCTGTCTTTCACGCCACTGAGCGGCACCTCGGCGAAGCCGATGCCGAAGTGGTTGACGTTCACGCAACCGGCCTCCAGCCGTTCCGAGACGTGCTGCGCCAGGTGCAGGGAGTTGGTGAACACGTAAGACGCCAGGCCGTAGGGCGTGCCGTTGGCGCGCCGCAGGCCTTCGTCCACGTCGTCGAACGGTGTGATCGGCACGATCGGCCCGAAGATCTCGTCGCGCAGCAGGCTGGCGTCGTCGCCCAGGCCCGTCACCACCGTGGGCGGGAAGAAGTTGCCGGGGCCCGGCGTGCGCTCGCCGCCGAGCAGCACCGTGCCGCCGCGCCGGCGCGTGTCGTCCATGAAGGCCTCCATCGCATCGAGGCGACGCGCGTGGGCGAGCGGCCCCATGGTGGTTTCCGGCGCCAGGCCGTGGCCTTGGGTCTGCGCGGCGTAGCGCTGAAGGAAGCGGTCGACGAAGCGGTCGAACACCTGGCGCTGCACGTAGAAGCGGCTGGGCGCGATGCACACCTGCCCGGCATTGCGCGACTTGTACATCGTGAGCAGATCGGCGGCGCGGTCGATGTCGGCGTCGTCGAACACCAGCACCGGCGAGTGGCCGCCGAGTTCCATCGTCGTGCGCTTCATGTGCGCGCCGGCCAGCGACGCGAGGTGCTTGCCCACCGCGATGGAGCCGGTGAATGAAAGCTTGCGTGTGATCGGCGAGCGGATGAGGTGCTCGGACACCTCCGAGGGGACACCCTACACCGCATTCAGGCAGCCGGGCGGCAGGCCGGCATCGTGGAACATCTGCACCATCGCGACCACGGCGCTCGGCGCGTCTTCCGGCCCTTTCAGGATGACGGTGCACCCCGACGCGAGTGCGGCCAGCACCTTGCGGATGGCCTGCAGCAGCGGGAAGTTCCACGGGGTGAACGCCACGCACACGCCCACGGGCTGGCGCAGCACGAGCTGGCGCAGGTTGGGCAGGCGGGCCGGCACCACGCGGCCATAGATGCGGCGGGCCTCGTCGGCGTGCCACTCGATGTGGTCCACACAGCTCAGCACCTCGGCGCGCGCCTCGGCGAGCGGCTTGCCTTGATCCAGCGTGATGTTGCGCGCGATCGACTCCACGCGTTCGCGCGTCAGCGCCGCGACGGCGCGCAGGATGCGTGCACGCTCCAGAGGCGACACGTGGCGCCAGCTCTCGAACGCCGTTTGCGCGCCGGCGAGCGCGGCGTCCAGGTCGGCCGGTGTGGCGTGGGTGAGGTGGCCGATGACGGTGTTGTCGGCCGGGTTCAGCACCTCCTGCTCGCGGCGACCCTGGCCGCTGACGAACTCGCCATGGAGATAAAGCGGGGCGTTCGGGTAGGCGGACATCGCGGTGCCCTTCAGAGGAAGACCGAACCGCCATCGATGGCGAGGGTCTGGCCGGTGATGAAGTCCGCGTTCTCGGCGGCGAGGAAGAGCAGGGCGCCCACCAGATCGGCGGGAACCTGGTCGCGAGCGATCGATCGGCCCAGGCGACGCGCGCCTTCGCCGATGGCGTCGGCCATGCCGGACTGCAGTACGCCGTCGGACATGGTGAAGCCCGGCGCGATCGCGTTGACGGTGATGTTCCTCGGCCCGACTTCGCGGGAAAGCGAGCGCGTGAATGCAATCACCGCACCCTTGCTGGCCACGTAGTGCAGCATCATCGGCGTGCCCTTCAATGCGGCCACGGACGCCACGTTGACGATGCGCCCGCCGCCGCGCGCCACCATCGCCGGCACGGCAGCGCGGGCGCAGTTGAACGGGCCGAAGGTGTTGACCTCCATCACCTTCATCCACTCTTCATGGGTGAGCTGGTCGAAGGGCTTCGGCTTGAGCGTGGTGAACAGCGCGGCGTTGTTCACCAGCACGTCGAGGCCGCCGAAGGCCTCCACGGCGGCGGCAACCATGCGGTCGGCATCGGCGGGGCGGGTGATGTCGCCGCTCACGCCGGTGGCTTCATGACCTTCACCGCGCAGGCGCGCTGCCGCGTCATCGGCCGCACGCAGATCGGCGATCGCCACGCGGTAGCCCGCTTCCGCCAGGGCCTGCGAGAACGCGAAGCCGATGCCGCTGGCGCCGCCGGTGACGAGAGCGACTCGGGAGGAGGAAGACATCGTGGTTCCTTTGTTCGATGCAAGAAAAGCGGCGACAGGCCGGGCATGCCGCAGCGCCGCCTGCCCAGCGAGGGCGGCGATTGCTGCAGGTCAGATGAGGTCAGCGGGTGATGTCGGGCCAGGGGCCGTACTTCAGCGCGTTCTGGGGCACGACAGCGGGTTGCCCATCGGCCTGTTCGGCCAGCAGCCGGTCGATGACACGCATCGCGTGGATCGCTCCGGCATCGGCCTTCACGTAGATCTCTGGCTTGGACGGGTCGTGGTCGATCAGGCGCTGCTGGTCTTCGAAGACGTCGCGGTCTTCCAGGAAGGCGGTGTTGGTGCCCTGGAAGAGGGCTGCGGTGAACTCGGGCTGGTCGGTGTTGCCCTTGTGGCACTGGCCCCAGAAATAGTGGGTGGTCGAATCGGTCTCGGGCGTGATCGCGTTGAGATTGGCCAGCTCCAGCCCGCCCGACAGATCGCCTTGCCGTGCGCCGGTGCCGGTGAGCTTGGCGCCGGTGCTCAGGCGCACCGAGGAGGGCGCGGTGTAGTGCACGACGTGCCAGCGGTCGACATGGCTGTCGAAGTTGCCGAACTTGGCGAGCATGGGCGGCGGCGGCACGTCGATCATCCAGCGCGTCACGCGGGCCTCGTAGTCGGCGCGGTCGAAGCTCACCTCCGCCGCGTCCGTGGTGGCGCGGTTGCCGATGGTGCTGCCGTGCACGAAGGCCAGGTGAGAGAGGTCCAGCAGGTTCTGCACGATCAGGCGATAGCTCGCCTTGACGTGATAACGGGTCGACTTGCTGCCCCACTCGGGGTTGGAGAACCAGTGGTAGTCAGGGATGTTGGCCGGGTCGGCGAGCGCGGGGTCGCCGATCCAGATCCAGACCCAGGTATGGCGCTCGACCACCGGGTAGCTGACGACCTTGGCTTCTTTCGGGATTTCCTTCTGGCCCGGAATCTCGATGCATTGGCCCGCTGGGTTGAACAAGAAGCCGTGGTAGCCGCAGCGGATGTCGTCGCCTTCGAGGTAGCCCTTGCTCAGCGGGTAGCGACGATGACAGCAGCGGTCTTCGAGCGCGCACACTTGGCCGCTTTGCAAGCGGAACAGAACGATCGGTTCATTGCAGATCATGCGGGCGAGCGCCTTGCCTTGCAGCAGTTCTTCGCTGGTGGCGCAGACGTACCACGCGTTCTTGACGATCTCGGTCATGCCGTTGGGTCTCCATGCGGTGATGTTTTCCGGGGCGGCCCACCTCTGGGCAGCCTGGCGGCGCCTCGCGTGCCCGAAGGCTGCATGGCGCACGGTTCAATGAGGAGAAGCGGCGCCCGAGGCGACACGAGCCACCTTATTGACCGGATCAGGTCTCCTGATGGGGCTGCCGCTGCCTGCGCATTTGCTCCTACCATGCAAGCCCCCCGCCACTCCATCCGCACCCATGTCCATGCCCGCCGAGCGTGCTGCCAGCGCCGTCGCCATCTCCGGCTTGACGAAAACCTACGCCTCGGGTTTCCGAGCATTGAAAGGGGTCGACCTGGAGATCCGCCGTGGCGAGATCTTTGCGCTGCTCGGGCCCAACGGGGCGGGCAAGACGACGCTGATCTC
>CAZBOF010000056.1:0-15947 GCA_964493285.1 uncultured Rhizobacter sp. | reverse complement strand
GGCATGACATCGTCCGGGACTATCGGCTCACCCGTTCCAAGATCGGGCTGGTGCCGCAGGAGCTGACGACGGATGCCTTCGAAAGCGTGTGGGCCACCGTGACTTTCAGCCGCGGTCTCTTCGGGCGCCCACCCAACCCCGCGCTGGTGGAAAAAGTGCTGCGCGACCTCTCGCTGTGGGACAAGCGCAGCGAACGCATCATGAATCTCTCGGGCGGCATGAAGCGCCGCGTGATGATCGCCAAGGCGCTGTCGCACGAGCCCGAGATCCTGTTCCTGGATGAGCCGACGGCGGGCGTGGACGTGAACCTGCGCCGCGACATGTGGGCGCTGGTGCGCGCCTTGCGCGATGGCGGGGTGACCATCATCCTGACCACGCACTACATCGAGGAGGCCGAAGACATGGCCGACCGCATCGGCGTCATTCACCAGGGCGGGCTTGTTCTGGTCGAGGAGAAGGCGGCACTGATGAAGAAACTGGGCAAGAAGCAGCTCACGCTCGAACTGGACGTCGCCCTCGCCGAGGTACCCGAGGCGCTGTCGCCTTGGGCCGTGGTACTGAAGAACGGCGGGCACACGCTGCAATTGGAGCTGGACGGCGATGCCGCGCAAACGGGCGTGGCGCCGCTGCTGCGGCGCATGGGTGAACTGGGCATCGGCTTTCGCGACGTGAACACTCGCCAAAGTTCGCTGGAAGACATCTTCGTGACGCTGGTGCAAGACCAGCAGGGGAGCGCGCGATGAAGCCCGTGACCGGATTCAACGCCCATGGCGTGTGGGCGATCTATCGCTTCGAGATGGCGCGTGCGTTGCGCACGCTGTGGCAGAGCCTCGTCACGCCGGTGATCACCACGTCTCTCTACTTCATCGTGTTCGGTGCGGCCATCGGGTCGCACATGGGCAGCGTCAGCGGCGTGGCGTATGGGGCGTTCATCGTCCCCGGACTCATGATGCTGTCGCTGTTGACGCAAAGCCTGTCGAACGCGTCCTTCGGCATCTACTTTCCGCGCTTCACCGGCACGATCTACGAGTTGCTGTCGGCGCCGGTGTCGTACCTGGAGATCCTGCTGGCGTACGTGGGGGCGGCGGCCACCAAGTCCATCATCCTGGGTCTGGTGATCCTGGGCACGGCGGCGCTGTTCGTGCCGCTGCACATCGTCCACCCGGTGTGGATGTTCGGCTTCCTGGTGCTCACGTCGGTGACGTTCAGCCTCTTCGGCTTCATCATCGGCGTCTGGGCCAAGGGGTTCGAGCAGTTGCAGTTCATCCCGATGCTCATCGTCACACCGCTCACGTTCCTGGGCGGCGCCTTCTATTCGATCGACATGCTGCCGCCGCTGTGGCGCACCGTGACCCTGTTCAACCCGGTCGTCTACCTGATCGACGGTTTTCGCTGGAGCTTCTTCGGCACCGCGGATGTCGGCGTGGCCTGGAGCCTGGCCATGACGCTTGGCTTCCTGCTGGCCTGCGTGATTGCAGTCGGCTGGATCTTTCGCACCGGTTACCGCTTGAAGAACTAGAAGGCGCCTTGCCGCGGCCGCGCTGTTGATGCCGTTGCCACCGCCCGGCGAACAAGAGCCATGGAGTCTCCCTCGGCGCCAACCGCAGCCAGCCGGCCCATTCTGTGCCGCGGGAGCTGTCGCATCCTGACAACCGCTGTCTACGTTGTCAGACATTTCTGGCAACAGCACGCACCGTTCGCTGATAGCGTTGGCCCGCCGGGGACGTACGCTGTGGAGGCTTCCAACCTTGTGGGTGCTGCCATGCCAGACGACAAAACCCAGCGCGGTGGCCAGGATCGCACGCGCATCAACGTCCACCAGGACTATGAGCTGCGAGACTGGTCGAAGAAGTTCGGTGTGTCCGCCGATGCGCTCAAGGCGGCTGTCAAGGCCGTCGGCACCAATGCGGCGGCGGTCGAGCAGTACCTGAAGGTGAAAGCGGGCGGCGCATGACTGCCGCCCACCCGTTCAGCAACGGATGACATGCTCACGGAGAAGCCCATGAGACCGTACCTTTCGGCCGTGCTCACCCTGACCGTCCTGGCGCTGGCCATCTTGGCCGCCGCCTGGATCAGCGGTTCGGTGGTTGCTCCGCCGCATACGGCCGAATTCTGGTCGGCTGGGGCGCACGGCGTGCCGCACGGCTGAGCACTTCAGGCCTGGCGGCGCGTCCCGTCGTCGACGACGGTGTTTCCGTCGGCTTTGGTGAACGGTGACGGAAGGCGGGCTGGCAGGATCTCCAGCACTTCTTCACAGGGACGGCACAGTTTCGTGCCCAATGCCGTGACCACCACCGGCCGCTCCAGCAGGATCGGGTGCTGGGCGATGAAGGCGAGCAGTTCGTCGTCCGTCCACCGAGCTTCTCCCAAGCCCAGTTCAGCATACGGCGTGCCTTTCTCTCGCAACAGCCCGCGCACCGGGATCCCCATCGCTTGGGCCAGCTCCTGCAGCCGCGCCGCCGTCGGTGGTGTCTTCAGGTATTCGATCACCTCGGGTTCGGCGCCGCTGTGGCGGATCAGGGCCAACGTGTTGCGGGAGGTGCCGCACGCGGGGTTGTGAAAGATGGTGATCGTGTTCGGCTGGGTCATGGCATGAAGCGGGGTTGGGATGCGCGGCGCGGCGATGCTGCGGCCTCGCGCGGGAGTCAATCTTCGCGCATCCCGAAGGGCGGCGCCGGGCCATGGTCTGCGGCGCCCCCCGGAGAAGGCACTGCGGCCGGGTGGCTTTGCGCCGAACCCGGAAGGCGCGATGGATCGGCGGAAGCGACATGCCGGAGATGCTGGAGATGCCGTGTGGCGATTCGCGATCGTCACTTCCACCGCGGGCCCGCCGCGGCCGCCTTCTTCAGGTGCTGGCTGAATGCGCTCGTGCACGCAAGAACACGTACAAGCCGCCGATCGGAACACGCTGATCCTCGCGCAGCGGCTCGGTGACCTCCAGCACGCAGTCGAAGTGGTTTTCCGCCGCAAGCTGCCGCAAATAGGCCTGTGTGTGCGCATATCGCAGGCTTGGACGCAATTCGAACGGGGGCCCGCCGGGGCTTGCCAGCTCGACCGAGAAGCCGAACACGCCGCCTGCATGCAGGGTGGCCCGCACGGCGCTGAACACGGGTGCCAGGTCGCCGATGTAGATGAACACGTCGGCCGATACCACCAGGTCGTGCCGTTGGGAGGTGGTGCGCAAGTGCTCGGTGATGTCGGCCTGGATGAGCTGGTCGTAGACCCCCCGCCGGGCCGCCTGGTCCATCATCTTGCGGGACAGGTCCACGCCCGCCAATGCGTCCGCCAGCGGTCTGATCCACGGCCCGCACAGGCCGGTGCCGCAGCCGAGGTCCAGCGCGCTGCGGTAGCGGGCCGGAGCCAGCGTTCGCAGGTGATGCGCCAGGCGCTCGGGGGCGCGGTAGTTCAGCCCTTGCACGAGGTGCAGGTCGAAATCGCGCGCGTAGTCGTCGAACAAGGTTTCGACGTAGCGGGCCGGCGCGGCAGGCGGCGAGGTGTCTTCCCCCAGCGACGCCAGGAAGTACCCGATCACCTCGGGGTCGGCGCCGTGCGCGCGCGCGTTGCGGAACGACTCGGCCGCTTCGCCCTGGCGACCCAGTTCCTTCAAGATGCCGCCGCGGTGGTTCCAGGCGTCGGCATGCGTGGGCGTGATCGCGAGGGCCCGGTCGTAGGAGGCGATGGCGTCTTCGAGGCGGTGCAGGTTGCGCAGGGTGATGGCCCGTCGCATCCACAACTCGAGGGCTTGCGGTGCGTCTTCCGTGGCGGCGTCCCATGCGGCCAAGGCTGCGCCGTGGCGTTCGAGGTCGCTCAGGGCGGTGGCCCGGTGCAGCAGCGCGTCGGTATTGCGCGGCTCCGCGCGCAGCACCTCGTCTGCGGAGGCCAAGGCATCCGCCGGTCGCGCGAGCTTCAGCCGTGTGGCTGCAAGATTGATGAGCGTGGAGATCCGCCCGGGGACTTGCTCGAGGGAGGCGAGAAAGCTCTTCTCGGCATCCGTGAACCGGCCTTCCTGATAAGACGTTAGTCCCCGAAGGAATGCAGCTTTGGCGCGGGCGTAATGGTCAGACGTGACGGATTCGTTGGACATGTCGTGTGCTGTGCATGGCGAAAAGTTTGAACGGCGGTGCTATCTGTCTCACTTGACCCCACATGAGCGTACAAGTCATTCGTTGCCTAAACTCCGTGTCCAGGGGAGGTTCAAAAAGCATTATCAGGAACCTCATGAAAGTCAGAGACGTCGTTATCTTCACCGGAAAGCGCTTCAAGGTGCCGCAGGGCATCCAACGCATCGATCACCGCGCCACACATGGCTGGCAACTTCGCTATGGGGGCACCAAGCTGTTCTCCGATGGGTCGCAAGATGGCACCGGCGCAGCCGCTGCACTGAAGGCGGCCACGCAGGAATTGCTCAAGCGCATTGCCAAGCTGCCGGCGCCTTCGCGCCTGCAGCGCGAACCCAATGACAACAAGACCAGCGACCTGCCCGTGGGCATCTCCGGTCCCATCGTTCGCTTGCGCCCGGGGGCAAAAGTACGCGAGTGCAATTTGTCCGTGTCCTTGCCGCTGTACGGAAGTGCACCGCGCCGGCGCACGATCTACATCGGCAACGAGAACACCTATACGCCGCAGCGGTTCGAGATGGCGCTTGCGCGCGCCATCGAATTGCGCGATGAGGCCGAGAAGGCCTATCGCCGTGCTGCAACCCGTGCCAAGCGGGCTTCTGCGCAGGTGCTGATCGCCAAGCAAGCGCGACGCGCCTGATTGGCCTTCGCGTTGCGCAGCCCGCGTGCTGCGCAACGCGGCCGGCTCCGGCACGCGTTTTTCGCGGCTTCCTCCCCGTAAGCGGCGCCAATGGTGCCGCTGCGCGTCTGCGCGCGCGTGTCCCGTCGATGCGGCTCTCGCGGTGGGGCAGCTGTGCCTCGTTGAAGAAAGACAGAGGCGCCGACGGCGCGCCTGCGGGGACCGTCAGCCGTGCGAGCGGTGGCCGAGCACCGGCGTGACATGCGTGCGCCACAGCACGCGCACGGTGTCGCCGATCGGCCGCGCGGGGGGCCGGGGTGCCGAGATGGACGCCGGCGTGCTGGGCGCCGCCCGGCTTTCCTGGCGCCGCGCCGGGCTCATCACCTTGGCCGCCGTGGCTGCTGCGGCCCACGACGTGGCCACGAAAAGTGCCATCCCGCCCACGGCGAAGAGAAGAAGCAGGACGCCGTGCACCCAGGTCTCGCCGGCGAGGCAGAAGGCCAGTGCCGCCGCTGCCGCCACGGCCCCTGCGCGTGCGCTGCCGCGTTTGCCCAGCATGCCGCCCAAGGCCACCGCGTAGCTCGCGATGAACAACCACCCCAGCGACATCTGGGTGAGGTCCAAGTCTTGAAGTGAGGTCCGAACTGCGTCCATGCCCTGAGCGTAATGAAAGCAAATGAAACTTGCGTGTAGGAGGGCACCTCTTGTTGGGGGGTCTCCACCCTGGATAAGGGTGTCAAAAGGCAGCACGCTGGTGCGAATGCAACATTTGGGTGCGATCTGGGCGGCGGGTTCGGGCGGGGTGGCAGGTGGCTGAGGCACTGCTTCCAGGGAGGGGCGGCGCTCGGGTGTGAGGCGGTGCGCGGTACCCGTGATTCGACGCGATGAATACATGTACGGGTGTGCTTTTTTTGAAAAGGTCGACGTCTTGCGGGAGGGCCTTCACCCGTGACGGCGTGGCCGGTTCGTACCGCGGGCCTCCGCGATGAGGTACTCGCTATTCCAATGCGAGTCACAGTGTGTAACTCGTCACGGTTGCCTCGTGTGAGAGGCGCACGACACCCGGTGCGGCACCAAAATCCTTCAGCCAACACGCGCCTTGTCGATATCGGGCCGTACTTCTCGGCTTCGCACGATGCACTTTCCCGTTTTCCGCCAGTGGCAAGCCCTGTCTGCAAGCACCCGCCTGAACATCACGGCGTTGGGTGTGGCGACGTTGTTGCTCGCCGCGTTGGCGGCAGGCACGTGGTGGATGCTGAGAGAGGCTTATGTCAGCAGCGTGAACCTGGCGTACAGCGAAGTCGACAACGCTTCGCAGCGTTTGGCCGACCGGGTCCAGCGCCTGCTCGATCAGGCCAACCGGACCTCCGTGCTGGTCAAGCACCAGCACGAAAAGAGCGGTGAGGTGGATCTGGCGACGCTCGAACGCTCGGGCCTGCTGTCGCCCGTGGGGTGGGTCTCGGTGGCGCTCGTCGATCACAGCGGGCAGGTCATGGCGGCCACCCGGGCGCCTGGGGCGATTCCCGATGGCGCCACCAACGTGGCCGACCGTGAGCACTTTCAGGCGTCGTGGACGCGCGAGGGCCTGGCGCTGTCGCCCCCTTATTTTTCAGAGGAACACAAGCGCTGGCATCTCCCCATGGGGCGCCAGCTCCAGCGTGCGGACCGCAGCTTCGCGGGGGCGGTACTCCTGGCATTCGATGCTGCCCTGTTGACGGATGGGTTCGTCGTCAACGCGGCGCCGGGCAATGTCGTCGGCGTTCTCGGCGCGGATGGCATCTATCGCTCGCGCCTGTCGGACGAGCGGCAAACGGCGGGCGAGCGGGTGAATGGCGAGCGCGTTCTGCGCGCGACCGAACGTGTCGACCGCGCGCTCGTGGCCGCCATCAGTCCCAGCGACGGCGTCGCACGCTTTGCCTCGGCCACCGTGATTCCCGGCTATGACCTTTTCGCCTTGGTCGCTGTGCCGGCCTACACCTCGCTGGCCGGCTATGACGCGTTGCGCGCCAGGTTCCTGATCGCGGCAGCGGGCGCGGCGTTGATGATCGTCCTCATCATCTCGGTGCTCACGGCGCAAGCCCACCGTCTGCGCCGCACGGTGGATGCGAAAGAGGCCGTCGAGATGCGGGTGTACGACGAGAAGGAACTGCTCGAAGTGACGCTGCGCTCCATCGTGGACGGCGTTGCCACCATCGACCGCCAGGGGCGCATCACCTACCTGAACGCGGCGGCGGAAGAGATGACCGGCTGGCTCGCTGCGGAAGCGATCGGGCGGTCGTTGAGCGAGGTGGTGCGGCTGGTGAATCCGCACAACCGCGAGCGGCTCAATCTGGCGCTGCCTGAGCTGTCCGCGCCGGGGGCGCAGCCGCGCGGAGCGCGCGATTCGGTGCTGGTCCATCGGGGCGGGCATTTCCGCGCGATCGAAGACTCGGCGGCCCCGATCCTGGGCCGCGGCGGCGCGGCCATCGGTGCGGTGCTCGTGTTCCATGACGTCAGCCCGGCGAAGAAGCTGGCGGCCGAGGTCTCGTACCAAGCCAACCACGATCTGCTCACGGGTTTGCTCAATCGCGCCGCATTCGAAATACGCCTCGATGCGGCACTGGCCGTGGCCGATCCTCAGACGCAAGGCGTCGTGATGTTTCTCGACCTCGACCAGTTCAAGGTGGTCAACGACACCTGCGGGCATGCCGCGGGCGACCAGTTGCTGCGCCAGGTGACCGCCGTGCTCGCGCAGGAGATCCGCAAGCAGGACATCCTGGCGCGCCTCGGCGGCGACGAGTTCGCCGTGCTGCTCGAAGCCTGCCCGCTGGAGCCGGCGCAGCGCGTGGCCGACGCCATGCGCCAACGCGTGAGCGAAATGCCGTTCGAGTGGGAGTCGCGCAAGTTCCAGCTCACCGTGAGCATCGGCGTGGTGCCGTTCGCTGCGCACCAGTACAACCGCTCGGAGCTGCTGCGCATCGCCGACTCCTCTTGCTACGTGGCCAAGGAGGCCGGGCGCAACCGCGTGCACGTGCACGACGAGCGAGACACCGCCGTGGCCCACCGCAGCGGTGAACTCGACTGGTTCTCCCGCCTGCAACGCGCCCTCACCGAAGACCGCTTCGTGCTCTACGCGCAGCGCATCGCCTCCATCCAGGAAAGCGGTGGCGGCTATGAAAGCGTGGAGGTGCTGATCCGCCTGCTCGACGATGAAGGGAAGATCGTCGCGCCGATGGCGTTCATCCCGGCCGCGGAGCGCTATGGCTTGATGCCGTCGATCGACCGCTGGGTGATTTCCAAGGCGTTGCAGATGCACGCGGGCTTCGCCAGGCAATGCAAGCTGCCGGCGCGGTTCAGCATCAACCTGTCGGGCGCCACGATGGTGGACCCTTCTCTGGTCGGCTTCGTCCGTCAGCAGTTGCGCAAGCACCGTGTGCAGCCCGAGCTGGTGTGCTTCGAGATCACCGAAACTGCGGCCGTCGGCAATTTCGACGTGGCCGTGCAGCTGATGCATGGCCTGCGCGATCTGGGTTGCCGCTTTGCGCTCGACGATTTCGGCGCCGGCATGTCGTCGTTCACCTACTTGAAGCGCTTGCCGGTGGATTACGTGAAGATCGATGGCGCCTTCGTGAAAGACATGTCGAAAGACGCCGTCGATTTCGCCATGGTCGAGGCGATCCACAACATCGCCCACCGCATGGGGCTGCGCACCGTGGCCGAGTTCGTGCAGAACGATGCCACCATCGAGATGCTGCGCACGCTGGGCGTGGACTACGTGCAGGGCTACGGTGTCGGCGTGCCGCGCCCGCTCGACGAAGCCGCCTGGGCTGACACGCCCCACCACCTCGCCCCCGCGCCGCGTGTCACCGTCTGAGCAGGCCCCGGTTCTTCTGCGGCCGTAGGCGCTTTCCCACAGCCGAATCGGCCCGCCCTGACTGGCCGGCTGGCGGGTGCGCCTCCTAGCATGGTGCGACCATCATCTCGCCAGCGAGGTTCTCATGGCCACCGCATCGCGCGCCTTGTGGAAAGGCGCCATCAGCTTCGGCTTGGTTCACATCCCGGTCAGCCTTCACACCGCCACCAGCGAGGGCGGGGTTGATTTCGACTGGCTCGACAAGCGCAGCATGGATCCGGTGGGTTACCAGCGGATCAACAAGCGCACCGGCAAGCCGATCGACAAGGCCCACATCGTCAAAGGCGTTTCGCGGGGAGACGGCCAGTACGTCGTGCTCAGCGATGCCGAGATTGCAGCGGTGTATCCGAAGTCCACGCAATCGATCGACATCGAGGCATTCGTCGACGCCGCCGAGATTCCCTTCGTTTACCTCGACCGTCCCTACTACCTGGCGCCGCTGGGCAAAGGCGAGAAGGTGTATGCCTTGTTGCGCGAGGCGCTGCTGCAACGCAGGCGCGTGGGCTTGGCGCGCGTGGTCATCCACACCAAACAGCATCTGGCGGTGCTCGTGCCAGCCGGGCCGGCGTTGGTGCTCAATCTGTTGCGCTGGGGTGCGGACATCCGCACCTGGGAGGACCTCAAACTGCCACCCGCCGGCGTGAAGGCCGCGGGTTTGAGCGAGAGCGAAATGAAGATGGCGGGGCAATTGATCGACGACATGGGTGCCTCGTGGGAGCCTGCCCGGTACACCGATCGCTTCACCGACCAGGTGATGGCGCTGGTGGCCAAGAAAGAAAAGGCGGGCCAGTCGAAGACCGTGCTGCAACCCGAAGAAGCCGCTCCGCCCAAGAGCGCGGACATCGTCGATCTCACCGCGCTGCTGCAGCGCAGCCTGCGCGGTGGCCAAGGCGCGGCCGCGCGCAAGGCGGCACCGGCGAAGAAGAAGCGTGCAGCTTGAACATGCCGGCCACCGACCACCTCGCGGCCTATCGCCGCAAGCGCGATTTCCGGCACACGCCTGAGCCCGCGGGCAAGCGGGCAACGTCGGAAAGCGGCCTGCGCTTCGTGGTCCAGAAGCATGCGGCGCGCCAGTTGCACTACGACTTCCGGCTCGAACTCGACGGCACGTTGAAAAGCTGGGCCGTGCCGAAGGGCCCGAGCCTGGACCCGAGCGACAGGCGCATGGCGGTACAGGTGGAAGATCATCCGCTCGACTACGGTGATTTCGAAGGCGTGATCCCGCCAGGGCAATACGGTGCCGGCTCGGTGATCGTGTGGGACCGCGGGACCTGGGTTCCCGCGGGCGACGCGCGCAAAAGCTATCAGCAAGGCAAGCTCAAGTTCGAATTGAACGGCGAGAAGCTTCGCGGCCACTACACGCTGGTGCGCATGCGCGGCCGCGGCACCGAGCGCCAGCCCGCCTGGTTGCTCATCAAGGAACGCGACGCCGCTGCGCGGCCCGCCCACGCGTTCGACGTGACGCAGGCGCAACCCGACAGCGTGCTGCCGGCCGCGGCGGCACCCGCTGCACGCCCGCGGAAGAAGGAGGCGCATCGCTTGCCGCTCACGCAGGCACCTCAGCTTGCGACGCTCGTGGATGCGCCCCCCGGCGGCGATGGCTGGCAGTACGAGGTCAAGCTGGATGGCTACCGGCTGCTTGCACGCATCGAGCGCGGGGACGTGCGCTGCTTCACCCGCAATGGCCACGACTGGACGCACCGCATGCCGGAGCTGGCCCGGGCCCTGCGTGGCCTGCCGCTCGAATCGGCCTGGCTCGACGGAGAACTCGTCGCCGCGGGCGACACCGGCCGCCCGGATTTCCAGACTTTGCAGAACGCATTCGAGCAGCAGCGAAGCCATGTGCTGCACTACATCGTGTTCGATCTCCCCTTCCATGACGGGCAGGACCTGCGCGGCCAGCCACTGCACCTGCGGCGCGAGCGCTTGCAGAAGATCTTCTCCGGCATGGCTCGCGAGCGCATCGCCCTCAGCGGCGTTCTCGAAGGCGACCCGACCGCGTTGCTCGAAGCGGCCGGTCGCGCGGGGCTTGAAGGCTTGATCGGCAAGCGACTGCAAGCAGCCTACCGCGCCGGCCGCTCCACCGACTGGATCAAGCTGAAGACCCGCTTGCGGCAGGAGTTCGTGATCGGCGGTTTCTCCGAGCCCCAAGGCTCGCGCCGCGGCATCGGCTCACTCCTGCTTGGCGTGCACGATGCAAAAGGTGATCTGCGCTACGCCGGCAATGTCGGCAGCGGCTTGGATCACGCCACGCTGGGCGCGCTGCGCGATCGTCTGGCCAAGATCGAAACCCCGCAGGCACCGTTTGCCGATCCACCCGCGCGGGTGGGTGCAGGCAAGCGACAGGTGCCCCATTGGGTGCGGCCTCGGCTCATCGCCGAGGTGTCGTTCGCGCAGTGGACGGCATCGGGCCACGTTCGCCAAGCGGTGTTCCACGGCCTGCGCAGCGACAAGCCGCCGCGTCGCATCACCAAGGAGCAACCCGCACCGGTGGCGGCGATCGCGGCGCCCTGGCCGCGCGGCCTGCGCGTCACCCATCCGGAACGGGTGATCGACCGCAGCAGCGGCATCACCAAGGGCGAGTTGGTCGCCTTCTATGCGCAGGTGGCCACCTTGTTGCTGCCGCATCTCAAGCAGCGCGCGGTCTCGCTGCTGCGCGCTCCGCAAGGGGTGGCCGGCCAGCAGTTCTTCCAGAAGCATGCCGAAGGGCGGGCGCTGGTCGGTGTCGACGTCCTCGACCGCGCGCTCTATCCGGCGCACGAGCCGCTGCTGGGCATTGCCGGCGTGCGCGGGCTGCTGTCGGCGGCGCAGATGAACGTCGTCGAGTTCCACACCTGGAACGCCACCACGCGCGACATGGCGCACCCCGACCGCATGGTGTTCGATCTCGACCCGGGCGCCGGGGTGGCGTGGGCACAGGTGCAGGAGGGTGCCCACCTGCTGCGGGCCTTGCTCGACGAAATCGGGCTGACCGGCTTTCTCAAGACGAGCGGCGGCAAGGGCCTGCACGTGGTGGTGCCGATCACGCCGCGCCATGAGTGGGACGCCGTGAAAGCGTTCTCCAAAGCTGTTGTCGAGCATCTCGCACAGGTCATTCCGCAGCGTTTCGTGGCGAAGAGCGGCCCGCGAAATCGGGTGGGCCGCATCTTTGTGGATTACCTTCGCAATGGACTCGGCGCCACCACCGTGACGGCCTGGTCGGCACGAGCGCGTCCGCAGATGGGCGTCTCGGTGCCTCTGGCGTGGGAAGAGCTGGACGGCGTGGGCAGCGCGTCGGCGTGGACCGTGGCCAACGTGGCCTCCCGGCTCGACGTCGGCAACGCGCCCTGGAAGGGTTACGCCGCCGCGCGGCGCGGCTTGGCACGGCCCATGAAGAAACTCGGCTTCGAACCCGGAGGCGCCTCGTGAGCGAAGCGCCCGGCAGCCTGGTCTACGTGAGCGACGGCATGCCGGGTATCCGCCGGCTTCGCCGGGGCGGCGGATTCCAGTACCGGCGCCCCGACGGCACACCCTTGCACGATGCGTGCACGGTGTCGCGCATCCACCGGCTGGCCATTCCGCCGGCCTACGATGATGTCTGGATCTGCCCGCTGCCCAATGGGCATTTGCAAGCCACCGGGCGCGATGCGCGCGGGCGAAAGCAATACCGCTACCACGCCGACTGGCAAGCCGTCCGCAAAGCCCACAACTTCGACCGCATGAGCGAGTTCGGGCACGTCTTGCCGCGCATCCGCGCCAAGGTGCAACGCGACCTGCTCGGCGCCCCCGGCAGTCGCGACGCGGTGCTGGCCGCGCTGGTGCGGTTGCTCGACACCACCCTCGTGCGCGTAGGCAACGAGGCGTACGCGCGCAGCAACCGTTCTTACGGGCTCACCACCTTGCTCTGCAGGCACGTGCGGGTGCGCGGCAACCGGCTGAATCTGAGGTTTCGAGGCAAGAGCGGGGTGTGGCAGGAGGTGGCGGTGGACGATCCGCGTGTCGCGCGCATCGTTCGGCGCTGCCAGGCCCTCCCCGGGCAAGACCTTTTTCAGTACGAAGACGAAGCCGGGCAGACGCGCGGCCTCGGCTCGGCAGACGTCAACGGCTACTTGCGGGCCATCAGTGGCGCCGACTTCACCGCGAAGGACTTTCGCACCTGGCACGCGAGCGTGCACGCATTGCAGACGCTGTGCCAGCTTCCCGGCGATGGTCCGGCGACGGCGCGCGAGGTGAACGAAATGCTGCGCGACGTGGCGGCGCGTCTGGGCAACACGCCAGCGGTGTGCCGCAAATCGTATGTGCACCCGCAGGTGCTGGAGGCCGCGGTGCGGGTCGAGGGCCGTATGCGGCTCAAAAACAAAGAGGCCCGGCGGGTGCGGGGCCTCTCTGTGGGGGAGTGCGGCTTGCTCGGGTTTCTGCAAGCCAGAACAAAGCCCGCCAGGACGGGCCCTGTCTCGCCCCGTGCGGGGTCAGGCGGTGAGGGTGGACGATGAAGACGAGGCGCGCTGCGATGCGGCCGCTTCAGCTTCCTTGCACGAAGGTGCACACACATGCTGGGCTTTGCCTAGCAGACGTCGGGTCTTCAAGGTGTTGCGGGGGCGGTGCTTGCCGCACAGGAAGCACGACATCGTTCCCGCTTGGAAGTCGCCGGCGCTGGCGAACGGGGAGCCGCCTTCCTTGACCTTGTAGCGAAGGCCGTCGGCTTGAATCTTCGTTTTGATGACGTCTTTGGCCAAAGTTCTGTCCTCTCTTGGTGGAAACCCTATATCTGACGCGGGCTTCCGGTGCCGCAAAAGGGGGATAGTGACACGAAGTGCGCCACTTGTGTTGCGATGCGCCACTTGTCCGTCCTGCGGGCACGGGTAGTGGGCCGATGCATTTGCGCACGGTTCGGTGCAAAAACGCAATGGGCCGGCGGCGGGCTCGTATTCAAGCTGGGGTGGCTGGGCACAGGATTCCGAGAAAGATGGGGCGCACGAACAGCGCATCCACCGTGCTTTCGCTGGCGCCCGGCACCCAGTGGGGCAGGCTGGCAGCCGAGTTGACGAGGCCGCTGGCAACCACCGCGGCAATCACCGGATGCATCGGGCGGATCGAGCCGTCCATCATGCCTTCCACCACTACCGTGCCCAAGCGCTCGGACAGCTGGGCCATGGTGCGGCGCACATCGGCACGGCGCACCGGGTCGGACAGTGCCGTGATCGCCGCCTGGCGCAGCAGCGGCCCTTGCGGCGAAAGTTGGAAGCGCGCCAAGGCGCTGGCGATGGCCCGGCTGCGGTCCCACCCGCTGCCCTGCACGCTTTGCGCGAGTTCTTGCGCGCGGCGGATCACGGCAAATGTGCGATCGAAGCACGCCAGGATGAGGTCTTCCTTGTGGTCGTTGTGGTGATAAAAGGACCCTTTGGTCACGTTCAGCTGCGCTGAAATCATGTCGACCGAGGCTCCCCGGTACCCGTGCTCGTTGACCAGCATCGATGCGGCACGCAGGAAAGGCTCGATGGCCGCATCGGCCTGGGGGTTCAGCTGCCAATGGTGTTCAGTCTCGCTCGGTGGCGACCACGCCGCGCCGGGTTGGCCGATGCCGCGAAGCAGGATGTCGGATACCTGGTCGGCGATGTGCTCGTACTGGGTGGTCTCGAAGCGGTCGACCCACCCGCGCATCCAGTGCGCCACGGAAATCACCATGTACGCGCGCGCCGACAAGTCGGCGCGTTCGAGGCTCTCGGAGCGCAGCATTTCGCGCAGGCTGCGGAACATGTCTGTGTAGGCCTGTGAGACCACAGCGAACTGCGGGGCGGGCAGGGCGCGCATGTCGTTGAATTGCATCACCGGCGGATGCTCCCCGCGGTCGATGGTGGCCAGCAATTGCGCATGCTGGCGGAAGAATGCCTGCACGCGGGCCTCGCTTCCCTTGTGCTGCGCGGCCAGGTCGATGGTGCGGCGGAACACCTCGATCGAGCGCATGAAGCAGGCGGTCGCGAGATCCTCCTTCTTGCGGTAGTAGTAGGTGACGCTGTTGGTGACCAGGCCGACGCTGCTTGCAATGTCGGCCAGCGTGGCGCCTTTGACGCCATGCTGGTTGAACTGCGTGGCGGCGGCATGGAGGATCGACTCTCGCTTTTCCTGGAAGCGTTGTGTTTGTGCAGGTGGATGCTTGGGCGTGGGGGGCATGAGACAGGGCTTCCGGGGGGGAACCGCGGTGGCAAGGACAGAGCGAGGCCGGGGAGACGCCGGCACCTTGCAGCTTGGACTCCGAAGCCCCCCATCGGGCGGCGACAGGCAGCCTCTGGCGCCCGGCATTCAACCGATTTTTCTGAATACTCCAGTCGGGATGAATGTTGGGGGGCGATTGTGGCGTCTGCTGCGGCCAAACGGAAGCCGGTACGCGGATTGCGATGCGCATCGGGTGGCCGTTGCGGCGGCCATCATGCCGCGATGCCGTGGGGCACGCAGACGCGCCGGCGGGTGGCGTGATCCACGCGGGTGCGACGATGGGCATGGGGGAAATTGGAATACATGGTATGGATTGAAGCGATTGTCGCAAACAAGACTGACGCGCACAAATTCATTCGATAGTCTGCGCTGCATCTCGCGTGGAAGGCGCTGATGGGCTAATTATTGGAAATATCAGTCTGCGATTCTGCGGCCCGAGGCCGGAATCTCTTCCTCGCTGCGCAGTCCATTGACAGGAGATCTGAATGAACTTCACGCTGTCCGAGCGGCAACTCTACTGGCGCGAGCGCGTCGTCGCGTTCATGGCTCGCCATGTGATACCGGCCGTGCCGGTCTACCAGAAGCAGATGAAGGATTTCGGCGATCGGCGCTGGCAGGTGGTGCCGGTGGTCGAGGCCTTGAAGGAACTGGCCAAGAAAGAAGGGCTCTGGAATCTTTTCCTGCCGGTGGACTCGCTGCCCGAGCACAGTCCGCACCGCGGCGCCGGGCTCACCAACCTCGAGTACGCCGTCTGCGCCGAGGAGATGGGCAAGGTCGGTTTCGCCTCGGAGGTGTTCAACTGCTCCGCGCCGGATACCGGCAACATGGAGGTGCTGGCGCGCTATGGCAGCGATGCGCACAAAGCGCAGTGGCTGGAGCCCTTGCTCGCCGGGGAGATTCGTTCGGCCTTCTTGATGACCGAGCCTGCGGTGGCGTCGTCGGACGCCACCAACATCGAGATGTCGATTCGCCGCGACGGCGGCCACTTCGTGTTGAACGGGCGCAAGTGGTGGTCATCCGGCGTCGGCGATCCGCGCTGCAAGATCGCGATCGTGATGGGCAAGACCCATCCCGATGCGCCGGTGCATGCGCAGCAGGCGCAGATCCTGGTGCCGCTCGACACGCC
>CAZBOF010000055.1:23598-26172 GCA_964493285.1 uncultured Rhizobacter sp. | reverse complement strand
CACCGGCACCCCCGCCGCGGTGCGCCCGCCGTGGCGCAACTCCGGCACGACGCGCAGAAACGCGCGCTCCGGCAGCAAGGTGCCGGTGACGCGGATGAACTCCGACACGCAGCGGTCGATTCCGCCCACGCGAGTGAGCACATCGCGCAGCGTGTGGTCCAGCAGGCCCTCCATGGGCGCAAGCAGCAACATTGTCATGAGGGCCGAAAGTGTACGCAGGCCGTTGCAGAATGACGGGGACACCTCGGCTTCACGCGACGCAACTGCCATGTCCTGCGACGGCTGCTCCCTTTTCGACACCCCCGTGGGGCGCTGCGCCATCGCCTGGACGGCGCTCGGCATCCGCGCCCTGCAGCTGCCCGGCCTCACCGATGCGGCGACCTTGCGCCGCCTCGACCTGCGCGGCCCGCCGGTGCCTGTGATGGCACCGCCCTCCGAGGTGGCGAACGTGATCAGGCAGGTGGTCGCGCTGCTGCACGGGGAAGCGATGGACCTGCGCAGCGTGGCACTCGACCAGGCCGGCATTCCGCCCTTCCATCGCCGCGTGTACGACATCACCTGCAACATCCTCGCAGGGCAGACGCGGACCTACGGCGAGATCGCCGCCGAGCTGGGCGAGCCGGGCGCCGCCCGCGCGGTGGGGCACGCGCTGGGACGCAACCCGCATGTGATTCTTGTGCCCTGCCACCGGGTACTGGCCGCAGGCGGGCGCTCCGGCGGGTTCTCCGCGGGCGAAGGCGTCGCCACCAAGCTGGAACTGCTGCTGATCGAGCGCGCTCAGTTCGGGCCGGAGCCCGGGCTCTTCTAGGGCGGCGGTAGGATCGCCGCCACGCCATCACCTCACAGGAGACCCTCTTAATGCCTCACTTGCTGCGCGCTGCCGTGCTCGCCTCGTTCACCGTCTGTGCCGTGGCCCCCGCGCTGGCACAAACCAACCCCACCGTGGCCGCATCGGCCAAGGAAGCCGGCGCCGTGGTCACCGCCAGCGGGCTCGTCTACCGCTCGCTGGCCGATGGCCAAGGCGCAAGCCCCAAGGCCAGCGACACGGTGAAAGTGCACTACCGCGGCACCCTGCCCGACGGCAAGGAGTTCGACAGCTCCTACAAGCGGGGCCAGCCGATCTCGTTCCCGCTCAGCGGCGTCATCCCCTGCTGGACGGAAGGTGTTCAGCGCATGAAGGTCGGCGGCAAATCCAAGCTCACCTGCCCGGCCGCGCTCGCCTACGGCGAACGCGGTGCGGGCGGCGGCCTGATTCCGCCGAACGCCACGCTGCTGTTCGAAGTCGAGCTGCTCGACATCGCCCAGCGCTGACGCGCCGGCGTCACTCCGTCAGCGCGGTGGGAGTGGCGCGCACCCCGGGCAAGGGGTCGTCGGGATCGACCTCTTCGCCGAGGAACCCGCCGCTCTGGTGCGACCACAAGCGTGCATAAAGGCCGCCGCGGGCCAACAGGCTGCGGTGGTCGCCCTCTTCCACCACGCGGCCCTTGTCCAGCACGATCAACCGGTCCATCGCGGCAATGGTGCTCAGACGGTGCGCGATCGCCACCACCGTCTTGCCCTCCATCAGCCGGTACAGGCTGGACTGGATCGCCACCTCCACCTCGGAGTCGAGCGCACTGGTGGCTTCATCGAGCAGCAGAATCGGCGCATCCTTGAGCATCACGCGCGCGATCGCGATGCGCTGGCGCTGCCCGCCCGACAGCTTCACGCCGCGCTCGCCCACGTGCGCTTCGTAGCCATGGCGGCCCTTGTTGTCGGCCAGGCCGAGGATGAACTCGTGCGCTTCGGCCCGCTTCGCCGCAGCCGCCATCTCGTCATCGCTTGCTTCGGGGCGTCCGTAGAGCACGTTGTCTCGCACCGAGCGGTGCAGCAGCGAGGTGTCCTGCGTCACCATGCCGATCTGTGCGCGCAGGCTGTCTTGCGTCGCCTGCGCGATGTCCTGCCCATCGATCAGCACGCGGCCTGCGCTCACGTCGTGGAAACGCATCAGCAGGTTGAGCAGCGTGGACTTGCCTGCCCCCGAGCGGCCCACCAGGCCGATCTTCTCGCCCGCACGGATGCGCAGCGTCAGCCCATCGACCACCGGGCGGGCGGCGCTGCCGGTCATGCCGTACGCAAAGTGCACGTCGTCGAAGACGATCTCGCCGCGCGTCACCTGCAGCGGCCGGGCGTTCGGTGCATCGAGCACCGTCTGCGGGCGCGACAGCGTCAGCATGCCGTCTTGCACCGTGCCAATGTGCTCGAACAGAGACGCCATCTCCCACATCATCCAATGGGAGATGCCGTTCAGTCGCAGGGCCATGGCGGTGGCGGCGGCGACCGCACCCACCCCCACTTCACCGCGCGACCACAGCCACAAGGCAGCGCCGGTGGTGCTAATGATGAGGACCACCGACATCGCGTGGTTGACCACTTCGAACCCGGTGATCAACCGCATCTGGACCTTCACCGTGTCCAGGAATTCCTGCATCGCCGAGCGCGCATACGCGGCTTCGCGCCCGGCATGCGAGAACAGCTTGACGGTGGCGATGCAGGAATTCCTGGACACGGTGAAGGTCCAGATGCGGTTGATCA
>CAZBOF010000055.1:0-23588 GCA_964493285.1 uncultured Rhizobacter sp. | reverse complement strand
CGAGAACAGCTTGACGGTGGCGATGTTGGTGTAGGCGTCGGTGATGCGCCCCGTCATCAACGAGCGCGCATCAGCCTGTTCCTTCGCGATGCGGCCCAGCCGCGGCACGAAGTAGTGGATCGCCGCCACGTACATCACGAGCCACGCCAGCACCGGCAGCAGCATCCACAGCGCAAAGCCGCCCAGCAGCGCGAGCAAGGTGACGAAATAGATGACCACGAACACGGCAAGGTCGCCAACGATGAAACAGGCGTCGCGCACCGCCAACGCGGTTTGCATCACCTTGGTTGCCACGCGCCCGGCGAACTCGTCCTGGTAGAAGCTCATGCTCTGGCGCAGCATGAGGCGATGGAAGTTCCAGCGCAGCACCATCGTGAAATTGCCGCCGAGCGTCAGGTGCTTGAACGCCGTCTGCAGGCCCACCATGCCGACACTGGCCACCAGCACGCCCGCCAGCAGCAGCAAAGAGCCACGCTCCTGGGTCCACAGCTCGGACGGCGACACTTGCGCAAGCCAGTCGACGATGTGTCCCATCATGCTGAACAACAGCGCCTCGAACGCGCCGATTCCCGCCGACATCAGGGTCATGCCCAGCAGGTAGGGCCGCACGCCGCGGGTGCCCGCCCACAAAAACGCCGCGAACGTACTCGGCGGCGTGGACGGCTCGGCGGCCGGAAACGGCGGAACCAGCCTCTCGAAGAATCGGAACAAGGAAAAAACCCTCGGAACTGAGCAGGCTGCAAGGGTAGCGGAAGCAGGTTCACGATAATGGCGGCTTCGCGAATGGCCCCGATGTACAAGCTCACCTTCCGCCGCCTGGCCGCCGGCGCCCTCGCCTTGGCGCTGTTGGGCGCCATCGGTGCCGGCACCACCGCCGTCGTGATGTACCGCGAGCTGCCCGATATCGGCCAGCTGCTCGACTATCGGCCCAAGCAACCGCTTCGCATCTTCACGAGCGACGGCGTGGAAATCGGCGAGTTCGGCGCCGAACGCCGCTACCATCTGCCGATGGCGCACACGCCGCGGCTGATCCAGGACGCCGTGCTCGCGATCGAAGACGATGGCTTTCGCACCCACCCCGGCATCAGCATTCGCGGCGTGCTGCGGGCCGCCTTGGCCAACCTCTGGCAGGGCAGCCGCAGCCAAGGGGGCTCGACCATCACGCAGCAGGTTGCGCGCACGTTCTACCTGTCCTCGCGCAAGTCGTACACGCGCAAGGTGCGCGAAATGCTGCTGGCCATCAAGATCGAGCAGCACCTGAGCAAGGACCAGATCCTCGAGCTGTACATGAACCAGATATTCCTGGGGCAGCGCGCGTACGGGTTCGAGGCCGCATCGCACATTTACTTCGGCAAGCCGCTGACCCTGCTCTCGGTCGCCGAGACCGCCATGCTTGCCGGGCTGCCGCAGAACCCGGTGTACGCCAACCCGGTCGTCAACTTCGAGCGGGCGCGCAAACGCCAGATGCTGGTGCTCGAACGCATGCACGCCACCGGCGCCATCACACGCGACCAGTGGGCCGCGGCACGAGACGAGCCGCTGCATGTGCGCCGCGACGACGACGCGCCAGTGAGGGCGGAGCACGCCGCGGAGATGGTTCGCCGCACGGTGCACGCGCAGTACGGAGACGCCGCCTACACGCGCGGCCTGAAGGTCTACACCACGCTACGCGCCGGCGACCAGCAAGCGGCCCATCATGCCGTGAGGCGCAATCTCCTCGCATTCGACCGCGGCCAGCCCTACCGCGGCCCGGAGGGCGAAGCCCCGATGCCTGCGCAGGCATCCCCCGACGACGCGGCCGCAGCCACCCACTTGCTGTCGCAATGGCAGGACGACGACGAACTGCGGCTCGCGCTGGTGACCGATGCACCCGCCGGCGCGCTGACCGCCGTGCTGGCCACCGGCGAGACCGTGCAGGTGAGCGGCGACGCCCTTTCGCGCCTGCAGGCCATGGGTGCCGCTGCGCGCGCCACGCTGAAGCGGGGTTCGGTCATCCGCGTGACCGCCACGGGCGACACCTGGACGCTGAGCCAATGGCCGCAGGCCGACGCGGCGCTGGTGGCGATGGAGCCGGCCACGGGGCGGCTGCGCGCCCTGGTCGGCGGCTTCGACATCGGGCGCAGCCCGCTGAACCATGCCAGCCAATCAGACCGCGCATTCGGCCCCAGCTTCGAGCCCTTCATCTATTCCGCCGTGCTCGAACATGGCGTGATGCCCGAGACCCTGATTCATCACGCGCTGCCGCCTCCCGCCACACCCGCGCCGCTGCTCGCGTGGAGCACGGAGCCCCCGTTGGAGCCCGTTCATGCCGCCACGTTGCGCGAGGTGATGGGGCTGTCGAGTCATTCCGCACCGGCGCGCTTGGCCGAGTGGCTCGGCGCCGACGCCATAAAGCAATGGGCCGAGCGCTTCGGCTTCGACCCCGCGCAGCTGCCCGACAACCTCACGATCGCGGAGGGTGCGGCGCATGGCACGCCCCTGCAGCTGGCCCGCGCCTATGCGACGCTTGCCGCCGGCGGCAAGCGGGTGGCACCCGCGCTCATCGAACGCATCACCGACGCCCAAGGCGCGGTGCTGTTCGAGCGCGCGGCGGACGAGCCGCAACGCGTGATTCCCGAACGCAATGCCTTCGTCACGCGCAGCCTGATGAACGAAGCTGCGCGCAACGGCCCGGCCGTGCTGACACAGCTTGCGCTGGACCGCCGCGACCTGTACGTGCAACCGCGTGTATCGCAAGACGGCACCGATGTCTGGTTCGCAGGCTTCCAGCCCGAACTCGCCGCCATCGCGTGGGTCGGACAAGATGCTCCCGGCGCGCCGCGGGCGAACCGCGCGCCGGGGAGCCTGCCGGCGATGGCCATGTGGATCGACTTCATGCGGCGCGCATTGGCCCATGTGCCGCCGGCCGAGCCCGAAGCACCGCCGGGCGTTCTGGCCGTCAACGGACAATGGCGCTACAGCGAATGGGCTCAGGGCGGCCACGTGGAACAGGTGGCACTCCCCGCCGCCTTGCCCGCCAGCCTGCCCACCCCGCCGCGCACGCCGCCCTGAAGCGTCCGCCGGCAGGCGATTGCCGGGAGCCTGTGCGGAGCACGCTCAAGATCAGGCTGTCACGTCGAGCAGCGACCCCAGCATCTCGCGCTCGACGCGCACCACGCCAAGGTTGGCCTTGAAGGTGTACAGCGCCATCATCTGACCCACCGCATCGGCGGCCAGATCGCTGCCGGGCTCCGCCGCTCGCTTCACGCTCGCCGCGACGCCGCCGCCCGCCTGGGTTTCCGGGTTGACGAGCTGTCGCCGGTACACCGGCGTCACCGCATTGGCGATGTTGTGCCCGGCCACGTTCATGCGCAGCAGGCTGGCATTCATGCCGGACAAGGCGATGGCGGTCAAGGGTGTCATGGCGGTCCTCCACAGAGGTATCGGCACCTTGCCGAGGAACTTGAGGACCGATCGGGCACACCCACTCGTGCGAAGTGGCAAGGGACTTGCCGACGGCTCGCGCCTTGCACGGCGCCACCGAACCCAGGCGCGCCGCTTTCGCGTCGGCTTTACGTTCCAGCAACCTGCGGGTGTCAACACCCCCGGCAAGGCAACCGTTGAACAAGGCGGGAGCCCACGTGGCGGCTCCAGGAGCAAAGCGATGTCTCAAACCCGCAACATTCGCCGCTGGCTGGGCGTGGCCGGTGCCGTAGCCGCCGTGCAGATGCTGAGCGCCTGCGTCGTCCTGCCGGTGCCCGCACACCCCCAGCGCACCGTGGTCGTCCAACCCGGCTACGCCAAACCTGCGCCGCCCCCGGCATACCACCACCGCGACCGAGAGCGGCACCGCAACTGGCGGCGCTGATCTGATGCACGCAACCTGTCGGAGTTTGCGAGTGACACCGCGACGGGGGGCGCCTGAGAATGCGCATGGCCTCACGCACTTCCTCCGCCCCGCGTCCACCGATGACCCCCGTTATCCATCCGGCCCCACTGCGCCAGATCTCGGAGCTGCCCGGCCCCCGGGGGCTGCCGCTGCTGGGCAACTCTCTCCAGGTCAAGCTCAACCGCATTCACCTTGACGTGGAGAAATGGGGGCGCGACTACGGCCCCTTCTTCAAGTTCAGGGTCGGCAAGGTCACGGCGCTCGGCATCACCGACCACACGGTGATCGCCACCGCGCTCAAGGAACGGCCCGACACCTTCAGGCGCACATCGCGTGCCACCCAGGTGGGTGCCGAGATGGGCCTGAAGCCCGGTGTCTTCGGCGCCGAAGGCCAACCCTGGCGCGACCAGCGCCGCATGGTGATGGCGAGCTTCGCGCCCGGCAATGTGCGAGGCTATTTCGCGTCGCTGCTGCGCGTGACGCAACGTCTGCGCGGACGCTGGGAAAAAGCCGTCGCCGCAGGAGACGCCATCCCCTTGCAGGCCGACCTCATGCGCTACACCGTGGACGGCGTCGCGGGCCTTGCCTTCGGCACCGACATGAACACGCTGGAGTCCGACGAAGACGTGATCCAGCATCACCTCGACAAGATCTTCCCCGCGCTGTTTCGGCGCATCTTCGCGCCCATCCCCTACTGGCGATACATCCGCCTGCCGGCCGACCGCGCACTCGACCGCAGCGTCGCGGCCATCAACCAGGCCGTCCAGGACTTCATGGCGCAGGCCAGAGAACGCCTTCGCGCCGACCCCGCCCGGCGCACGCGCCCGAGCAGCCTGCTGGAAGCCATGATCGTCGCGTCGGAGGCGGAAGGCAGTGGGGTGAACGACCACCATGTGGCCGGCAATGTGATCACGATGCTCCTTGCCGGTGAAGACACGACGGCGAACACGATCGCCTGGATGATCTACCTGCTGCACCGCAATCCCCAGGCGCTCGCCCGCGCCACCGAGGAGGTACGGCGCGTCGCCCCGGATCCGGGCGCATTCACGATGGAGCAGCTCGATGCGCTGGCCTACGTGGACGCCGTGGCGTCCGAAACCATGCGGCTCAAGCCCGTGGGGCCATTCATTGCCGTCGAGGCCGTGCACGACACCCAGTTGGCCGACATCTTCGTGCCGCGCGGCACGTTCGTCTGGTGCGTCATGCGGCACGACAGTGTGAGCGAGCAGCATTTCCCCCGCCCCTTGGCATTCGAGCCGGAGCGCTGGCTGCATGCCGCCGACGCGCCACAGGGAGCCGCCTCCTCCAAGCGCGTGGCCATGCCGTTCGGCGCAGGCCCGCGGGTTTGCCCCGGCCGCTATCTCGCCATGCTCGAGATCAAGATGGCCATCGCGATGCTCCTCAACAGCTTCGAAATCGAGTACGTGGGTACACACAACGGCGCCGAGCCCAAGGAAAACATGGCGTTTGCGATGGGCCCTCTCGGATTGACGATGCGCTTGCAGGCCCGCGCGAATGCGTGACTCGCCAGCCGCCGCGTGGTCACACTTCACGAACGCTCCCATCGGGTGGCGCACGCCGTGACACGGCGCACGGCAGCCGATGGGGAAACTACCTAGCGCCACTCAAGTCAGCGGACGCCGGGTCGACAATCCATTCGTCCGCCTACATTCCGACCCCATGCATCGACGTTCTTTTCGCGTGTCCGCCCTCGCGGATCGGGTGCTCACCACCAGTCCGGCCAAGCGGCGCGCCCTGACGCTGTGGTTCGTGTCGGTGTTCACCTACGCGCTGTACACCGGACTGCTCGGCGTGCAGGTGTTGCTGGGCTACACGGTCGGCACCGTGGCGTTGTGGTACCTGGCTTTCAGCATCGTGGCCAATGCAGCGTTCTACGTCTGCATCCGAATGGAATGGACGCCGCCGCAAGACCGCAGCCTCGGAATCACGCAGCTGCTGATCGGCATCGCGTTCATGTGGGCCAGCTACGCGATCGCAGGCCCGGCCGCGGGGGCCACGCTCATCATCGTCGCAAGCCACATCGTGTACGCCGTCTTCGGTTTGACGACGCGCCAGGTGTGGAAGCTCGTCGCCGTCTCGCTCATCGGCCTGGGCCTCACCATGCTGATCAGCCACCGGCTCGACCCGCTGAACTACCCGCTCGGCACGCAGCTGATGGGCTTCCTCTACACCACGCTGGTGATCATCCTGATCGCCCGGCTCGCCGCGTTGGTGACCCAGATGAACGAAGGGCTGCGCACGCAGCGCCGCGAGTTGGCCGCTGCCTTGGAGAAGGTGCGCGAGCTGGCCACGCGCGACGACCTCACGCAGGTGCACAACCGCCGCCACATCACCGAGCTGATGCGCATGGAGCAGACACAGCACCAGCGCAGCGGCTCTGCACTGTGCCTGGCGTTGCTAGACATCGACCTGTTCAAGTCGGTCAACGACAAGTTCGGCCACCACGCCGGCGACGAAGTCCTGCGCCGATTCGCCGACACCGCGCAGCGCTCCCTGCGTTCGAGCGACCTGCTCGGTCGCTGGGGCGGCGAGGAGTTCGTGGTGGTGTTCCCGGACACCACCACCGAGCAGGCGCGCATCGCATTGGAGCGCGTGCGTGAATCGCTCCGCAGCACCGACTTCACCAGCATCGACGCGAACCTTCGCATCACCTTCTCGGGCGGTCTGGTCGAAGTGCTCCCAACCGAAACCATCGAAGCAGCGATCGAGCGCTCCGACCAGGCGATGTACCGTGCCAAGACCAACGGACGCGACCGCATCGAGCTGGACCACATCGCCGCGGTCGAAGACGCCCCGGCCGCCGCCTGGCGCGCTTGACGCGCCGGGCGGCCTGCCCGCGGCCGGACGCGACAATCGGGCCGATGCCGCCCGAGATCCTCCACCTCGACGACGCCCTGGTGATCGTCAACAAGCCCGCCGGCCTGCCATCGGTGCCCGGGCGGGCGGTGGCGCTGCACGATTGCATGGCCTCCCGGCTGCAGGTCGCGGTGCCCGACGCGTTGGTGGTGCATCGGCTGGACATGGCCACGTCCGGCTTGCTGGCGTTCGGCCGCGGCCCCGCCGCGCAACGCCGACTCAGCCGGTCATTCGCAGAACGCAGCGTGCGCAAGCGCTACGTCGCCGTGGTCGAGGGGTGCGTCGCGGCCGATGAAGGCGAGATCGACCTGCCTCTCATCGCAGACTGGCCCAATCGCCCGCGGCAGAAGGTCGACCTCGCAGCCGGCAAGCCCTCGCTGACCCGCTTCCGCGTGATCGAGCGGCACGACGACCGCACCCGCCTGGCACTGGAGCCGGTCACCGGCCGATCTCATCAGATCCGGGTGCATCTGCTCGCCATGGGCCACCCCATCCTCGGCGACACGCTGTATGCGCCACGCGACACCCAGCAACACGCAGCCCGGCTGCTGCTGCATGCAACCAACCTGTGGCTGCCCCATCCGCAGAGCGGAGAACAACTCGGGTTCCACAGCGAAGCGCCGTTCTGACAGCTCCTCACCGGGTTTCCACGAGCAGGGGCCGGCAGGACGTCAGCGCGATACTTCGCGCTCATCGTCGGCACCATCAGAAAACCACCATGACAGCATCGAACGGGAGGCGTCCAGACTTTCTCTACCCGGGCGGCTCACCGCTGATGCACCCGCCGCTGCAGCTCCGGCAAGCCCAGATGTACGGCTTCTTCATCCGGGGAGATTGGCAGAAGATGCAGGCCACGGTGGATACCACACTCACTGCCGTGTCACCTACCGGGATGTCATTCAAGGTGATGTCGCCCTTCGTGATGCTCACCTTCACGCGGGTGCGCCGGGCGCAATCGGCATGGCCGCCAGACCACGCCAAGGGCTGGGGGCAGGAAACCGACATCGTCACCTGGGTCATGGTCGGCCAGAGCCGTGCCGGCGGCATCGAGCGGGTCTTCTTCTATCCGTGCCACATCTGGGTCGATGACGGCATGGCGCTGATCAACGGGCGCGAACTCTTCGGCTACCCGAAATACCTGTGCGACTACACCATGCCCGAAGACGGCGAGCCCGCCCGCCGCTTCACGCTCGCGGCCAAAGGGTTCCAGCCTTTCTCGCCCGAGTCGCCACTGGTGCCGCATCCGCTGCTCGACATCGAGCGAGCCGCCTCCACGCCAGACCGCCGTCCCCTCCCGTCCCTCGCTGAGCTGGTGGAGCAGGCACTTTCGCTGATCGGCGCCAACTTGCCCGGAGCGCTTTCGTTGGACGGCAACGCATGGGCGCAAATCGCGCAAACGCTGCGCCACCCGGGCTGCGACCAGATCTTCCTGAAGCAGTTTCCAGACGCCTCGGGCGTCAAGGCGGTGTACCAGGCCATCGTGGCCGCCCCCGCCACAGTCACCGCGGTGCATGCCGTGAGCCTGTTGGAAGGCGACTACACCCTCACGCTGCACCCCTTCGCGAGCTTTCCACTCGATCAGACGCTGGGGCTGACACTCGGCGATCAGGGCGTTGCACTGCCATTTCACCTGAGCTTCGATTTCGAAGTCGCCGCCGGTGAAGTGATTCACGACAACTCTTTCATAGCACCCGAGAAGATCGCCGTCCTGGGCGGCGGCGTAGGTGCCATGACGGCGGCGTTCTACCTGTCCGACACGCCCGGTTGGCAGAACCAGCGCGAGATCACGGTGTACCAAATGGGCTGGCGCCTGGGAGGCAAAGGCGCCAGTGGCCGCAATGCCGCACTCGGGCATCGGATCGAAGAACACGGCCTGCATATCTGGTTCGGCTTCTACCAGAACGCATTCAAGACGATCCGCAAAACCTATGAGCAACTGGGCCGCCCGCCGGGCGCCCCCTTGGCCGCCTGGGACGAGGCCTTCAAGCCGCAGCATTTCTTCGCCCTCGCCGAACACATCGGCCATCGCTGGATCCCCTGGCCGATCGACACGCCCGCCACGCCCGGCCTTCCCGGAGACGGCACCGAGAACATCAACCTGTGGCGCATCGCGCTCACCGTGTACGAGTGGATCAAGCAGTGGCTGGGCGATCTCGACACGTTGAAGGCCACGCCGGCGCCTGACGCCACGCCACGTCCCTTCGGCATCGGCGCCTTCTTCCGCGAGGCCGTATCGGACCTGGAGCGCGCCGCGGGCGGCGTGCGCGCGGCTGCCGAAGCCGCGCACGCCTGGATGGGTGAAGCGCCTCGCCCGGCCGTCCACGATGCCAGCCGCCACGCGCTTCAAGCCGCCAGCCTGAAAGCGCTTCGAGCCGCATTGAATGCGCGCTACGTCCGGCACGCGGAAAGCAGCGAGGCCCTCGACACCGTGCGTCGCCTCTACATCTGCATCGACCTCGCCACCACCTCGCTGATCGGCATGCTGGAGGACGGCGTCTTCGTTCACGGCTTCGACGTCATCAACAACGAAGACTTCTGCACCTGGCTCACGCGCCACGGCGCCAACCCGCGCATCACCGTGCACTCAGCGCCGGTTCGCGGGTTCTACGATCTGATCTTCGGCTACGAAGACGGCGACTTCGACAAGCCGAACGCCGAAGCCGGCACCCTGCTGCGCGGGATGATGCGGGTGGCCTTCGACTACCAGGGCGCCATCATGTGGAAGATGCAAGCCGGCATGGGCGACGTGGTGTTCACGCCGTTCTACGAAGTGCTCAAGCAGCGCGGCGTGAAGTTCAAGTTCTTCCATCGGGTCGAAGAACTCGTTCCCGAACCCGACACCGACCAGGTCGCCGAGATCCGCATGACACGCCAGGCCGATCTGGCGGGGGACGAATACCAACCGCTGATCGACGTGAAAGGCCTCGCCTGTTGGCCGAGCACCCCTCGCTACGAGCAGCTGGACGACGCCCAGGCGCGGGCCTTGCAAGCCGCGAAGATCGACCTCGAATCCAGCTGGAGCGACTGGCCATCGGTCTACGAAGCGGCCTTCGGCAAGCCATTGCCGCAGGTGCGCCTGAAACGCGGCATCGACTTCGACCGCATCGTCTTCGGCATCTCCGCCGATGGGGTCGCCGCGCTGTGCCCGCAGCTGGTCGCCCGCAGCCCGGCGCTGCAAGCCTCGTGCTCGCACGTCAAGACCACCGCCACGCAGGCCTACCAGGTGTGGCTCGACAAGGACCTGCGCGAACTCGGCTGGCGCGACTTCGGCCGCCAGGGAGAAGCCCCCGTGCTCACCGGCTTCAGTGAACCTTTCGACACCTGGGCACCGATGGACCAAACCCTGATCCACGAAACCTGGCCGCCCGCTTATGCACCGAAGAACGTGGCCTACTTCTGCAGCGCCCTGCCCCTCAAAGACTACCCACCCTTCAGCGACCACGGCTTCCCCGCACGCATCGCCGAGCAGGTGAAGCAATCGGCCATCGCGCAACTGAACGGCCGGATCCACGCCCTGTGGCCCACCGCTGCGACACCGCAACGCTTCGGCTGGTCGTCACTCATCGACATGACGCCGAATGCCCAAGGCGAAGCACGCTTCGACAGCCAGTACTGGCGCGCCAACATCGACCCATCCGAACGCTACGTGCTGTGCGCCGTGAACAGCACCGCCTACCGGCTGCGCGCCGACGGCACCGGCTTCAAGAACCTCTATGTCGCCGGCGACTGGATCCGCACCGGTGTCAACGCCGGCTGCGTCGAGGCCGCCGTGATGGGCGGCATGCAAGCCTCACGCGCGATCTGCGGGCAGCCCGAAAAGATCGTCGGAGAAACCGACACATGACAAACCGGCACCTCGGATGGCGGCCATGGCAATGGCTGAAGCCCCTCCTCTGGATCGCGTTGGCCGGGCATGCGCTGCTGGCGTCGGCCCAACCGCTGATCTCGCTGAACCCTCAAGTCACCGAGACCGACATCGCATCCCGCGGCCAGTTCTACATCGCCAGCGAGGATGCGCCACCCGCTGATGGCGCCGAGTTGTCGCTGTGGCTCGCGCGGCACAAGCCCGTGAACCGCGTGGATCTTTTCGGCGGCAGCTACTGGTTCCACGCCGTGATTCAAAACGACACCGACCGTACCCAATGGGTGATCGACCCCACCGGAACGCTGATCGAACACATCGAAGGCCGCGTCTACATCACCGGCCAGCCGGTTCAATGGTTCATCGCCGGCTACGACACGCCCGGGAACTACATGCTTCACTACGGCAGCAACGTCACGCTGCCGGCCAGCACCCAGGCGCAAGTTCTTCTGCGCATCCACAGCAGCTACTTCGCCCGATACCCAAGCATCTACATCAGCACGCAAGCCGAATACCGCAAGACGGTCATCTCGGAGAACGTGCTCGCGATCAGCGCGCTGGGCGCCATGCTGACCCTCGCGCTGTACAACCTGTTTGTCTACCTGGGCATGCGCGACCGCTCGATGCTCTACTACGCGCTGTACCTGCTCACAGCCACGGCATCGTGGGGCATGACGCTCCACGTCGCCTCCGACTGGCTCGGTTGGCGCGGCGTGAGCTGGCACTACATCGCGTTCTTCCTCGGCGCGATCTTCAACACGCTCTTCTTCCTTGAGTTTCTTCGCCTCAAAGAGCATGCGCCGCGTCTTGCGCTGGCCAGCCGCTGCAACATGCTCGTGGCCATGGCGCTGATGCCGGTGTGCTTTCTCTCCACGGCCTACGCGCACATGCTCGCCACCGTCGTGATCTCGATCACGCTGCTGCTGGCGCTGACGTCCGGGATGATCCGCCTCGGCCAGGGCTACCTGCCCGCGCGCTATTTCCTCGCAGCTTTCCTTGCACTCTTGCTGCCGGCCATCCTGATCCTTCCCGCGAACCTCGGGCTGGTGCCGAGCCTGGTGCGCAACATCGAGCTGTTCACCTTGCTGGGCGCGACCACCGACGCGGTGCTGCTGGCGTTTGCCCTGGCCGACAAATTCCGGCTGCTCGGCCGCGAAAAAGACAACTATCTCGTTCAGCTGAACCACGCCCTCACGCAGGCCAGCACCGACTCGCTCACCGGCATCGCCAACCGGCATGCATTCGACCGCGCGCTTGGCACGCTGGCAAACGCCCCCGCGGGGGATGCTGCGCCGCAGCGGGTCATGCTGATCATGATTGACCTGGACGGCCTGAAGCGCGTCAACGACGAGCAGGGACACGCCCACGGCGACAACCTGCTGCGTGCGTTCGCACAGCATCTCAGCGCATTGAACGACAGCGGGATGAATGTGTTTCGCCTGGGCGGCGACGAGTTCGCGGTGCTCGGCGACCCCACGCAGGAAGAACTGGCCCGCAACACACTTGCCCAGATCGAACACAAGCTGCACGGCAGCGGGTTCACCGAATGCGGCGTCAGCTACGGCATCGCATTCGGTTCAGACATCAACTCCGGGACACAGCTGCTGATGCACGCCGACGCGCGGATGTACTTGCACAAGACAACCAAGCGCACGCAGGCCCAGCCGGCCTGAACGGCCCGCGCTCAAGTACTTCGGTCTGAAGGGTGGCGGCCCGATGCGTCGGGAATCTCGCGGGCCTCCACGTCAACCACCTCGGCCGGCGGCTTGCCCGTCTCCCGCCGCATGCCCCCGAATGGCGAACGCGGATCAACGTGGAACCTGACATAGCTCGGGCGGCGCCCGCGCACCAGACTCCAGACCACCAGGACCACCGTGAGCAGCAAGCCCGCCGCGAGTACCACCGCGGCGATGACCAGGCCCACGACAAGAACAAGCAGGCGCCAGGCCAGCTGGATCAGCTTTTGCAGGAAATTCGGCACGCCGTGCTCTGGAAATTCAACATGAACGCTGGATTATCAGTGGCCCGCAAACCTGCACCCCAGGGCTGGGTATTCGCGGGTCAGGCGCCATCCGGCCCTTGGAAGCCCTGCGCGCGAAACGTCAAAACCAGCGTGTCGCGGCTGCCGCCTCCATCCAATGGCTGGATCGGCGTGGTTTCGTGAATGACGCGGGCATCGTCCAGCATCAACAAAGTCCAGGGCTCGGTCATGGTGAAACGCAGACCATTCGGGCCTTGGGCATCGAACACTCGGGTCTCGCCGCCTTTCACGCCGATGCGGTCGACCAGAATCACCGCCACGAAATCCACGCCGTCGCGGTGCGCGCCTTCGGGCGTGGGCCGGCCAATGCCGTCGGTGGTGTCGATGCGGAACTGGTGGGCTTCGATGTACCAGGTGCGTTCGCCCTTCACGGCAGAGCACAGACCGGCCAGCCCCGTCAGGAGGCGGTGCCAAACAGGCCGCGCCACGGTGTCTTGCAGCATGGGCTCGAACCAGCGCTCGAGTCCGCCGTGCAACGCGTTGTAGTCGACCGGCTGCCAGTGGGCGCGATGCGGTGCAAGCGTGAGGGCGTTCCCGTCGGCGACGTAGCAGGAATGGCGCCGCCTGCGGTAGCGGCCGCCATCGCGCAGATAGTTGTCGGCAGGCAGGTCTTCCCAGCTCGGCCGCAGGGCCAGCAGCTCGTCCAACTCACATGCCAGCAGCGCGCACAAGCCCGCGGGACTGACGACACCATGGCCCGCGCCCCGCAACGAGGGAGGCAATTCGGAGACATCGATGAAAGGCGGCTGGAAGACGGAACTCATGGGTCGGAATGATGCCAGTATTGGGCCTTGCCCCTGAGACAATCCAGGCCACGGCATCGCTGCCGGCCTCTGCATTTCCCCCACCCACTCCCGCGCATGACCGAGCAGCTGCACAACCCTTTGCATGGCGTGACCCTGGCGATGATGCTCGACCAGTTGGTTGCACACCATGGCTGGCCCGGCCTGGCGCAGCGCGTGCGAATCCGTTGCTTCAGCCACGACCCCAGCGTGTCCTCCAGCCTCCGGTTCCTACGCCGCACCCCTTGGGCGCGCGCGGAAGTCGAGACGCTCTACCTGGCACTCCTGCGCACCCAAAGCCGACGGGCGAAGCCCCGCCCCGTTTGAGCCCCCGCCTGTGGGCATTGACCTACAGGGATGTCCCGCACTCTCCGACAGGCCCTGATGCACTTGTCCGGTGTGCTCGCAAACCCTCATCCGCGACCATTCACGGCAGACACCCCCTGGGTGCCTTTTTTTTCACGACTGAAAGGAATGCGATGAAACTCGTACCTCAACTCGTTGCAATGTGTGTTGCTGGGGCCTGCATGGCCGCGCAGGCGCAAGTCAGCGGAACTGGCTTGTATGTGGGCGGCAGCTTGGGGCAATCGAAGTGGAAAGGCGACACCTCGCTGGGTGTGGACACGACGCAAACCGGCGGCAAGATCTACGGCGGCTATGAGTTCACGCCGCACTTTGGCCTCGAACTCGGCTATGCCGATCTCGGAGACTTCAGCTATCCAGGCGGTGCCATCAAGGCGACCGGCTACTACCTGGATGCCGTCGGCAAGTTCGAGTTCGCTCCCCGCTGGTCGGCCTTGGCGCGCCTCGGTGCCTTCCAGGGCAAGATCCAAGGCGCCGGCACCAGCGAACGCGGAACGGCGCCGAAATACGGGCTGGGCCTGCAGTACGACCTGACACCCAATGCGGCCATCCGCACAGAGTACGAGCGCTACCGCTTCGACGCGCTCAACGCCAAGCCCGATACAGACCTGTGGTCGGTGGGTCTCAACTACCGCTTCTGAAGCGGCGGCCACCGTCGCCCGGCACATGAAGCTGGGCGGCGTCGCCGGCACCTCCCAGCGGCGCCGGCATGGTCGGCGCGTGGACCCTCACCTGCGCGCCGGCCACGCTGACCACCTGGCCCGCGCGCACCTTGCATGTTTTGCGCAACTCCCGTTGGCCATCGACGGCCACGGCACCTTCGGCGACCATCGCCTTGCCGGCACCGCCGCTCTGGGCCACGCCCGTCACCTTCAGCAACGTGTCCAAGGTGATGTACTCGCCGCGCAGCTCGAACTCGATCAGTCTCATGGCCTGGCCCCCGGTATTCAGGCAGTGTGCGGCAAACCGAATTCAGCCGCCAGCAGGCTGTATGAATCTCGCCGCACCTTCGGATCGAATGCCCAGGTGTTGACCACCAACTCATCCAGTTCCAAGGCCTGCGCCAGCCGCCGCAGGCGGCTGGCCACCTGCTCTGCGCTGCCGACGAACGCCTTGGCACGCATGGGCTCCAGCGTGCGCATGTCGTCAACCGTGAAGCCCCGCGCCGCAATCGTGTCCGGCGGCAGCAACGGCCCCAGCACACCCCGCGCCCGATCCAGCCGCCAGCGCTCACGGCTCAGGGCGTGATGGCGGGCCGCCTCCTCGGAATCGGCCGCGAGTGCCCAGACGCACACCGTGGCATGTGGCTGCGGATGGCGCTCGCTGGGCTGATACCGCCGCCGGTACAGATCGAGCGCCTGCTCGGCGCCTTGCCCATCCACGAAGAAATAGGCATACGCATAGGGCAAGCCCAGATGCGCCGCCACCTGCGCGCCATAGTCTGAACTCCCTAATATCCATATCTCCGGCGCGGCGGGGCCGCGGGGGTGAGCGGTGATGCCGCGATGCGGCTCGCACGACGTCCAGGCCCTCAGGTCACGCACCTGTTCGGGAAAGTGATCCGCCGTGCCAAAGGTGTGCGGGTTGAGCGCCTGGGCTGTGCGCATGTCGCCGCCGGGGGCTCGGCCCACCCCGAGATCGATACGCCCTGGTGCCAGTGCCTCCAGAACCCGGAACTGCTCGGCCACCTTGAGCGCCGAGTAGTGCGGCAGCATCACACCCGCGCTGCCGATGCGGATGCGTTGCGTGCGCGCGGCAATCGCGCTCATGAGAATCTCGGGGGCGGAACCCACGATCGTGGGCAGGCTGTGGTGCTCGCTGAGCCAGAAACGGTGATACCCGAGCGCCTCGCAATGCGATGCCAGATCGAGCGTGTCGCGGATCGCCGCATCCTCCGTGCTGCCCCAAAGAGCAACAGACTGATCCAGAACTGAAAGTTTCAACACAAGTATTTGGTTTCGCTGGTGTATATTCGCCGCACAGGTATACGCAAGACAGTGGTTGAAAGAGATCTTTTCGCACACCGGCCTGGTTCCAGTCCGGTTCCGTTAGAACCCCCTAGAAACGTTTCTTGAGTGTCTCTGCATGTGGAGCATGTGCTGCGCATTACATCATTGTTGAGATAGGACTCGTCCATGACGACGCAAACCGGTACCGTGAAGTGGTTCAACGAAAGCAAGGGCTACGGCTTCATCGCGCAAGACGCGGGCGGCGCCGACCTTTTCGCCCACTTCCGTGACATCCAGGGGGATGGCTTCCGGACCCTGCTTGAGAACCAGAAGGTTCAATTTGAAGTCAAGCAAGGCCAAAAAGGACTGCAAGCCGCCAATATCCGCGTGATCACCTGATCACGGATATTCGGGCGACTGCCCAGTTCAAAAACGCGGCTTCGGCCGCGTTTTTTTTCGCCTGCGGCGACCCTGCCGCTGACAAATGGGCGACAAGGTCGCGCGACCGTGACCGCTACGATGCAAGGCTCGTTCTTTCGCCAACAGGAGACTTGACCATGACTGCGATCACCCAAGCGACCAACCATCAAGTCCGATTGGCGTCACGCCCCGTGGGGCTGCCGACCCGGGCGAACTGGGAGTTCACCACCGAGCCGGTCCGGGAGCCCGACGCAGGCGGCGTGCTGGTGAAGACGCTGAGCGTCTCACTCGACCCCGCCATGCGCGGGTGGATGAACGAAGGCAAGAGCTACATCCCGCCGGTGGGCATCGGTGAAGTGATGCGAGCAGGCGGCGTCGGCGTCGTGGTCGCATCCAAGAACCCGGCATACGCCGTCGGCGACCCTGTGAAAGCCGGCGTCGGCATCCAGTCGTATTGCCTGATTCCCGAAAGCGACTTCAAACGCCGCGACCTGGGCAAGATCGACCTGACCTTGGGCTCGCCCACCCAGTGGCTGAATGTGCTGGGCATGCCGGGCATGACCGGCTACTTCGGGCTGAAGGACGTGGGACTGCCTCAAGCCGGCCAGACGCTCGTGGTGTCGGGCGCGGCTGGCGCGGTGGGCCAGACCGTGGGCCAGCTGGGCAAGATCTACGGACTGCGCGTCATCGGCATTGCCGGCGGCCCGGCGAAATGCGAATGGGTGGTGCGCGAACTCGGGTTCGACGCCTGCATCGATTACAAGTCCGAGCCGCTGAAAGACCGCCTGCGCGAACTGTGCCCGGACGGGGTGGATATCTACTTCGACAACGTCGGCGGCGACATTCTCGATACCGTTCTCACGCGCATCACGCGAAAAGCACGCATCGTGATCTGCGGTGCGATCAGCCAATACAACAACACGTCGGCGCCGCGCGGGCCGTCCAACTACATGTCGCTGCTGGTCCATCGCGCGCGGATGGAAGGCATGGTGGTATTCGACTACGCAGACCGGTATGGCGAGGCCGTCGCCGAGATGTCGGGTTATCTGAAATCAGGCCGGATGAAGAGCAAGGAAGACGTCGTCCACGGACTGGAAACCTTTCCCGACACCCTGCTGAAGCTTTTCAATGGCGAGAACTTCGGGAAGCTGGTTCTGCAAGTGGCCGAAGCATGACGGCCTGGTCAGCCGCCTGACGCGCCCCCCGGGGCCACCTTCTTGGGGGCCGCCTTGCGGGCAGATGCCTTCTTGGCAGGCACAGGCGTGACCGCCGGCTGCTGCGGCACCTGCCCCGTCGCCAACAACTCGGCCACCAGGCCATTGAGCCCCCGCGGATGCGAGGTGGCGCGCGCATTCAGAGACTGCACCATCTCCTTCGGCAGCTTGCAGGCAAAAGGCACCAAGCCTGCCGCCGCGTCGCGTGCGCGCCTTTCGCGCCGATCGAGCACCTGCGCCGCCCCTTGGGCAAAGCGTTGGGGAACTCCGGCAGCCTTCATCTGGCCCGTCACCTTGAGCCCGAGGCTCTTGGCCAGGTCGAACTTCTTCATGCTCATCGCGCCGCTCCTCTCGTCTGGACGCCGGATTGTCACCGCAGCGGGTGGTCTAATGCCCGACCCACCCTGCGAGCACGCCCATGGCCCTGAAAGCCACCATCTACAAAGCCCAGATCGCGCTGGCCGACATGGACAGCCACCGCTACGGTGACCTCAGCACCACCATCGCCCGCCATCCTTCCGAGACCGACGAGCGCATGATGATCCGCCTGCTGGCGTATGCGCTGCACGCGCGGCTCAACACCGACCACGGCGCCCTCGAACTCGCCAAGGACCTGTGGGACACCGATGAGCCCAGCCTGTGGCAGAAAGACCTGACGGGCCAGATCCTTCAGTGGATCGACATCGGCCAGCCAGATGACAAACGCGTGATGCGCGCGAGCCCGCGCACTGAAAAGCTCATCGTCTACAGCTTCAGCCACAGCACGCCCGTCTGGTGGAGCGGCATCGCCACGAAGATCACCCGCGCGCGCAACGCCGCCGTGTGGCAGATCCCCGCCGACCAAAGCCAATCGCTGGCCACGCTCGCCCAACGCACGATGCAGCTCCAAGTGACGGTGCAAGACGGCGCGGTCTGGGTCAGCGATGGCGAGCACAGCATCGAGATCAACCCGCGGCGACTGAACCCCGGCTGACACAGGCCATGCGGCCTGCGGCATGATGGGTGGCTCCCTGACCCACCCGCCCGAGACGCCGCGCATGAACGCACCCGCCTACTCCGTTGTCCACAACACCGAAGCACACCGATTCGAAGTGACGCTCGAAGGCCATCTGGGCAAGGCCGAATACACGCCATGGCCGGGCGGCCTGCGCATGACGCACACCGAGGTGCCGCCCGCGCTCGAAGGCCGCGGCATCGCCGCCGCCCTGGTGCGTGCAGCCGTCGATCATGCGCGCGCGAATGCATTGAAGATCGACCCGCAATGCAGCTATGTGCGCAGCTACCTGGAACGGCACCCCGAAACACACGATCTGCGCGCATGACCGCAAGCCGTCCCTTGCGCCGGGTTCGCAACCTGCTGGCTGCGCTTCTCACCTTGACCTCCGCCTCCGCCATGACCTCTTCGCCCCCGCCCCCGGAATCCAGTGACGACCCGCTCTTGTGGCTCGAAGATGTGCAAGGCGAACGCGCACTGAACTGGGTGCGCGAACGCAATGCGCTGTCGCAGAAAGAATTGACAGCCCGGCCCGAGTTCGAACCCACCCGCCGCGATCTGCTCGATGTCCTGAATGCGAAGGACCGCATCCCCTCCGTCACGCGGCGCGGCGACTGGCTCTACAACTTCTGGCAGGACGAACAGCACAAGCGCGGCTTGTGGCGCCGCACGTCACTGGCCGAATACCGCAAGCCGCAGCCCGGCTGGGACACCGTGCTCGATCTGGACGCCCTGGCGCGGGCCGAAGGCGAGAACTGGGTGTGGGGCGGTGCCAACTGCCTCGGCCCGGCCTACACCCACTGCCTGATCTCGCTCTCACGCGGCGGCGCCGACGCCAAGGTGACGCGCGAGTTCGACATCCAGGCCCGCCACTTCGTTGAAAACGGCTTCGTGCTGCCCGAAGCCAAATCAGATGTCGACTGGGTGGACGAGAACACGCTCTACGTCGGCACGGATTTCGGTCCCGGCTCCATGACCGATTCGGGCTATCCGAGAGTGGTCAAGCGCTGGGCGCGCGGCACGCCGCTGAGCGACGCGGTGACGGTGTTCGAAGGCGAACGCCAAGACGTGTCGGTGGGCGTGAGCGTCGATCGCACGCCCGGCTACGAGCGCACTGTCTTCGTCCGCTCGCTCGACTTCTACAACAGCAAGTACTTTCTCGCGCAAGGCGACGCGCTGGCCCCGCTCGACATCCCCAGCGACGCATCGCCCAGCTTCCTGCGCGACACGATCTTGCTGCACCTGCGCAGCGACTGGGACGTCGGTGGCCAACGCCATCCCAGCGGCTCTCTGCTGCATGCCAATGCCGCCGACTACCTGCGCGGAGAACGCAAGCTGTCCTCCCTGTTCACACCGACCGCCACACGCTCGCTGTCGGGCTACTCGACCACACGCGACCATGTGCTGTTGAGCGTGATCGACAACGTCGCCGGCCGGCTGGAGCAATGGCGCAAGCAGGGCGACCGCTTCACGGGCCGCGAGATCGAGGCGCCGTTCCCCGGCACGCTGAACGCCAGCGGCCTGCACGACCCCCTGGTGCGCGACGACCCGCTGGCCGAGTCCTACTGGCTCAGCTACACCGACTTCCTCACACCCGATTCGCTGTACCTGGCCACCACTGCCAACGACGAGCGAACCCTGCTGAAGGCGCGCGGCGCGTTATTCGACAGCAGCGGCATGCGCGCCGAGCAGCGCCTTGCCACCTCGAAAGACGGCACACGCGTGCCGTACTTCGTGGTGTGGCCTCGCGGTGCGAAAGCCGACGGCACGAATCCGACACTGCTCTACGGATACGGTGGCTTCGAAGTCTCGTTGCAGCCGTGGTACTCGGGCGGGTTCGGCCGCGCGTGGTACCAGCGCGGCGGCGTGCTGGTGGTCGCCAACATCCGCGGCGGCGGGGAGTTCGGCCCGGCCTGGCACCAAGCCGCGGTGAAAGCGAACAAGCAGCGAAGCTACGACGATTTCGTTGCAGTCGCCGAGGACCTCGTGGCCCACGAGATCACCGCACCCCAGCATCTCGGGATCATGGGTGGCAGCAACGGCGGCCTCCTGGTCGGCGCCGCATTCACCCAGCGGCCGGACCTGTTCGGCGCCGTGGTCTGCCAGGTGCCACTGCTCGACATGCGCCGCTACCACACGCTGCTGGCCGGCGCGTCCTGGATGGCGGAATACGGCAACCCCGACCTGCCGGAGGAATGGGCCTTCATCTCGCGATACAGCCCCTATCAGAACCTGAAGCCGGGCACCTCCTACCCCCGGGTGCTGTTCACCACATCCACGCGCGACGATCGCGTGCACCCCGGGCACTCGCGCAAGATGGCGGCACGCATGCTGTCGCTGGGCCACGATGTTCTCTACTACGAGAACATCGAAGGCGGCCACGGCGGCGCCGCCGACAACGAGCAACGCGCCCATCTGCAGGCACTCGAGTTCAGCTACCTCTGGCAGCAATTGGGAAAAAAGTCACCATGAATACCGAATCGCACAACGTTCTCGGCTTCTGGTTTGGCGAGCCGCCGGCCATCACGCCCCGCACCGAGTGGTTCCAGAAGAATGACGACTTCGACCGCGACATCGAACGGCGCTTCGGCCCCTTGATCGAACGCGCGTTGCGGCACGCGTTGTCGGCCTGGCGCTCACAAGCCGCGGCGGCGCTGGCGGAGATCGTGGTGCTGGATCAGTTCACCCGCAACGTCTTTCGCAACACGCCGCGCGCCTTTGCCGGCGACCCCCTGGCCTTGGAGGCGGCCCGCGCCATGGTGCGCACCGGCCAGCACGCCGAGCTGCCGCCGCTGCAACGCGTCTTCGCCTACCTGCCCTTCGAACACGACGAGTCGATCGCCTCGCAAGATGAATCGGTGCGGCTCTACACCGCCCTGCACGAGAGCGCGCCGGGGATGGATGGTTTTCTCGACTACGCCCATCGCCACCGTGACGTGATCGCCCGGTTCGGCCGATTCCCGCACCGCAATGCCATCGTCGGCCGTGCCTCCACGCCCGAGGAGACCGCCTTCCTCGCCCAACCGGGCTCGTCGTTCTGACCCATCCCCGCCCGAGGTGACAGGGCGCAGACCCCATGTCACCTCGGGGACAGCTCGCTTTCACCAATCACCCCGGCCGCCTTCCTCCGGCACACTTTGTTTTCGCACGATCGTGCATATATGCAAGGAGGCAGGTGATGAAGGGATTGAATCGGACGGCAGCGTGGGCGCGCGTGCTCACGGGCATCGCACTCATGGGCCTGCTGGCCGCATGCGGCGGCGGATCGCAGGATCCGCAGGTGCGCACGGCATCCGGCCTCGTCGGCGGCAACTCGGGCGCCACCGCGAACAGCTATCTCGGCATCCCCTACGCCGCAGCGCCCGTGGGTGAACGCCGCTGGCGTGCCCCGGCCGCGCCGGCATCCTGGAGCGGCGTCCGCTCCGCCCAGAACTTCGGCCCACATTGCGCGCAGCCCCCCACCCCCTTCGGCGCCGCCTCGATCAGCGAAGACTGCCTCTACCTCAACGTCTTCACGCCCAAGGGGCCCGGCCCTTTCCCCGTGATGGTGTGGATTCACGGCGGCGCGTTCTACCTCGGCCACAGCAACGGCTACAACCCGGCTCGCCTGGTGGACCAGGGCATGGTGGTCGTCACGTTGAACTACCGCCTCGGCGCACTGGGCTTCTTGTCGCATCCGGCACTCAGCGCCGAGCAAGGCGGCGCCTCCGGCAACTACGGCCTGATGGACCAGCAAGCCGCCCTGCGCTGGGTACGCGACAACATCGCCGCGTTCTCGGGCAATCCGGACAACGTGACCCTCTTCGGTGAGTCGGCCGGGGGCTTCAGCGTGCACACGCACCTCGCGTCAGCCGACTCCGCCGGGCTGTTCCACAAGGCCATCATCATGAGCGGCGCCTATGCGCTCGACGGACAAGCCCCGCTCGGCGCGGCGGAAAGCATCGGCATCGCACTGGCGGCAACGTCGTGCCCGGCCCAAGACATTGCGTGCCTGCGCTCGATCCCGGTGGCCACGCTGCTCGCATCGCAATCGCTCGCATGGCCCTCGGGGCCGATCCCGTCGGTGGACGGCCGCGTTCTCACCGACTCGGTAAAAGCACACCTGCTGGCCGGCACCTACAGCCAGGTCCCGTTGATTCAAGGCACCACGCGCGACGAATGGACCCTCTTCGTGGGGCTGGACGAACTCGCCGCGCCCACGATCGCCAAACCCTACCTCGGCGCGCCGCTCACGCTGGCCGATTACCAGGACGCCATCATCGGCACCTTCCCTTACTTGGCCGCACAGGCCGCGGGGCTGGCGCTCGGCGTCTACCCTCCGGCGGCTTTCGGCAACAGCCCGAGCCTCGCGCTGGGCGCCCTGGGCACGGACCACCTCTTCTCGTGCAACTCGCGCTTGTCATCCAAGCTTCAGAAGGCGGGCGCGAACGTATATGCCTACGAGTTCGCCGACACCACCGCGTCCCCGCCGCTGCCCGGCATCAGCTTCGACATGGGTGCGGCGCACACGTCGGAGCTGCCTTACCTCTTCACGATGGCGAACCGTCCGCCACTCACCGCCTCGCAATCTGTCGTGGCGAACGGCTTCGTCGGCGCCTTCGCCCGCTTTGCACGCACCGGCGACCCGAACACCGCCACAGCGCCCGGCGCCTGGGCACCTTGGGGCACCCAGGATGCCGTGTGGTCGTTCGATGCCATCGGCACGCGATCGATCAGCGATGACGACTTCACCGCCGCGCATCACTGCACAACGGTCTGGACTCCGGGAGTGTGATCTCCAGTCCCCTGGCGTGGGGGAATTGAGCCGGCACCAGCCGGCTCTTTTTTTTGCCCACCCGCTCCCCGCCGCACCGCAGGCCGCTTGAGAAGCACAGCCCAAGCCAGCACGGCCCGCCGAATGCGGGGCGGCCACTAGAATTCCAGCTTCACCCCTGATTTTTTGTCCCGCACCATGCCGAAACCTGCCCCCCGCGCCGCCGCGAAACCATCCGCCCAAGCCCCCCGCAAGGTGGTGCTGGCCTATTCCGGGGGCCTCGACACCTCGGTCATCCTGAAATGGCTGCAGGACGAGTACCAATGCGAGGTCGTGACCTTCACGGCCGACCTGGGCCAGGGCGAGGAAGTGGAGCCCGCGCGCGCCAAGGCCATCAAGATGGGCATCAAGCCCGAGAACATCTTCATCGACGACCTGCGCGAAGAATTCGTGCGTGATTTCGTC
>CAZBOF010000054.1:20830-26523 GCA_964493285.1 uncultured Rhizobacter sp. | reverse complement strand
ACTTCAGCCCGGCTTCGATCACCTCCCACTTGGAGCTGTCGATCATGATCGGCACGCGGGCGATCTCCGGTTCGGAGGCGATCAGCTTCAGAAAGCGCACCATGGCCGCCTTGCTGTCGAGCATGGCTTCGTCCATGTTGATGTCGATCACCTGGGCGCCGTTCTCCACCTGCTGGCGCGCCACCGCAAGCGCTTTCTCGAACTCGCCGTTCAGGATCATGCGGGCAAAAGCCTTGGAGCCTGTGACGTTGGTGCGTTCGCCGATGTTGACGAACAGCGTTTCCTCGCCGATGACGACGGGTTCGAGTCCGGCGAGCTTCATCGGAGGAACGGACACAGCGGGGGTCTTGGAGGCAGTCATGGCGGGAACCTGGCATGCACTGCGGTGCTCACCCACAGCGCATGCGTGTCATCTGGAGCATGCAGGGGTGAGCGTCGTTGCGAGCTTCCAAGCCTGGCGGTGCCTGAATGGCGGCCGTCGCAACGCTCCTTGGAAGCGCGGGATTTTAGGGCCTGTCTGCCGCCGGAGCACGCGCGTGGCGCCAGCGCCTCCTGCAGGTCGTTACATCTGCGGCAACACCCGCGGCAACCTACGGGAATTCAGGCGTTCCAATGGGGTCCGGCCCCCACCCCTTCAGAATGCGCAGACCATGGCGAAGCGAAGAACCCCCTCCTCCTTGTGGCGTCATCCCGCCGCGTCGTATCCCCTCGCGCTGGCGGCCCTGCTGGCCGGGTGTGCGGGCGCACCGAAAGCCGTGCCCGAGGGTGCCGCCTCCGCACCGGGCTCCGCGCCGGGGCCGGTGTACGGTGGGCAGACGGCCCCGGGCACCGCACGCAGCTGGTCGCCGCAGATGGAAACGGCCGAGCGGCAGATCCACGCCGCAGTGTCGGGCACCGATGCCACCGTGACCCGCACCACCGACCAGCGCCTCTGGGTCACCGTGCCTGGCGACCTCGCGTTCCAGCCCAGCCGTTCGGCGCTGAAGCCCGCTGCCACGGCCTTGCTCGACAAGATCGTGCTGGCGCTGCGCAACGTGCCCGGCGCGGAGGTGCGCATCGTGGGCCACACCGACACCAGCGGCTCGGCCGCCGGCAACGATGCGCTGTCGCTCGATCGCGCCGCGAGCACCCGCGACTGGCTGGTGGCGCGCGGTCTCTCGCCGGTGCGCCTGTCCGTGGCCGGGCGCGGCTCGCGTGACCCCGTGGCCGGCAACGACAGCGAATCCGGACGCGCCAGCAACCGCCGCGTGGAACTCCTGATCGGCGAGCCGGCCCGGCCTGCACCCACGGCGCCGGCCGCGCGCTGAGCGCGGCGTTCCGCCCGCCTCAGGCGTCGACCAGGTGCTTGAACACCGGGTCGCGCACACCCCGTGGGCGGTAGGCGCTGACCCGCTTGGCAATCTCGGCAATGTGCTCCGGCGTCGTGCCGCAGCATCCCCCGGCGATGTTCAGGAACCCCGCCTTCGCGAACTCTTCCAGCAGCCCGCCGGTGATGTCGGGCGTTTCATCGAAACCGGTCTCGCTCATCGGATTGGGCAGGCCGGCGTTCGGATAGCAGCTGATGAAGGTGTCGCCCGCCACCTTGGTGAGTTCTTCGATGTAGGGCCGCATCAGCGCGGCGCCGAGCGCGCAATTCAGCCCGACGGCAAGAGGGCGCGCGTGGCGCACGCTGTGCCAGAAGGCGCTCACCGTCTGGCCTGAAAGGATGCGCCCGGACGCATCGGTCACGGTGCCGGACATGATGACGGGCAACCGCTCACCGGTGGCTTCCATCAGTTCGTCAAGCGCGAAGATCGCGGCCTTCGCGTTCAGCGTGTCGAAGATGGTTTCGACCAGAAAGACATCGGCGCCGCCCTCCAGCAGCCCTTCGGCCTGTTCGTAGTACGCGGCCCGCAGCTCGTCGAAGCTGGTGTTGCGCGCAGCCGGATCGTTCACGTCGGGGCTGATGCTGGCGGTGCGCGGCGTGGGGCCGAGCGCGCCGGCCACGTAGCGCGGCTGGTCGGGCGTGCTGTATTTGTCGCAGGCAGCGCGCGCCAGCCGGGCGCCCACCACGTTCATCTCGCGCGCCACATGCGCGAGCGCATAGTCGTCCTGCGCCACTCGGGTGGCGCCGAAGGTGTTGGTCTCGATCAAGTCGGCACCGGCGGCCAGGTACTGCTCGTGGATTTCCGAAATCACGTCGGGGCGCGTGAACTGCAAAAGCTCATTGTTGCCCTTGAGGTCCTTGCCGTGGTCGAGGAAGCGATCGCCGCGGTAGTCGGCCTCGGAGAGCTTGTAGCGCTGGATCATCGTGCCCATGGCGCCATCGAGGATGGCAATGCGCGTCTTCAGGATCTGCGGCAACGCGGCAGCACGGGTGTAGATCGGCGTGTTCATGCACGCATTGTAGGAAGTGCCGCCCGGGCCGTTGCACGCAGGCTCAGGGGCGGTCTTCGAGGATGGCAGGCACCAGCGCGTCGCCAAAGAGCGAGGCGCGGAAATCCAGGGCGCGCGGCCCTTCATCGTCCATCGCCCACATCGCCAGTGCCTGGGCGGGCATGGGCCTGGCGAACAAGAAACCTTGCAACTCGTTGCAGCCGAGCGTGCGCAGGATGTCTTGCTGCGCTTCGGTCTCCACCCCCTCGGCCACCACCTTCAGGCCGAGCGCCTGCGCCAGTTTCACGACCGCGTCCACGATCGCGCGCGCGTCGGCGCTGCTTTCGAGGTCGCACACGAAGCTGCGGTCGATCTTCAGCTCCTCCGCCGCCAGGCGGCGCAGGTAGCTCAGCGACGAGTAGCCGGTACCGAAATCGTCGATGGACAGGTGCACACCCACTTCGGCCAGCTGTGCAATCTTCAGCAGCGTGACACGGGTGTCGTCCATCGCGGCCGACTCCGTGATCTCGCAGGTGAGCTGCGAGGGCTCGATGTGATTGCGGCGCAGCGCACTGGCGATGCGCTCGACCAGGTCCGCCTGCCGCAGCTGGTGGACCGACAGGTTGATCGCCACCCGCATGCGCAGGCCCTTCTCGTGCCATGCACGAATCTGGCGGCAAACGTCTTCGATCAGCCAGTTGCCCAGCGCGTTGATGAGCCCGAAGCGTTCGGCAAGCGGGATGAACACATTGGGGCCGATCGTCCCGCGCTGCGGATGATGCCAGCGCATCAACGCCTCGGCGCCGGTGATCTGCCCGCTGGGCGCGTGGACCTTGGGCTGGTAGTGAAGCTCAAGTTCCTGGTTCTCGATCGCGCGGCGCAGGTCCTTCAGCAGCTCGAGCTGGTCGCGCGCACCCGCCACCATGCTCTCTTCAAAGAAACTGCGCGAGGCGCCACCGTGGCGCTTGGCGGCATGCATGGCCGCAGCCGCATGGGCGATCAGCTTGTCGGCGCTGCCGTGTGCCGGGTACATCGCCACGCCCACGGTGCACGACACCGACACATCGTGGTCGTCGATTCGACACAGCTCGTTCATGCGGCCCAGCACCTGGGCCGCGGTCCGGTCGGCATCGGTCATGCTCGGGTTGCCTTCGAACAGCAGGAGGAACTCGTCGCCTCCGGCGCGTGCCACCATGTCGCGCGGCCCGGCCACCGCACTCAATCGCTGCGCCACCTCGCGCAGCACCTTGTCGCCGATGCCCTGGCCGAAGGATTCATTGATCGCCTTCAGGCCATCCACGTTGATGAACAGCAGCCCGAGGCGGTGCTGCCGGCGATCGGCATGGCCGGCGGCCTGCTGCAGGGCCTCTTCGATCATCGAGCGATTCGGCAGGCCGGTCAGGCGGTCGGTCTGCGCCGCGCGCTTGAGTTCGTCGCGCGTGCGGCGCAGCATCTTGCGGAAGTGCGATTCGAGGATTGACGTCATCAGCAGCACCAGCAGCAGTGCCGGCGCACCGATCAACGCGAGTGCGGAAATCGTGCTGAGGCTGGTTTGGCCGGTGCCGAGCGACACCGCCTCCTGCGGCACCTGGCTGGCAAAGAGCACCGCCGCATTGCCGAGCGCGATGGCCAAGCCGAGCGCCAGCGAGACGCCGGCCTGCCAGGCCGGACGCAGGCGTGACACGGAGCGTGGCTGCGCCGCGACGATCGGCAACGCGGCGCAGGCGCTGATGCACGCCAGCGCCCAGCCGACCCCGATGAGGGCCCAGTTCCAGTGCACGCCGGGCGAGATGTCCCAGGCCAGCAGCGCCGCCATCGGCACCGCGCAGGCTCCGGCGGCCAGCACCACCGCAGTCAAGGCCACATGGACACGCGTCATCTGATGGCGCGCGCTGAGCAGCACCCCGGTCAAGCCTCCCGCAAAAGCGACCACCAGCGCCCCGATCACCACCCAGCCGTGGAAGCCCCAGGACAGCGGCAACGGGCGCTCGGACAGCACCACGAAATGGCAGGCCACGGTGCCGGTGGCCAGCGCAACCGCCGACGCCAGCAACGAGCGCAACGCGGTGAACCGGTTCGAAGAGGCCACACCGTGTGCGAGGTCCAGGGCCACGTAGGACGCAAAGACGGCCATCGCCGCCGACGCCCACCACAGTTCGGTGCGAAAGCTCCAGGAAAGAAACACCTCGGTCATCGAGTTCTCGGAATACGGGGTACCCGTTCGATATCGGACACCTTACCCGCGTCTTGAGCGGTGCCGGAACTTCTGCCGCCTTCCGTGAAAGATGTCGCGGCAGCCCCGCACGCTCAGTGCAGGAAGCCAATGTCGCGACGCCGCCGCACCTCGGGCTTCACCCGGTGTTCCGCCTCGAGCTGCGACAAGAACTCGTCTGGCGCGAAGTTCTCCCCGAGCACGTCCACCTGCCGCTTGACGGCGGCGAAATCGCCCGGCGTGAGCACATCGAGTTTGTGCAAGCGCTCACACTGTTCGGTGGTGAGCTGATCGACCTCGCCGTTCAGCACTTCCATGGCGAACATGCGCTCGCGTTGCGCGGTGGTCAGCGGCATGAAATGGATCTTGAACGTGAAGCGGCGCAGCGCGGCTTCGTCCAGTTCGTCGAAGAGGTTGGTGGTGCAGATGAACACCCCTGCGAAGCGCTCCATGCCCTGCAGCATTTCGTTGACCTCGCTCACCTCGTAGTGGCGTTCGGCCATGCGCCGGCTGCGCAGGAAGCTGTCGGCCTCGTCCAGCAGCAGAACGGCCTGCTCGCCCTGCGCCTCGTCGAACATGCGTGCCATGTTCGTCTCAGTCTCGCCCACGTACTTGCTGATGAGGTCGGAGGCCTGGCGCACCATCAGCGGCCGGTGCAGCTGCTGGGCAATGTATTCGGCCAGCGCGGTCTTGCCCGTTCCCGGCGGCCCATGGAAGCACAGCGTGCCGTAGCCCTTGCGCCGCAGGGCCTCGATGATCCTGGGCAGCTCGAAGCGCGATTCGGTGTGAATCAGGCCGAGGTCGTAGTGCGTCACGACGCGGCGTGCGCCGTGCTCGCTCGCGCCGTTGCCCAGCGCGCGGTCGGCGTTGCCCAGTTGCCGCTCGATCAGCGACTCCAGCTGCGCGGGGTCGCGCTCCTCGCAGGCGAGTTGCGCGAACTTCACCGCCGTGCGCACCTGGGCGGGCGTGAGGCCCTTGCGCTCGGCCAGCTGTGCCGCAAAGCCCGGCGACACCGCCGCGCCATCGAGCGCGCGGATCACCAGCGCTTCACGCGCGCCGGGCGGTGGGCTCTTGAGTTCGAGGTGGTACTGGAAGCGGCGGCGAAAGGCGGGGTCGATCTGTTCGA
>CAZBOF010000054.1:0-20820 GCA_964493285.1 uncultured Rhizobacter sp. | reverse complement strand
CGGTTGGTGACCCAGATGACCGGCACGGGGTTCGTCTCCAGGATCTGGTTCACCCACGCCTTGCCGCTGACGCTGCCGGAGAACGAGCCGTCGCCAGTGTCCAGGCGCGCCATGAGCTGCGCCGCATCGGTGGAGATCGGCGGGAACACGTCTTCCACCTCGTCGAACAGCAAGGCCACCTGCGCACTGGCCTTCAGGAACACCTGGCTGATCTGCAGCGAGCGATAGCGGTCGCGCCCGCTCAGGCTGTTGCCATCGCGGTCGGCGTACTCCACCTCATACAGCTCCAGGCCCGCGGCGTTGGCCGCCACCTTGGCAAGCTCGGTCTTGCCGGTCCCGGGCGGGCCGTACAGCAGCACATTGACGCCCGCTTCCTTTCGCGCCACTGCATTGCGCAGCATCGCGGTGAGCACCCGTTGATCATCGCCGACGAAATGGAAGTCGGCGGGCGTGAGTTCTGTGGGTGCCGCGGGCCGCGTGAACACGGCCATCAGGTCCGACGGCCCCTCGTAGTGCCGCATCAGCACCGGAGGAAGTTGTTCACTGACCTTCATGAGGTCAGCCAGGTCGGTGATGTTGTGCTCGGAGATGAGGTTTTCGACCATGCCGGTGCGCTCGAGCCGGGAACCGGCGCGCAAGGCCTCGGCCACCTCCTGCTCGCTGACGCCGGCCACTTCGGCAATGGCGGCATAGGCCTCCTGCGCATTGGCCACCTTGAACTCGACCAGCAGGCCGCGCAGGTCGCGCTGGTAGCGCGCCAGCGTGCCGTACAGCAGCAGCGCACGTTCCGCCGGATTCAGCTGCAGCAAGCCGGCCAAGGCGTCGATGTTCTTCTCGACCAGCGTCGATTCCTTCTTCAGGCTGCGGCCCAGCCACTCGGCAGTGGCGCCGATCACGGCCAGCAGGTCTTTCGGCGCATCCTTGATGTACTCGTCGATGTAGAAGAACAGCGTGCCTTCTTCGTACGGCCCGTTCCAGGCGCCATGGCGCTGCATGAAGGCCGCGTCACTCAGGACTTCATGCCCCGCCCAATGCTCATTGCCCTTGCAGCGCGCATTGAGGAAGGCGCGCAAACGCGAGAGCACCGACACCGGCCACACCAGATGGCGGCCGGTCAGCGACAGCAGGCTGTTCCAGTCGCGCCGCACGTTGAACCGCCCCGCGCGCCGCACGGTCAGCGTCAACAAGAACTGTGAGCACATGCGGTCGAGCACCGGGGCTTCTTTCACGCCGGGCGACAGGACCACGCGGGACTCCTGGTGACTCGTCGCCATCAGGCCTCTCCTCGGTACGACATCCGGGGCCATCTTGGCGCACCCTGCGCCAAGGAGCAAGTCCCGTCCGCGCGACCTTACTGCACAGGCGGGGTCTGCACACGGTAGCCGCCGCGCGCCCACGTGGCGCAGTTCACGCTTGCCCGGCCGCGGCCGGCTCAGTGCACCAGCAGCGGCTGTTGCATCAGCAGGCTGTAGCGGCCGATGTAGTCGTCGATCTCCTCCGGCGACGGGGAGGTCTGGATCAACGCCTCCACGCCTTCGCGAAAGCTCTCGGCCATGGCCCCTTCAATGAAGATTTCCTTGCGCGAGAACTTGTCCACGATCTCATAGCCCCCACGCTGCAAAACATCGCCCGGCACGGCCGCGTCCAGCGAAGGGACGTCGATCTGCACGACGGCGAAGCTGTCCGAGTTGTAGAGCATGTGCATACGAGGTTCTCCTTGCCCCACACCTCGGGCCGGAACCTCGCTTTTCAAGGGTCACCCGGGCGACGCCTCCGGCCCGGCCAGCGCTATCCAGATGAAGCCGTCGCGCTCTTGCACGGGAAAAGCAGCCACCGGCTGCCTGCAGGGCCGCAAGGTCGCCTGGCCGGTGCGGATGTCGAACCGGCCGCGGTGGAACGGGCATTCGATTTCGTGCCCCAGCAGGTTGCCGTCCGACAACTTGGCGTCGCCGTGCGAGCACCGGTCTTCGGTGGCATAGGCAACGCCTTCGTGGCGATAGAGGCACACCTCGCGTCCGGCAACGACAGCGGGCCATGTTTCGCCATCGCCCACATCGGCCGATGCGCACGCCTGAACAAACTCTTCCATCACGGGGTTCTCGGTGAGTGTCGTCATTGCATGGTGGGCGGGGCGATTCCCAGCGCCTGTAAACGCGCGATGGTCTCTTCATCGAAACCATGCTCGCGCAGGATGGCCACGGTGTCGGCGCCGAACGGGGGTGGGACGCGCCGAAGCGCAGCCGGCGTGCGCGAAAGCTTCACGGGCGTGCCCAGGCTGCGATGTTCATCCGACGCGAAGATCATCGACCGGGCCTGGGTGTGCTCGGCCGTCAACGCCTCGTCCACCGGGCGCACCGGCCCGACCGGAACCCCCGCTTGCAGCAACTGCACCGACAAGGCGACGCCATCGTGCCCGCGCAGAATGTCCGCAAGCGTGCGCCACAGCGCATCGCGGTTCCCGGCGCGCGCCTGGTTGGTTGCGAAGCGCGGGTCCTTCAGCAGATCGCTGCACCCGAGCACTTCGGCGAACTTTTCAAACTGGCGCTCGTTGCCAATCACCACGAAGATCTCGCCGTTGCGGGTCGGGAATTTGTCGCACGGAACGATGTTCGGATGCGAGTTCCCCAGCAGGGGTGGGCGCTTTCCGTTCAGGAAGTAGTTGGCGGCATGGGGATGCAGCAGCGACATCCCGCAGTCGTACAAGGTCATGTCGACGAATTGCCCCCGCCCGGAACGTTCGCGTTCCTGCAAGGCCATCAGCACGCCGATGACCGAGTACAGCCCGGTGGAAATGTCGACGATGGGCGTGCCCATGCGCATCGGCCCGGTCGAGGGATCGCCGTTGACGCTCATGAGGCCGGTCATCGCCTGCAAGACGGCGTCATAGCCGGGCAGCCCACCATATGGGCCGTCTGCGCCGAATCCGGTCACGCGGCAATAGACGAGCCGGGGAAAGCGCGGCGCGAGATCGCGCTCGTACGACAGGCCCCATTTCTCCATCGTGCCGGTCTTGAAGTTCTCGATCAGCACATCGGCATCGCTCAGCAGCGCCATCAGCACCTCGCGCCCCTGCGGCTGCATGATGTCGAGCGACATGGCTTCCTTGTTGCGGTTCAGGCCGATGTAGTAGCTGGCGTCGCCGCGCTCGCCGTCATCGCCCGGGCGGAACGGCGGCCCCCAGCGGCGGGTGTCGTCGCCCTGGGGCGGCTCCACCTTGATGACGCGCGCGCCATGGTCGGCAAGGATCATGGAAGACAGCGGCCCGGCCAGCACGCGGCTCAAGTCCACCACCTTGATGCCGGCCAGCGCGCCTGCGGATGCGGGGTGCTGCGTCATGCCTTGGGGTCTCTCGCGGGTGACTTCGAAGCGGGCGCCTGGGCCGGCAGGAAGACCAGCGTGCCCTGGCCGTCGAAGTGCGCCACCAGCGGCATGCCGACGCGCAGCCGGCGCATGTCGTCCACGACCACCGCGCTCACGAGGCGCGGCCCTTCTTCCAGCTCGACCCACGCCACGTTGTAAGGCACCTTCATCTGCGCGCGATGGGCCTGCCAGAGCACCGTGAAGGCATACAAGGAGGCCCGCCCGCTGGCGTCGACCCAGGTCACCGCGTCCGGGAGACAGCTGTGCCCGTAGTGGAGCGCGGCTCCCGTGGCACGGCAGATCGGCACACGCAGAATGCCGCGGGCCGTGTCGGCAAGGAGCTGCTCGCCGAGAGGCCGCAGCTGGGCAGCGGCGGGCAGTTCGTTCATCGGATTCACCCCCATCGGACATGCGGACTCAGCACCGCCGCAGCGTGGTATTCCAGGCACCCGCCGGCACCGGTCACCAGGATCACGTCGTTGCGTGCGACCTGGCGTGCGCCGCCCAGGCCCCGCCCTTGCACCACCGCTTCCGCCAGCGGCGTCATGCCTTGCAGATAGCCCTGGGCCAGGTGGCCGCCGCCGGTGTTGGCCGGCAGGCGCCCGCCGGGCGAGGTCGCGCCCGAGGCCAGCAGCGCCAGCGCCTCTCCCCGCGGCGCCAGGCCGTAGTCTTCCAGGGCCAGCACGGCGTCGATCGAGAACGCGTCATAGATCTGGCAGGCGGATACATCCTGCGGCGTCACGTCGGCCATGGCGTAGACATCGCGCGCGGCCACCACCGCGGCCGTTTCGAGATCACGCTCGCCCGGCAGGCGGGACACCGTGCGATGGCCCTGCCCGAAGCCATGCAGGTACACCGGGCGCTGCGGATGGTCACCCGCGCGGTCGACCGCGCAGACCACCACCGCCACCCCGCCGTTCAGCGGGTAGGCGCAATCCAGCAAGCGCAGCGGCTCGGCGATGGGGCGCGATGCCTGGTAGGCCTCCGGCGTGAGCGGATCGCGCAAGGCTGCATCGGGATCGAGCGCCGACCATTTCCGGCAGGCCAGCGCGTAGGCGCCCAGCGACAGGTCGCGGCCGGCATGCACCGCGAGGTAGCGCTGCGCCAGCAGGGCATGGGAGCCGACCGGCCCGAACAGGCCGTAGCGCCCCTCCCAGCCGGGCACGCCCGTCAACGGCGTTTCGTTCTGGTACGACGCGCCGGCGCCCTTGTCCGCACCCACCGGCGCATCGGCGAACACGCACACCACGCGCGAGGCCATCCCGTGCAGGATGGACAGCGTCGCCTGCTGCACCATCTGGATCACCGAAGCGCCCTTGCCTTCGACTTGCGACAAGAGGCGCAGGTCGCGCAAGCCGAGGTCGTCGATCATGGACAGCGGCAGCGTTCCGGCAGGCGCCAGCGCACTTTGATTCAGCAGCAGGCCGTCGATGTCCGACGGCTTCAGCGCGGCGTCGGCCAGGGTCGCGCGAACAGCCTGTGCCGCCAGTTCGCGCGCGGAGCCGATCACCTTGCGCGACAGCGGGCTGCGGCCCAGGCCCACGATGGCGGACAACGCGGCCATGCGGGTCAGACCAGGAAGGCCAGGCTGGGCAAGGGGCCCGCAGCGTGCACGAGCATCACCTTCTTGAATGCCATGCGCAGGCCGCCATCGCCGCCGCGCACCAGGTGGTACTCCACACGCCCCGGCCACTGGCACAAGGCATTGACCGATTGCGTCTGGTACTCGTGAATCACGAAGTTCGCCTCCACGCGGTAGCGGCCGTCCTCACGCGCCGAGAACTCGAGGTTGGTCAGCAGGCGGCGCAACACGGAACGGGGCGCCTGGCTGTGCCGGGTGCCGGTGCGCAGCTGGCGAAGGCGCGTGGCCAGCCGGGAGCGGTTGTCGTTGATGATCGACACGTCGCGCTCCGGGTCGGCGTCGTCCTGCAGCACCGGCACCCAGTACTTGATGTCGTCGGCCAGCAGGGTTTCCCATTCGTCGTAGCGCGACTCGTCGGCCAGACGGGCCTCGCGGTAGACGAACGCTTCCAGCTCGTTGCGTTCGTCCGCACCGACGGGCTGGTTGAAGGCCGCCACGGCGGCCGATGCGGGATTCGTCACGCCGCCACCCCTTCTTTTTCACCCGCCATGACGGCGGCGTAGTGGCGCCAGAACCCGCGGTTCGGCGTCTCGTCGGTGTAGTGGGACACCCAGACGCCGTCTTCGCACCGCTCCCGTTCGGTTCCGCGGCTGATGTCGAGCCAGCCCGGCGAATCGCGCAACGCACGCCATTGGCGCTCGGCAATGATGGCGTCGTCTGCGGTCAGGAACGACGATGGCCCGATCGCGACTTCGCCCTGCCGCATGATGCGCCGGTTCACTTCCTCGGGCACCCCCTTGAGGTACATCGGCGTGTGCCAGTTGACGGTCTCGCCCACGGCCACCGGCTGGATCATCACCAGGCAGGTCTCCGCCAGGAACAGGTTGGGGAAGATGAAGGTGTGCGGTGGCCCGGCCCGCATCGCCTCGCGCGCCGGCGCTTCGCCGTAGGCCGCGTTCATGGCGTCGGTGTAGGCCGGGTAGCGGTCGGGCGAGGTGCCCAGCCAAGTGAGCGGCTGCGAATAAGTCGACTCGTAGTCGAGCTCGGTATGCCCGTCGCCCAGGTAGCGAACCACCGCGGTGATCTTGTCTTCCTCGCCCGACAGCACGTTGTCGTACTTGCCCTTGAGGCCCACCCCCTTGGTGAATGAATCGTGGACGAAACCGACGTGGTACCCATCAGCCTCGTTCTCGGAAAGCATCTTCCAGTTCGCCCGGAACAGGTGCTGGATGCTCGGCCGGCGCAGCGCCACCTCGCCCATGGGCGACAGGCCGCACTGGCGGTCGATGGCCGCCGTAGCGCGCCCGAGATGCTCGCGCAACGGTTTCGGCGACGGGTTGAATGTGGCAAACGCAAAGCCGCGGTAGCTGTCCACCGTGGCACGCTTCAGGCCCGGCCCTTTCGGCGCGCCGTCGACCTTGGCGGTCAACGGGGTGTCGAGGAGGCTGCCGTCCGGCCCGAACACCCAGCCGTGGTACTGGCAGGCGAAAGCCTTGCGGTTGCCGTGCTCGGGCTGCACCACCAGGTTGCCGCGGTGAGCGCAACGGTTGGCCACCACATGCACGCCATCGGCCGCCCGCGTGAAGATCACCGGCTCGGTGCCCATCATCCGGCGCAGGTAGTCGCCCCGCTTGGGGATCTCGGACTCATGGCCCACGTACACCCAGCCCATGCCGAAGATCTCGCGCATCTCGCGCGCAAAGATCTCCGGATCGGAATACAGCTGCGCGTGGACCGCGCCTTCGCGGATCAGCGTGTCGATCTTCGCCATCATGTTTCCTTCTCGTCGCCGTCCCGCCGCCAGAGCAGGGTGGCGGTGCGTGCGTTCGGCGTGCCTTCTTCCAGGCGCGCCACGATGCGCAGCTCGTCGCCGCGGATCTGCGCCCGGCGCTTTTGCGCGCCGCCTTCCCAGTTCGGGTAGAGGCTGGACGTGACGCGGTGGACGATGGCGTCGCCTTCCATCTCGTAGGTGCCGCAGTAGCTCATGAACGAGTCGTAGGCCGCGGCCTTTTCCTGCGCACTGGCATTCCATTGCCCGCCGGACTCGAAGTGACTGCGCTGCGGCCTGGCCATCAGGCAGTTCATGTAGCGCCGGCCGTAGTGGATGAACCCCGTGGCCGCCTCACCGAACGGGTAGGTCACGCGGCCATCGTCGTACGTCTGCAGCCATTTCACCAGGGCCCATCGCCCCATCACGTCTGCCGGCTCGGTCACCGGCCGCCAATCTGCAGCCATCTCACAACTCCTTCGTGTCAGGGTCGACCGGCGAGCGCCTCGCGGTCGCGGCCGTCCCGGGGCGCCCACCGCCCTGGTTGACGCCGCCAGAACAATCATATAATCTCACATTATCGAACTTAAGCAAGTTTTTTCGAGTGCTTGGGTAAATTTCTGTGTATTGTGCTCACATTGAAGAACAAGCACGAGCTTAGGCAAAGGACGCTCATGGAAGTGCAAGCACTGGGGTACCTCGGCATTTCAACCGACCGGCTGGCCGAATGGGAAGGGTTTGCGGCCGGGTTGATCGGCGCCCAGGTAGACGAACGAACGCAGTCCACCCTCTCGCTGCGGCTCGACGACCGGGCCCGGCGCCTGATGGTCGACACCGCGCTGGCGCCCGGCGCCCATGTCTACGGGTGGGAAGTCGCCGACAGCCCGGCCCTGTTGTCACTTGCGGCGCGCCTGGAAGCCCATGGCGTGGCCGTGACGGCCAGCCCCGGCGCCCTCGCCAGCCAGCGTGGCGTCGCCGAGCTGATCCGCTTCCGGGATCCCGCCGGCAACCAGCTCGAGGCATTTCACGGGCAACAAAGGGCCGACACGCCCTTCACCCCGGCGCGGACGCTGTCCGGCTTTCGCACCGGCTCGCTCGGCCTGGGCCACGCGGTGCTTCATGTCGTCGACGCGGCCCCCCTGCTGGCGTTCTACCGCGACGTCATGGGCTTCCGGCTGAGCGACTACATGCTCAGTCCGTTTCGCGCCTACTTCCTGCACGTCAATGCCAGACACCACAGCCTCGCGTTGATCGAGACCGGCACCCAGGGGCTGCACCACCTGATGCTGGAACTGCTGTCGCTGGACGACGTCGGCCAGGCCTATGACATCGCGCTGCAAGACCCGCAGCGGATCGGCGTTTCGCTGGGCCGGCACACCAACGACTTCATGACCTCGTTCTACGCACGCACACCGTCGAACTTCATGATCGAGTACGGCTGGGGCGGCCGCGCGATCGACCCCCCGTCGTGGCGCGCAGAGGAGTTCTTCCACGGCGCCAGCCTCTGGGGGCATGAACGCTATTGGCTGACGCCCGAGAAACGCCGCGAGGCCCTGGAAATGCGGCTCAAGGCGGCCGCCGACGGCTTCCGTGCGCCGGTGCAAGTGGTCGAAGGCCACTTCGTCACCACGCCTCACATCTAGATGCGCCGGCGCGGGCCGTACCCGCCCAAACACCCTGCTTCAAATCGTCGCAATGACGAATCGGCAATCTCAAGTAGTGGCCACGCGCACCGCGAGTGCAATCAGCATCACCCCCAGGACCGCATCGACCCAGTGCTGACGCTCGGTGTAGTGTCGACGCAGCCGCGCGTTGGCAAACAGCGTCGACACTGCGGCGAACCACGCGGCGCTGACGAAGCACATCCAAAGACCATACCCGAGCTTTTGGGGCCACGGCGTGGTCGGACTGACCAGCGAATTGAAAATGGCGACAAAGAAGAGCGTCGTCTTCGGATTCATCGCGTTGGTCACGAAGCCCATCCGAAAGGGATGCGTCGGTTTATGAGGGGTACCGGGTTCCAGCGCGGGCCCCTCGCCACCATCTTGCGTCGCGCCTGGCGAGTCCGTAGCCGCTCTCCAGGTTGCCAGCACCGAGCGCAACATCATGATGCCGAGATAGGCGAGATAGGCGGCACCCGCCCACGCCACAAGGCGAAATATCACGGGGCTGCTTTGCAGCAGAATGCCCAGGCCTACTAGCGTGTAAGTTACATGGATCAGGTTCCCGGCGCTGATGCCCAGCGCCGTTCGGACTCCCGATGCCCACCCCCCGCCGAGCGTCGATTTCAGCGTGACAGCGAGGTCGGGCCCCGGGCTCACGACCGCCATGAAGTGCACCACCGCGAGCGGCATAAATTCGGCAAGTCCCATGGCTTAGACGGCGTCCTTGTAGGCAATGCAGTCCATTTCGATCTTGCAGCCGATCACCATCGAAGCGACGATGCTTGTGCGCGCCGGGAGGTGTTCCCCGAAGGCCTCTAAGAATATTCGGTTGAAAGGGAAGAAATCTCGCGCGTCCTCGAGCCAGACGCCGCAGCGCACGATGTCGCTTCGCTCGTAGCCGGCCTCCTTCACGATGGCGAGCAAGTTGGCGATGGTCTGCCGCGTCTGGTCCTCGATGGTCCCGCCGATGATGGCGCCATCGACCATCGGCACTTGGCTGGACACATGCAACCAGCCGCCGGCTTCCACCGCGTGTGCGAACGGCACCCGTCGGCCGGCAATTCCGATGCTTCCGTCCGGCCCATAGCGCTTGATGTGCGACATCGTTTCAGGCCTTCTTGTCGGTCAGGGATAGTTCGTAAGTGTGAAACGATTCTTCTTTGCGCCAGCCTGCGCGCTCATACACGTGCTGAGCACGCCGGTTCGTCACGGCGGTCGACAACCTGAGCTTGGCCGCTCCGCACAGCTGCGCGTGTTGGCGGATATTGGCCAGCAGATGCTCGACCACACCCGTTCCTCGATGCATTTCAGTCACGAACAGGTCGTTCAGAACGAGAACCTGTGCAAGGCCGACCGAGCTGAAAAATGGATACAACTGAGCGAACCCTGCAGCGCCATGCTGTGGGTGCTCGGCCAAGAAGATGAAGGATTGGTTGAAGCGAAAGCGTTCGAGCAAGAACCGCCGCGAACCCGCCTCGTCGTCAGAGGCACCATAGAACGCACGATAGCCCTCGAACAGCGGCACCAAAGCATCAAGGTCGACCACCGAAGCAAGTCGGACCTCTCCCGGCCAATTCAGGTCACCAGCAACGTCTTCAGTCATAGTCCTACCTCCGCGGCGCAGTTTTCCATCGCAACCAACCCTTCACGCATCAGATCCTCCGGAATGTTAATGGCCGGCATGAACTTGACTACTTCATCGTTAGGACCACATGTCTCCGTCAAGACGCATCTCGAAAGCATGGCGCTCCTGAAGAACTCGGCGCGAACCGGCTCGGCGAAACGCAGCCCAACGAAGAGCCCTCGGCCCACAGCCGTGGCATAGCTTCTCAGAGGACCTTCGACCATCCGATTCAAAGTCGTCTGGAGCATGCTCGCACGGCGTGTCACACCCTTCTGGAACGAGACATCTCGCCAGTAGTCCAGTGCAGCTGCGGCGCCGACAAAAGCAAGGTTGTTCCCGCGAAATGTCCCGTTGTGCTCGCCGGGCTCCCACAGGTCGAGTTCAGGACGAATCAAGGTGAGCGCCATCGGCAGGCCCGAGCCGCCGATGGATTTGGAGAGGCAAACCATGTCGGGACGGATGTCCATCAACTCGAAGCTGAAGAATGTGCCACAGCGACCGCAGCCGGCCTGGATGTCGTCTACGATGAGCAAGGCGCCCAGCTCCTTGGCCAGTGCCGCGAGCGAACGCATCCACCGGCTGCTCGCGCAGTTCAGGCCACCCTCGCCCTGCACGGTCTCGACGATGAAGGCTGCTGGCGCGTCATAGCCGCTGCTTGCGTCCGTGAAAAGCTTTCTTGCCTGCTCGAGGGTGTCGATCCCTGTGCCGAAATAGCCGTCGTAGGGCAAGCGGATCGTGTCACCCAGCGAAACGCCGGCCGCCTGACGCTTGGAACGACTACCGGTTAGCGCAAGCGCCCCGAGCGAGACGCCGTGATAACCGTTGGTGAACGCAGCTACAGCACGACGACCTGTGACTTTGCGCGCGAGCTTCAGGGCTGCTTCGACACAGTTGGTGCCGGTGGGGCCGGTGAACTGCACCCGATAGTCGAGTTCACGCGGGGTGAGGACCACGTCACGCAACTTCTGCAGGAACTCGGCCTTCGCCTGGGTCGCGAAGTCCAGCGTCTGCAGGATTCCATCGTCCTGCAGATAGCGGACGAGTGACTGCTTGATGTGCGAATCGTTGTGGCCGTAGTTGAGCGAACCGGCAGCACTCAGGAAGTCGATATAGCGCCTGCCGCTTTCGTCATACATGCAGCTGCCCTGCGCTTTCGTGAATACGACTGGCGTGCCGCGGCAGTAGGTTCGAACCGCCGACTCCATACCTTCGATCAAGGCCAGATGTGCACTGAAAGTCGCACCATCCGAAGCCTGCTGAAGCTGCGTCTTCGAAGGCATCGTATGTACAAGATCTGCGACTGTCATGGTGCACCTTTCAGAGGGAGTCGTTTAATGTCCGTTCACGACGGCTCAAGGCTGCACCGCAGCATCGAGCCGATCGCGCGCGCGGTAGTACGCGCCAATGAGCGGTAGCAGCCGCGCCGCCGCCGCCACGGCATAGGAACGCGAAAGTCTTCGGCGGTAGAAAGCGGGCGGGTTGCTCCTGTGCCCGAGCAGCACGGACGCGAGCGCATTGGCGCAGGAAATCGACGTCGGCACGCCGTGGCCACAGCAGCCGCCGACGAAGTACAGCCCGCGCTCGAGTTCACCCATCTGCGGTTCGCGCCGGGCCGTGAATGCGAGGCGACCGCCCCATACGCGCTCGACATCAAACGCAAGGCCAGGCAAAACGCGCTCGACGTCGGCGAGCAGCTCATCGGCCACACGATGCGGCGACGTCTCGAAGGTCAATGAGCGTCTACCGCCGAAGAGCAAGCGAACGTCTTCGGTCTGCGTGTCGCGTACCAGCCGGAAATAATTCGGAAAGCGGCCAGACGTCGAAAAGACCGCCGTGGTCGGAGTCAAGTGATGCACGGTCCGTGGATCTAAGGGACGGCTTGCGATGATGTAGCTGCCCACGGGCACAACCAATCGATGCGAGCCGACACCGAGACTCGTGCTGTAGCCGTTGGTCGCGAGAATCACTCGCTCGGCCGTCACTTCGCCGCGAGCATGCTTCAACCGATAGCCGGCCGGAGCATCTTCAATGCGCGAGACTCGGGCCCGCTCAATCAGCCGGACACCCGACGATTCGCACGCGCGAAGCAAGGCGGCCATGAGACGCGCGGGGTTGACGCACGCGCTAACTGGGTCACGGATAGCACCGTGGAACTTGCCGAACCCGATGTGCTCGCGCACCGCCTCACGAGGCACATATTCGAGCCTGTGATCCCAGGTGGCGCCGAGCGCTTCGTTGACGGCCACACAGTCCGCGCGAAGCTGTCGAGCCTGCGCTGACGTGGTGGCCAACACCAGCTGCGTCGCGTTTTCCAAAACACTGTTCCCGACGACATCCTCATTCAACTCCTGTAGGAGCGAGCGGACCTCGTCGGGCCCACCGTAGAACCACCGCAGCAGTTCCCGACCCCGCTCGGGCCCGTGCCGCTTCACAGCAGCTTGCGCGCTGAAGGGTGCAGACGATGTGCAGAATCCGGCGTTGCGCAGACTCGCGCCGCTGCCGACGCCATCAGCTTCGAGGACGACGACGCTGCGCCCGGCCTGGGCCAAACGAAATGCCGTGGTCAGCCCCGTCAAACCCGCCCCAACGATAGCGACGTCGCAGGAGCGGGAATGCGGTTCGTCGTCCAGCACCGAACGCGCGGGGCTCGGCGCGCGCAGCGTTTCCCACTCCTCCTGCCAGAGAGGTTGCGAAAGGGGTAAGGCCTCCGGCTGCCGTCGAAACGACAATGCCGATGGGATGCTCTCGGTCTCCACCGCTTCAAGCATGGGCGATTTCGCTTGATGCTTGGATGGTGGGTTCGTGCTTGGCGATGGCGCGCGCAATTTCGCGTGCCCGGAGCGACAACAGGCTGAACGAACCTGCGTCGCCGAAGCCGTGTGTCGATTCGCACAGGCCATTCAGGAAGAGCGCTGGGATACTGCCTCCCTCGGCTACGCGCACGGAATAGTCTCGATTCACGAGCGCGCCCAGTTGCTCGTCCACCTGCACGTGGGCGATGATATTCTTGAGCAGCGGATGAAAAAATTCTTCCTTGCCGCTGCGACCGAAATTCTTGAATCCGGTGGCCAGGACGACGGCATCGACATCCAGCCGCCCCGAGTCGAGGGTCACGTCGTTGTACAGGCCCATGCTGATGCGCGAGCCTCCTAAGCGGACGACCCGGCTCGCGTCGAGGATCTGCACGTTCTGGTGCACCTGCAGGCGTTCGCTGCCTCGCAATCGATGTTGATAGCGCGTGAGGTACAGCTGGTGCAGCACGTCCCCGTCCACGGACGAGTAGTTCGTGTACCGCAGCTCCTCGTTGAGTCGCGTCTTGTTCTGGGTCGAGGCGTTGAAGTAGTAGTCGACGAATTCGGGGAAGTAGATTTCGTCACTGAAAGGGCTGGTGTCCTTCAAGCGGAAACCGTAGGACCGAATCAAACAGTGCACGGTCGCCGCTGGAAACCGTCGTTCTAGATCCAAGGCGATTTCCACACCGCTTTGGCTGGCTCCCACGACCGCGACCGCGCCGCCTTTTGAGAGAGTCGATGTCAAGGCTTCGATCTTCGGTCGGTACTGCGTGAGGTGGAACACCTCCGGCCCGAGCAGGGGAGCGAACACCGTGGGAATGTTCGGACTGCGGCCGGGCGCGAGCACGAGGGTTCGCGCACGATAAACCCCTCGGGACGTGCGCACGACATAGTGGCTCGCGGTGCCAGGCGCTGCGGCGCATTCAATGGAGATGTCCTCGACGTCGACGCCGTATTCGACGCTGTCCGCGAAGGCGTCCGCCGCCCAGCGAACATATTGTGCGTACTCTTCACGCAGGGGGTACGTGATACCCAGGTTCAAGAACTCGAACAGGCGGCCGTGCTCGTGAAGGAAGTTGGTGAAGCTGTAGCGGCTGCAAGGATTGGCAGGCGTCACTAGGTCACGAAGCGGGTGGTTTTGGATGTCCGAGCCCGGCAGCATCATGTTTTCCTGCCAACCCGGCCCAGCATTGCGCTCCAGAAAGAGATGGGAGCCTTGCAGGCCCTCTTCTTCCAACGCGATCGCAAGCGCGATATTGGCGGGGCCGAAACCAACCCCTATGAGGTCATATATCAAGGTCTCTCCTTTCATGCGCTCGCCACCCGAGACAATCAGAACGCCAGCAAGGCCTGCAGACGGGTGAGGTCTGCGGCACGTACTACCGCATCGGTCTCGGGTTCCTCGTTCCACCGCTGAACGGCTGGCAGCTGCAGATGCTTGCGCACCTGTTTCGCGAAGGTGGGCATCACCGGTGAGACGACGACGGGCATCACCCAACCGATAAGCCGTACGAGTTCTTGCAGCTCGGATTGCGCCTCTCGTGCGGGGAGCGCATGAGCGTTCAGCGCACGACCTGCCGTCCAGCCAAGCAATTGGCTGAAGTTTTCCGCGATGCTCTGCAGGCTGAAGTGTTCGACGTTGAAGTAATGGGCGAAACGCGCCTGCGCTCGTTCGTAGATCACACTCGATGCTTTGCCTTCGGAGCCGGCAGCTCTGGCGAGCTGCACGGTGTTCAGGTCATGCGCCTGCAGAGCGGCGATGGTGTGCGAGAGCAGCGACCGCCACGGAGCCTGCAATCGCTTCTCGGTCAGCTCGCGGAAACCGGCGACCGTGAAGTTCATCTTCTGGCCTTCGGGATTACTCAGGCACAAATAGAAGCGAAGCGGGTCAACCGGCACGTCTTTCAAGATGTCGCGGCCCCAGATGACATGGCGTTTGCTCGTCGAGAACTTGAAGTTGTCGAGTTCGTAGAACTCGTTGGTCACGATGAACGAGGGCGGCGCGTACTTGCCTTCGCTTGCGAACGCGAGCGCCAGATGCACCAATGCGAAGAAGTAGGAGTTGTCGTAGCCGAGGAACTGGACCACGTCGGACTGGCCATCCCACGCCGAGGTTAGCTTGCCCCTGGTGTCACGCTCGACCACTAGGTTGGCCGCATTCACAAGGCCGGGGAACATTTCCGCCCACACGTTGAGGACTTGGCCCTCGCAGCTCGGAAATGGCGCAGCGATGCCCCAGTTGGAGCGATACGTCACAGGGTAGTCGGCCAACGGCTTTGCAAGCAGCTCGTCCACAAGTGCCACCAGGTGCGGCCGCCATGAGGCGCGCTTGGCAGCGTAGAAGTCGGTGATCTGTTGGCGATACTCTTCGAGCTCCAGATACACGAGCTCCATCTCGCGCAACTCCAGCGGCGTGTCTGGCGCGAGAGAAACGCGCGGCGCGTCGATGCTGGCCGCGTCGTTCGGATGCCCACAGGCCTCGCAGATGGCACCTGATGTGTCCGAGAAGCAAACAGTGCAGTGGCCCTTCAAGTACGACTCGAAGACATGCTCGCCCGTTGTCGCATTCACCAGCACGGGTTTGGTCTTCTTCTTGAGCTTGCCCTTGGCAAAAAGCTCTCTGAAGAATCCCTGCACGAAAGCGTTGTGGCGCGCGTCCGGGTTGTGAAAGGTACCCGTCTCGATGCTCGCCATCTCTAGCGTCTCGCGGATGCCGTCGGCATAGCGGTCAGCGAGCGCCGATGGCTGCTCGCCGTTGCGCGCTGCGGTGGTCACAACATAAGTCTGGTTGTGATCGGAGAACGAGACGTACAGCGGGTCGCTGCCCTGAAGGCGGACATAACGCGCATAGACGTCAGCATTGAGGTACGGGCCCGACAGATGTCCGACATGCAGGTCACCGTTCGGCGTGGGCGGTGTCGCGGTGATGATGATGCGCTTCATGCCGCCTGCCCTTCAGTCGAGGCCCGCTCGGCAGCCGCTTGCATGGGCGCAGCCTTTTCTTCGGGCGCCCCCCACCACACGCAGAGCAGTTCCAGAGGCTGCATCGAGGAAGCGTTCTGGAGGTGATGCTGGCTAAAGCGCGGCAGGTAGATGACGTCACCCTTCTCTACGGGCTTCGTTTCGCTGTCTACCGTCATGAAGCCGGTGCCGCTCAGGATGATGAAGGTTTCGTCTTCGTCATGGTTGTGAGGGTTGGAAGTCTGACCCGGAGCAATCGTCATCCATGCCGAACCCCATGGTGGCGTGGCTACCTCGGCCCAGGGATAGATGCGACGGAAATCGCCGCCGTATTCGGACTTGCTGACATCGGTGCTGGCTTTTCGGATATGCATGGTTTGGCTCTTGGAAGTCCTAGAAGGAATGATCGAGGGATGAGTCGGAGAGAATGGCCCATACGTCCATCAGGCGGTTGTCATCAAGCAAACTGGTCTTGTCGATGCCGTAGACGCGCTTCATCCAGCGCCGCCCCTCTACGGCACCGCGACCGTGAAGGCAACGGTGGTTGTTGAAGATGAGTGCCTGGCCAGGCTTAACAGCCACGCGAGTACTGATGTCCTCATACATGGCCTTGACCCAACTGATCGCACGCCCGCCCTCGGGGGTGGACTCGCGGTTGGTAATGGCCCAGCGGAATTCATCGAACCCACCGCGGTTGCTCAAGATGGCTGTGTTTCGACGGTGCACGTCGTACCCGTTGAGTTGGAATGAATCGGACTGGCGGAAGGTGAATTCCGCGCACTCCAAGGCGGCCCGGATGTCCGCCGGCATCTGCTCGGTGATGCGCGAGACGGGAACAACGAGCGTCTCGGTGTCGGAGTCGTTGTTGATGCCCGCGATGGCAAGCACCGTCGGACGCGCCGCGCGCGGAAGGTATGGGTTTTCAGTGTGCAGCGAGAAAGGCACCCGACCGGCGTTCGAATAGGTCTGCTCGGCACCTGGTATCGGATGCATGTCGTGGTAAAGAGCACCGTCCTTCTCCTGCCTATAGCCGAAGACCGTCAGATTCAAGCTGTCGAGCAAGGCGGTCAGGACGAAAGAAGTAGTGGGCGTCGGGCCCACGCTCCAATCCCGATCCAGGGATTCGTCGGGCAAGTTGTCGATGACGAGAAAAGGCGAGCTCGACGCGAAGAGCCGGCTAGCCAACTCATCCACGGGAAACCCTGTCTCCAATAACGCAGCGCCTGTACCCGGCAGAAAATTCCTCGGCGAGAACCCGCCCCCTGCGGCTGCATATCTGACGGATGCCTCCCCCAAGTGCTGCTTCTGTGCCTGCGTCAGCGCATATATGTCGGCGTCATTCATAGCTCGTGCCTGATGCTCAATCAAAGTAAAAAGTACGGGCCATGGCGGTGCGTGGCGCTTGCGAAAAGGTTCGGTGAGATACGAGATGCGGGATGCGGGAAATGCGGCGTGCACCCAGACGAGCCCGCATTTTTCGCCGGCTAGAATGAAAAAAAAATGCTTTCGAAAGGGGTAGCGAAGCGTTCTAGAGAACGTTCTTGCTGCCGCCCGCTCGATTTCAGGGGGAAAATTCTTGTCAGAACTAGATCACGTCGATCGCACGCTGCTGCGCATGCTTCAGAAAGATGGCCGCACACCAATCAGCCGCCTTGCGTCTGCGGTGTCATTGAGCGAAACGCCTTGCTGGCGTCGAGTGAAGCAGCTGGAGCAGAAGGGCTACATCCAAGGCTGCAAAGCAAGAATCGACCGCCGCAAGGTGGGTTACGACTTGGTAGTCTTCGTACATCTCGCGGTCAACATTCACACGTGCGAAGCCACGCGCGACTTCGAGAGACGCATCCTGGCTTGTGAACGAGTACTGTCATTCCACAACGTGAGCGGTGAGTACGATTTCTTGCTTCAGGTCGTGGCATGCAACCTCGACGACTACAGTGGCTTCATCGAGGACGAACTCCGGGCGATCCCCTACGTGACGGACATCCACTCGGTGTTCTCGTTGCGGGAGATCGGCGGAATACTCGACATGCCGATCTGAATCCGTGGTTGTGGCGTACTGAGCTAGCGCACGCGCGGCGGACGAAACCACAACCTTGTTAGCATTTCCGCCGTTCCAACAAGTACACACCGTGCGAGGGGCAGTAGGTATGTCATCGAGTCTGACCCGCATGCTGGCGGTGTTCGATACGTTTTCTGCGCAGCAACCCGTCCTCTCCGCCGAGGACATCATGGCGCGGCTGGGCTACAGCCGCGGGACCGCCTACCGCTACCTGCGCGAGCTCGTCGCCGTGGGACTGCTGACGCGTGTGTCCGGCGCCGCCTACACGCTCGGGCCGCGGATCATCGAGCTCGACTACGCCATCCGCCAGTGCGACCCGGTGCTGAGCGTGGCCATCCCGAACATGCAGACGCTCGCCAAGAAACTGCAGTGCGATGTCCTGCTGACCAATTTCTATGAAGACCGGGTGGTCGTGACGCACCAGGAGCGCGGCGACGACGACGTCACGGTGAGCTACGGCCGCGGCCGGGTCATGCCCGTCTTCCTCGGCGCGCCGTCCAAAGCCATCCTCGCGTGGCTGCCCACTGCGCGGCAGAAGCGCCTCTATGCGGAACGCACCAGCGAAGCGGCGGACGCCGGCCTGGGAAACCGCTGGGAAGACTTCAAGGCGAAGCTGACCGCGCTGCGCAAGCAGGGGCATTGCGTTTCCCACGCCGAACTCGATCCGGGCAACGTGGGCGTTGCCGTTCCGCTGACCACCGACACGGCACGCGGCGAAGGCAGCCTGGGGCTGGTCTTCAGCCGCGCCCGCTACGAGATCATCGACAAAGCCCTGGTGATCCAGGTCCTGCAGGCCACCGCGAAACAGATCGACAGCCAACTGGCCCAGCGACTGAATGAGAGCCCGCCCAATTGATCGCGGCCGAAGCCAGTTCAATCACCCACTCAATTCGACAATTTAAAACATAAAACGTTTCTATCACTTCTTTTTGGTAAACCCTGAACGAAAATTCTCTAATGTGGAACTATGATCAAACTATTGATCGCAGGAGCCACCATGACCACCAATCGCCGCATCTTCCTGGGTGCCACCGCTGCCACAGCTGCCACGGCCTGCTGGCCCACCTTCGCCCAGGACACCTCCAAGCCCATCCAACTGATCGTCCCGTTTGCCACCGGCGGCGGCAACGACGTCATGGCGCGGCTGATCGCGCCGCCGATGTCGCAGCATCTCAAACAGTCGGTGCTGGTGGACAACAAGCCCGGCGCCGGCGGCAACATCGGAGCACAGATGGTGGCGCGCGCCGCGCCGGACGGGCATACGCTGCTGCTGGCCACCAACACGCTCACGCTGAACCCGTTCTTGATCAAGAACATGCCGTTCGACGTGACCAAGGATTTCGCCCCGATCGCCCGGGTGGCGAACCAGCCGATCGTCGTCGTGGTGCACCCTTCCGTGCCTGCGAAGACCATGCAGGAACTGGCCGCCTACATGAAGGCCAACCCGGGCAAGCTGTCCTATGCCAGCCCCGGCAACGGCACCCCACACCACTTCGCCGCCGAACTGTTCAAGCAAGTCGCCGGCGTGCACATGGTGCACATCCCCTACCGTGGCGCGAGCCCCGCGCTCACCGACCTCATCGCCGGCAATGTGCACCTCATGTTCGCGTCGATCATCTCGGCACTGCCCTTCATCAAAGAGGGGCGCATCCGCGCCCTGGCCACCGCGGAAGGGCGCCGCCTGACGAGCCTGAAGGACCTGCCAACGGTCAAGGAATCGGGCTTCCCGACCTATGAAGCCACCATCTGGGGCGGCGTGATGGCGCCCACCCACACGCCGGCGCCCATCGTGAAGAAGCTGGCCGACTCGCTGCTGCACATCGCGCAGATGCCCGAGGTGGTCAAGCAGATGGAGACGGCCGGGTTCGAGATGGACCTCCAGGGGCCCGAACAACTGGCAGCCCTCGTCAAGAACGATCTGGTTCAGTGGGGCAAGGTCGCCAAGGACAGCGGGCTGCGGGCCGAATGACTCGGCAGGCGCCTCAGGTCGCGCGCTCGGTCGATCGCAGCAGGAACTCCAGCGTCGACTTCTCGTCGCTCAAGCGCGCACGCACCGGCAGATGGTGCAGGCTGGGCGCCAACCAGACCTCCACCCGCGTGTCGTTTGCACGCCTCGGTTCCCGGATCAGCTTCATCGCGGGGGTGGTGACGCCGTTGCTTCGCACGGCCTCGTGGCCCAACCCCTGAAAGGCCCAGACCTCGGCATCCCCGCGCGCGCCGGCGACATACATCACCACGCGCGCACCCGCCACCACGCGCTTCGGATCGGCCGCGGCAATCGCGGCGATCTGAATCATCCAGCTGAGCCGATCCTGCGCGCCCGCGCGCAGCGGGTACTCCTCGGGCGCGCCGGAAAAGACGATCTTGCCTTGCTGGCGCTGGAAAAGAGCCGCTTGCTCGTCCTTGCCGCGGCGCTGGTCGGAGAAACGCTCCGGCGCGATGCCGGCGCTGTCGAACCGGCCCACGCTGCGCCAGGTGAGGATGCGAAAGCCCGCGAAACGCCCTTCCAGCGAGGCTTCGTAGGCCGCCCCGGAAGGCCGCCAGACCAGGTCGCCGGCACCGACGAGGCCGCCCTGGCGCATGCTGTAGTTGAGCGTGATGGCCGCGGGCATCTGGGTGCTGTACACCGGCACGTCTTCGCCGGCACCCGTTGCGCCCGCCAGTGCTGATGGCGCCGGCAGCGCCGCGGCCACCAGCACGGCCAGCACGCGCCGGCGCTCAGGGCAAGGGACAGAGAGCAGAGTGCAATCGGGCATGCGTTGACAATAGCGCACACAGCCATCCCATCGAAGCAAGAAGACCATGAAACTCGCTAGCTACAAGGACGGTTCCCGCGACGGGCATCTCGTGGTGGTGTCGCGCGACCTCTCAATGGCGCACTACGCCACCGACATCGCCACCCGCCTGCAGCAGGTGCTGGACGACTGGAACTTCCTGTCACCGCAGCTGGAAGACCTGTACACCGCGCTCAACCACGGCCGTGCGCGCCACGCCTTCCCGTTCGACCCCC
>CAZBOF010000053.1:0-26759 GCA_964493285.1 uncultured Rhizobacter sp. | reverse complement strand
TCGTTCGCATGAAGTCCGGGCATGCGGTGGTCGAGCCGGTCGGCGCCACGCGGCTGCTGGGGGCCGTCGACGCCGACGATGCAGATGCCAACACCTTCCACGCGGCCTGGATGATGCAGATCTTCGCGCATGGCAACTCGGCCCTCTACAGCGGGCGCAGCCGCGTCGTGCTGACCGGCCTGGCGGATGGCACGCTGCGCATCCTGCACAAGGAAGTGCACCTGCTGCAGGACTCCGTGCGCAGCGGCTATCTGCCCCTCATCTAAGGCGCCAACTCTCATGCCAGTTCAACCCGACACACTCATTGTCGACGAGCCTCAGCGGCGCCGATTCCGGGTCCATCGCGACACGTACGTCAGCAGCGAGGTGTTCGACCACGAAATCAAACGGTTCTTTCATCAAGGCTGGGTGTATGCCGCCCATGAAAGCCAGCTGCCGCAGCCCCAGGGTTTCATCACCACGGCCGTCGGGCGGCAGCAGTTGCTGATCACGCGGGACGCGGATGGCGTGCTGAGGGCATTCCAGAACCGGTGCCGCCACCGTGGCGCCGTGGTCTGCAAAGAGCGGCACGGCACCGCACCTGCCTTTCGCTGCCCGTATCACGGCTGGTCGTACAACAACGCCGGGGCCCTGATCGGCGTGCCAAGCAGCGACGGCTACCCTGACAACTTCCCCAAGGAAGAACTCGGTCTCACGCCCGTGGGCGACATCGCTTCCTACCGCGGGTTCATCTTCATCAGCCTGATCCGCCCGCCCGTCTCGCTGATCGAGCACCTGGGCCAGGCACGCGCATTCCTCGACCGCTTGTGCGACCAGCACCCGGCGGGCATCGAGGTGGCGCCAGGCACCGTGCGCTACGGCTACGACGCAAACTGGAAGCTCCAGGTCGAGAACGCGCTGGACTTCTATCACCTGCCCCTCGTCCACCGCAGCTTCTTCGAGATCAAGCGTGCGCGGGGCGAATCGGGAAAGATGTCGCCGCGCGACTTCGCCACCGACCAATGCATTGCCTTGGACCGGGGGCACGGCACCGTCCTGGCGAGTGACACCACGGGGCACGTCCACCAGCATCTGTACCTGTTCCCGAACCTCGTCATCCTCGAGAACCCGGCGCCGCAACTGCGCATCATCAACCCGCTCACGGTGAATCGCACAGAGGTGGAAGGATTCGCCTACTTCTCCAAAGATGCACCCAAGGCCGAACGCATGCGCCTGCTCGGCTTGTATGAGCGCTTTTACGGGCCGATGGGTTTCGGCACGCCGGACGACATCGAAGTGTTTCATTCCTGCATGACGGGATTCGCGGCCGGCGAGTCTCCTTGGAACGATTACTCACGTGGCTATCACCGCGAGCTGGGCCACCTTCCCAACGGAGATGAAACACCGGTGCAAGCCTGCGGCAACATCACCGACGAAACCTTCATGCGCGGCCTGTACCGCTGGTGGGCGGCTTCCCTGCAACCCTGAACGCGCCATGACTGCTTCTCACGCGCCGGCTTCCGGCGCTCGCCGGTGGGTCGAGCCGCTGGCCGTTCTGTTGAGCTGCGTTGTCGTGGTGCTCGGCATGCTGGTCATCTACCCGGCCTTGCTGCTGCTGCTCGGCAGCTTCGGCGTGGGCATGGAAGGCTCGGCGTCCACGGGATGGGCCACGCTGTGGTCGCAGCCGCGCCTGGGCAGCGCCCTGATGAACACACTGCAATTGACCGCCACCTATGTGAGTGTGTCAATGCCGGTGGCCATCGGGATCGCATGGCTGCTGGCCCGCACCGATCTTCCCGGCGCCAGGTGGCTGGAGTTCGGCTTCTGGCTGAGCTTCTTCCTGCCCCCGCTGTCGGTGGTGCAAGGGTGGATCCTCATCATGGACCCGTCCTTCGGCGTGGCCAACAGCGCCTGGCAATCTTTCACGGGGACCTCCGGCCCGTTCAATATCTACACTTGGTGGGGCATCGTCTTCGCTCATCTGGCCACCACCGCGATCTCGGCGAAGGTGATGCTGATGACGCCGGCCTTCCGCAACCTCGATGGCGCGATGGAAGAGGCGGCACTGGTCGCCGGCGACCGCATCCTGCCGATGCTCAGGCGCATCGTCGTACCTATCATGGCGCCCACGCTGCTGGTGACCATGGTGCTCAGCGTGGTGAAGTCCCTAGAATCGTTCGAGATCGAACTGGTGCTCGGCGGGCCGCAGCGGATCGACGTCTACAGCACGCAGATCTACCGCATGGTGCGCAGCGAACCGCCCGAGTTCGCCGCCGCGGCCGCGATGGGCGTCACCATGGTGGTCGCGCTGCTGCTGCTTTCCGCATTCCAGAAGTGGCTCGCACACGGGCGCAGCCACGCCACGATCGGCGGCAAGCCGCAGGGACGGACCATCCCGTTGGGCGGCTGGCGCTGGCCCTTGTTTGCACTCGTGGCCACTCTGCTCGTGGTGCTGGTGGCGCTGCCCGTCATCTCGCTGCTCGCCTCCACATTCATGTCGATGTACGGCTACTTCCAGATCGACCAGGTCTGGACGTTCTCGCACTGGCGAGACGTGCTCTTCGACTCCGTGTTCATCCAGTCGCTGCTGAACACCTTGAAGCTTGCCGTTGGCGTCTCGCTGTTCACCATGGTGGTGGGCTTCCTGGTGGCATACCTGTTGACGAACTGCAAAGGCCCCTGGGTGCACGCGCTCGACACGATCTCGTGGATTCCGGTCGGCATGCCGGGCGTGCTGTTCTCACTGGCATGGCTGGGCGCGCTGCTGTCCATCTCCTGGCTGACACCCTTGTATGGCACGACCTACGCACTGGTGCTGATCGTGGGCCTGGCGTCGCTCACCATCTCGTCGCAGATCATCCGCGGCGCCCTGGGGCAACTGGGTGGTGAACTCGCCGAAGCCTCCACGATCGCCGGGGCGAGCCGTTTCGGCACGGCACGCCGGATCTTGCTACCGCTCGTTCTGCAGTCCGTGCTGGTCACCGGCGTGATCGGCTTCATCTCGGCAGGCCGGAACGTGGGCCACATCGCGTTGCTGGTGACCAGCGACAACCGGCCGCTGTCGATCATGCAGCTGGAATTCCTCAATGAAGGGCGGTACGAGGCCGCTTCGGTGGTCGGTGTCGTCGTGGTCTTGCTGACGGCCGTCGTCGCCCTCGTGGCGCGCGCCTTCGGCTTGCGCGCCAGCCCGCGTTGACAAACCAATGGGAGGCACCTTGTCCAATTTGAGCCTTGCGGGAATCAGCAAGCACTTTGCTGGAAAGCCTGTCGTTCGGGACTTCCATCTTCAGATCGAACCCGGCGAGTTCGTCTCGTTGCTGGGCGCGAGCGGCTGCGGCAAGACCACGACGCTGCGCATGATCGCGGGGCTCGAACGCCCCGACGAAGGCGCCATTCGGTTCGGCAGCACCTCGTGGGCCGATGCCGCACGGCGTGTCTTCGTGCCGCCCCAGTCGCGCGCGATCGGAATGGTGTTCCAGAACTACGCTTTGTGGCCGCACATGACGGTGATGGAGAACGTGGCGTACCCGTTGCGCATTCGAGGGCATTCCACGACGAGCGTGAAGTCCATCCTCGGGATGGTCCACCTCGAGCATCTCGCCGAGCGCGGCGTCGCTCAGCTCAGCGGCGGCCAGCAGCAGCGCGTGGCGCTCGCGCGGGCACTCGCCTGTGAGCCCAAGCTGCTGCTGCTGGACGAACCCTTCAGCAACCTCGACGTCAACCTGCGCCACACTTTGCGCCTGGAACTGCGCGCCATTCAGCGCCGGCTCGGTTTGACCGTCGTGCTGGTCACGCACGACCAGGCCGACGCATTCGCACTCTCCGACCGCATCGTCGTGATGCTCGACGGACGCATGGAGCAATTCGCCGACCCCACATCGGTGTACGAGCGCCCGGCCACGCCATTCGTGCGCGACTTTGTCGGCAGCACCGTGCTGCTGGATGCCGACATCCGGGCGGAAGCCGGAGAGCTTCGGGTGGAGGTACTGGGCGGTGCGAGCCTGCGCCTGCCGGCGAGCGCGGCGTCGGTGCCCATCACGAAATCCACCAAGGGATGCATCTCGATTCGTCCGGAAGATCTCTTCCTCAGCACGGCATCTATCCCCGCGGCCACACAGATTGCCCAGGGCACGGTCTCGGGCAGCACCTACCGAGGCAGCCACCGGGAACTGGAGGTCACCACCGCCACCGGCCGCAAGGTCTTGATGCAGGTGCCGCGCGCCGTGCAACTGGAAACAGGTAGCCCGGTGGGGCTGTGCGCTGCGCCGCAGTCGCTGCGCGCATGGGCCGGGCAGTGAGAAGCAAAAGGAACCAAGACATGTCATTGACTGACGAGAACACGAGCGCGGTATGGGAATCCGACGGGCTGCGCCTGCACTATCACGAGGCCGGCGAGGGAGAGACGGTCGTCCTGCTGCACGGCGGCGGGCCCGGCGCCTCGGGCTGGAGCAACTTCCATCGCAACGTCGAGGCCTTTGCGCAGCGGTTTCGCGTGCTGATCCCCGACCTCCCCGGCTTTGGCCGCTCGAGCAAGCCCTTCTACGAAGAGCGGATCGGGCGATTCAACGCCGCAGTGCTGCACCGCTGGCTCGCGGACCTGAACGTCGGCACCACACGCTTCGTCGGCAATTCCATGGGCGGGCATGTGGCGCTTCAGTTTGCGCTCGACCATCCGGAACAGGTGCACTCCATGGTGCTGATGGCGCCGGCGTTGCCGGTCGCTGCCGTCTCGTCGAACCCGACAGAAGGCGCGAAGGCGCTGCGAGGCTACTACCACGGCGAAGGCCCCAGCCTGGCCCGGATGCGCCAGTTTCTCGGCTCGCTGGTCTATGACCCCGCGGGCGTCGACGAGGCCACGCTCGAAGAGCGGTACCAGCGTTCGATCGACCCGGAAATCGTCGCCTGGTCCAAGCGCATGGCGCCGCGGCCCGAGCGATTCGAACCCATATGGAAGGACCTCGATCGCATCGCCTGCCCCACCCTCCTCGTCTGGGGCCGCGACGACCGCGTGGTGCCGCTGGACCGCTCTCTGTTCATGCTGCATCAAATGCAGGATGTGCGGCTCCATGTGTTCGGGCGCTGCGGGCATTGGGCCATGCTCGAGCAGCCCGACGCGTTCAACCGCCTGTGCCTCGATTTCCTCTGAGGAAGACACCTGCCATGACAACCGCCGAACTCTTCCGCCCCGACTCATTGGCCTACCTTGCCATGCAGGCCCAGGACACCGCGCAGTGGGGCGAGTTCGCGCGCGCTGTGCTCGGCGGCTCGGTTCACGCCGCGCGCGACGGCGGCATCCATGTCCGATTCGACCATCACCTCGCTCGGTTGCGGGTGATGCCAGGCCAGGACGGCCAGCTCGATGCCGTGGGCTGGGATTGCTCGGACGAATCCGCGTGGGACGGACTTTGCGAACAGCTCCACCGTGCCGGCTGCACGATGCAAGTGTGCGATGCCGCCCAAAGCCAGACACGCGGCTTCGCGCGCCTGGCCCGCGGCCACACGCCATTCGGGCATCCGATCGAGATCGTGTGCGGCCCGGTCTCCGCCGCGGACGCATCCAGCCCGGCATGCCCTTGCGCCCACCTGGGGCATGTTGTCCTCGGCGTGCCAGACCTCCCATCGGCCGAAGCGTTCTACATGCAGGCACTCGGTCTTCGCGTGACCGACCGGATCACGTTCGAGAAGATGGGGCGAACGATCGAGCTGAGCTTCATGCGCGCAGCCGATGGCCGGCATCACAGCCTGGCCCTCGTGGGTGGCATGCCGGGCATCAATCACCTGATGGTCGAACTCGGCGGCGTCGATGCCGTCGGCCGCAGCCTGGACATGTGCAGGCTTCGAGGTGACACCCTGCGCCGCGAACTGGGGCGCCACTCGAACGATCTCATGTACTCGTTCTATGCGAGGAGCCCGAACGGCGTCGACGTCGAGGTGGGCTGCGACGGCATCGCCGTGGATGAAAGCGCCTGGCAGGTCAAGCATCTCGACACCACCAGCCTCTGGGGCCACCGGCTGCTGTGACGCACGGGTGGCATCACCGGGCCCGGGCACCCGGTGCAGGCCGCCCTACGCTTTGCTGACGGCGGGCCGCCGCGTCTCGGGCAATGCTTGATCCAGGACGGTGCGAAGCACCTGGTTGCTGATGCGCTCGATGTGGGTCTGCAGCAGCTCGGCCGCCCGATCTTGCTGGCGCGTCAGCGCCATCTCGGCCATCAACTCGTGCTCGCCGGGCACATGGCGATCACGCGGATGGCGGCTGCGCAGAAACAGGCGGCGATACCGGTCGCTCAGATCATGAAGGTTCGTGCAGATATTGAGCAGAAGCGGCATGCGCGTCGCACTGAGCAAAACGAGGTGGAAGTCCCGGTGCACTGATTCCCAGCGTTCCAGCTGCTCAGGCGTGGAGTTCTTCGCACCCAACGCATGCTTCTTGAGCTGATAGAGCGCGCCGGCCACCTGGCCCTCCCAGGCATCGTCGCCATGCCCGATGGCGTCGCGCAACGCCATGGGCTCCAGCACGGTGCGCAGCGCCGTGATCTCGCGCAGGTTCTCCGGCGACACGGGCGCCGCCCGAAACCCCCGCTGGCTCTCGGCCACCACGAAGCCATCGGACACCAGGCGTGACAAGGCTTCGCGCAAAGGGCTGAGACTGACACCGAACAAATCCCGGAGTTCTTCCATGCGCAGTTTGCTACCCGGTGCGAAGTCGCCCCGGATGATCGCCTTGCGAAGGTGGTCCGCCAACGACGTGGAGAGCATCTCCACATCCATGGACTTGTCAGAAACTGGCGAGGAACGCGGGATGCTCATACATCGAAATTCTACGAGATATCGATTCTTCTACCCAGTGAATTCGGGGCTCACAGGCCCGAACCCGCGGGCAACCGGGACGCCAAAGCATCACGCGATCTCCGCAGAACCGGCAGCATCTCCGAGCGAAACTCGGCCATCGACATGCGGTCCGCGCGCACCGCCATGCTCATGGCCCCGACCACCGCACCGGCCCGGTCCAGAACGGGCACGGCCAGCGACCTGACCTCCAGCTCCAGTTCGCCGTCGCTTTCGGCCCAACCGGCTTCCCGGCACCGCTCCACCTGCGCGACGACACCCGCCGCCCGCCAGACGGTGCGCAGCGTCATGGCCACCCGAGGCATGGCCGCCACGCGTGCACGCACCTCGTTCGCCGGAAGCGACGCGAGCAGCACCCGCCCCAGCGAAGAACAGTAGCTCGGCAGGCGCGAGCCCACGGCCAGGCCGGTGGACAGGCCGCGCCGCGCGGTTGCGCGCGCAACGACGATCACCTCGTCATCGAGCCACGTCCCCAATGTGGCCGATTCGCGTGTTCGCTCGGCCAGCCCGTCGAGATGCGGTTGAGCCAACTGCGGCACGGGGCGCGATGCGATGTAGGCGTGCGCCGGGAGCAGCGCGCGCGGTGCCATCCAGAAATACTTGCCATCACCATCAAGGTATCCGAGCGCCCGCAACGTCAGCAATGAGCGCCGGGCCGAGGCCGGGGTGCTGCCGGTGCGCCGGGCCACCTCGCTCAGGGTGAGCCGGGCGGCCTCGCGATGAAAGCAGGTCAGCACGTCCAGGCCTTTCTGCAGTGCGGCGACGTGGTGCTTCCCGGCGCTGAGCGTTGCGGGTGATGGGGCCGTCAGATCCACTTTCTTGCGCATCCCGCAATTTTCGCTTCTTATCGCGCCGGCTTGCATCAAGACTTGCCCCATCCCAACTCCAGGCGCCATCGATGCACGATCACACGCGGAACCGGCACGAGGAGAGTCTGACCCGCATCCCCTACGCGGTCTACGACGACCCCGCCCTCGCAGAGGAAGAAAAATCCCGCATCTTTCAGGGTGCGACATGGAACTACCTCTGCCTCGAAGCAGAACTTCCCGGCCCAGGCAGCTACCGCAGCACGTTCGTCGGCGCCACGCCCGTCGTCGTCGTGCGAGACGATGACGGGGAGATCTATGCATTCGAGAACCGCTGTGCCCATCGGGGCGCGTTGCTCGTGCTCGACAAGGCGGGTACCGCGAAAGATTTCCAGTGCGTCTACCACGCCTGGCGCTACAGCCGTACCGGCGACCTCGTCGGTGTGGCGTTCGAGAACGGCGTGAACGGCAAAGGCGGCATGCCGCCCACCTTCCGCAAGGACGCTCACGGCCCGCGCAAGCTGCACGTCGCGCGCTTGGGCGGACTCGTGTTCGGCAGCTTCAGCGACGACGTCGCGCCGCTCGAAGACTATCTCGGCCCCGAGATCTGCGAGCGCATCGAGCGCGTTCTGCACAAGCCGGTGGAGGTCATCGGCCGCTACACCCAGTCGCTGCCGAACAACTGGAAGCTGTACGCGGAGAACGTCCGGGACAGTTATCACGCCAGCCTGCTCCATCTCTTCTTCACCACGTTCGAGTTGAACCGCCTGTCTCAGAAAGGGGGGGTGATCGTGGACGCCAGCGGCGGCAATCACGTCAGCTACTCCATCGCGGATCCCCAGGCGGCGGACACCTCCTACCGCGACCAGGGGCTGCGCTCGGACGACGCACGGTACAGACTCAAGGACCCCAGCGTCCTGGCCGGATTCACCGAGTTCTCCGATGGCGTCACCCTGCAGATCCTGTCGGTGTTCCCCGGCTTCGTGCTCCAGCAGATCCAGAACTGCCTGGCCGTTCGCCAGGTGCTTCCCGCTGGCTTGGAACGCACCACGCTGAACTGGACCTACCTGGGCTACACCGATGACTCCGCCGAGCAGCGCGCGGTGCGATTGAAGCAGCTCAACTTGGTCGGGCCGGCCGGGTACATCTCCATGGAGGATGGCGCGGTCGGGGGCTTCGTGCAGCGCGGCGTCGCGGGCGCCCGCGACGAACACGCCATCGTCGAAATGGGAGGCGCCGACGTCGGCATCAGCGAGGGCCGCGCCACCGAAACCTCGGTGCGCGGCTTCTGGAAGGCCTGGCGCGCGCACATGGGAGCATGACGATGATCGACCTCCTCCACGTGTGCGCGTTCCACGCCGCCTATGCGCAAACGATCGACGGCGACGACCTGGAGCGCTGGCCGTACTTCTTCACCGAAACCTGCCACTACCGGATCACGAACGACGACAACATCCGCGAGGGCTTGGCCGCAGGCATGGTGTACGCCAGCTCGCGCGCCATGCTCGAAGACCGCGTCACCGCCCTTCGGCAAGCGAACATCTACGAGCGCCATCGCTACCGCCATCTCATCGGCATGCCGCACTTCGAGTCGCAGGAAGAAACGACGGCGCAGGCGCGCACACCCTTCATCGTCGCGCGCATCATGCACGGCGGCGAGACCACGGTGTTCGCCACCGGCGAGTACCGCGACCGGTTCGCGATGGATGGGCGCCGGCTTCTGTTGGCCGAACGCGTCGTGGTGTGCGACAGCACCGTGACCGACACCTTGCTGGTGCTGCCGCTGTGATACCGCGTCGCATCGCCCTGGCCCTGGGAGACCCCAACGGCATCGGCCCCGAGATCGTGCTGAAGGCGCTGGCGGCGCTGCGCGAAGACCCACGCGTGCATCTCACCGTGTTCGGCCCGCGCAATGTGCTGGAGCACACTGCCGTCGCGTTGCGGCTGCACCACCTCCTGGCCGGCGTGGCGGTGCGGGCATCCGCGGATCTGGCCAGCGGATCGATGCAAGCCGGGCGCGTGGACCCGCGTGCGGGCGAGAGCGCCGTGGCTTCAGCCACGGCCGCGATCGAAGCCTGCCTGCGGGGGGAGTGCGACGCCGTGGTCGCAGCACCGCACAACGAAACCGCCATTGCGCAGGCCGGTGTGGCGTTCCGGGGCTACCCCACGCTGGTGGCGAAGGTCTGCCGGCAACCCGAGGATTCCGTCTTTCTCATGCTGGTCGCCGGCGACCTGCGCATCGTGCATGTGACCTTGCATGAAAGCGTGGTGCAGGCCGTCTCGCGGATTCGCGCGGAGACCGTGTACCGAGCGGCCAAGGCAGGCGTGCGGGCTTGCGAGATGCTGGGTGTCTCCCGACCTCGCATCGCGCTCTTCGGCATCAACCCTCACGCGTCGGAAGGCGGCCTCTGGGGGCAGGAAGACCTGGTGCATGTCGTCCCCGCCGCCGAGCGACTGAGGCGCGATGGCCTGCCTGTGGACGGCCCCGTAGGCGCAGACGTGTTGCTTGCGGACCGGCGGCACGACCTGTACGTCGCGATGCTCCATGACCAGGGCCACATCCCCGTGAAGATGGCCGCGCCCCAGGGTGCAAGTGCCCTGTCGGTCGGCTCCGGCGTGGTGCTGGCCACCACGGGCCACGGCAGTGCCATGGACATTGCAGGCGCCGGCGTCGCCCGGCCCGATGCATTGTTGCGAAGCATTCGTCTCCTCGCCAACCTCCCCACGGACACGTCGGCATGAACTACGAAATCAGGATCGCCGGCACGGACGTCCGCTTTCCCTGCCGAGCGAATCAAACCATTCTCGATGCCGCCTTGAGCGCCGCCATCGACATCCCCTACTCCTGCCGCAAAGGAGTCTGCGGCAGTTGCGCAGGGTCCATCGCGAGTGGCGACATCACCCATGCGCCACCGCCCATGCCGCTCGGCCTCGATCAGCAGCTGTTCTGCCAATGCATGCCCCGCAGCGACCTGACCATCCGGCCCTTGACGTGGCGGCGTGTGGACCCCGATGCGCGCAAGACTTTCCTCGTGAAAGTGGTGCGCAGCATGAAGGCCGCGCCCGACATCCACCTGCTCCACCTGCGGCTGCCCGCCGGCAAGCGCGCTCGCTTTCGCGCCGGCCAGTACCTTCAGGTGCTTCTGCCGGATGGCTCGCGCCGCGCCTACTCGATGGCCAACCCGCCGCACGAGAGCGACATCCTTCAACTCCATGTCCGCCACGTCGAAGGCGGCCAGTTCACGGCACGCCTGCAAACACTGGCCGTCGGCGACATGCTGGAGGTCGAGCTGCCGTTCGGCGATGTCGTCCTTCCCGAAGCCGCGGCGCCATCCCCCCTGCTGTGCATCGCCGCGGGCACCGGGTTCGCGCCGATCAAGTCCTTGCTGGACGATCTCGCCAAGAAAGCCGACATCCGCCCGATCACCTTGATGTGGGCCGCGCGGGACAAGACCGGCCTCTACCTGCTGCCGGCCGTGGACAACTGGCGCAAGCAGTGGAGTGCCTTCGAATTCATTCCCGTGGTGGAACACGGCGCCGACGCGCGGGAGCTGGGCGCGATCTGCGCACGCGCCGACATCGCCTTGGCGTCGCATTTCAACGATCTGTCGAACCACGACGTCTACTGCTGCGGCTCGCCACCCATGGTGAACGCCGTGAGGGCTGCCTGCGCAAGCAAGGGCTTGCAGGGCAGCCGGTTCTACTGCGACGTGTTCGTGCCCGGCCCGGCCGCCTGACCTGCGCGCCCCGTGTCCCACAGCCTCGCGAGGTGAATCACCGGGGCGCCTGGCCTGCCATGGTCGCCGGGGCACGAAGCCCCAGGGGGCTGCGCGGCAGGTCAGCGAAACGTCTTGAAGCGCACCTCGTCGGCGATGAAGGTCTTGTCCGCAATCGGCTTCTCGTTCGAGCCAAACGGCATTTGCGCGCGCAGCAGCCACGAGGCCGGGATGTCCCAGGTGCGGGCCACTTCCGCGTCGATCAGAGGATGGTAGTGCTGCAAGCTCGCGCCGATGCCGGCTTCGGCCAGCGCGGTCCACACTGCGAACTGGGCCATGCCGGCCGAGTGCTCCGAGAACACCGGAAAGTTGGCGGCGTAAAGAGGAAACTTTTCCTGGAGGCCTTTGACGACCTCCTGGTCTTCGTAGAAAAGCACCGTTCCGGCACCGGCAGCAAACGCATCCATCTTCGCGTCCGTCGATGCAAACCCCTCGGCGGGAACCAGAGGGCGCAGCGTTTCCTTGGTGAGGTGCCACAGCTTCTCGCTTGCCGCACCAAACAGGATGACGGCCCGCGAACTCTGTGAATTGAACGACGAGGGCGCCCATCGCACGGCCTGGCGGATCAAGGCTTCTACCTCGTTCTCAGGGATCGGCAGTTTCTTTCCGAGGGCGTATTGGGTGCGGCGAAGGGTGAAAAGAGCCAGGGCGGATTGCGACATGTACTGCTTGGAAGTTGCATGAAAGCCAAGACTTGCGGCGCGCATCGCCGGCAGCCGAAGGCTCGATGCGAACCAGTCTACTGCGGTGCAACAAACCCTGTGCAGCGCAGGCCAATCACTTCACCCCGACGGGTTCGCGCCATGCCGCACGACCGCACACGCGCGCAACCGATGCCCGGTATCCTTGGGCGGATGCAGTCCTTGACACTTCCCGGAGACCCGACAACATGAGCGCAGGCGAGCGTCTTCCCGGCACCCCCGAACCCATGCACCGCTGGCCAGGCGCCCGAGGTGTTCAACTCGCCGGCGACTCCTGGGGCTCGCCCGACAATCCGCTCGTGGTGCTTCAGCATGGAGGCGGCCAGACGCGGCACGCATGGAAAGGCACCGGACAGGTGCTGCGCGACGCCGGCTACTACGCCGTCGCGTTCGATGCACGCGGGCATGGAGACTCCGACTGGGCAGAAGACGGCGCCTACGGCCAGGACATCATGGTGCAAGACCTGCGCTGCGTGCTCGGTGCGCTGGGCGACCGCCCATGCGCGCTGGTGGGCGCCTCGATGGGCGGCGGGACCAGTCTCGTCGCAGCGGGAGAACACGTGGTCGACGCCATGGCGCTGGTGCTGGTCGACATCGCACCACGCATCGCGCCGGAAGGCGTTGCCAACATCCAGGCGTTCATGCGGCGCAACCCCGATGGATTCGCCTCGCTCGAAGAGGTGGCAGACGCGATCGCCAGCTACCAGCCGCACCGCGAACGGCCGTCGCATCTGCAAGGGCTGGCGAAGAACGTGCGCCTGGGTGCCGACGGCCGCTACCACTGGCACTGGGATCCCCGCTTCCTCCTGGGGCACCGAGACCTGGAACAGCGCCAGGCCCGGCTCGAAGCCTGCGCCCGCGCACTCACTGCGCCGACGCTTTTGGTCAAGGGCGGCAAGTCGGACATCCTGACGGACGATGGCGTGCGCAGCTTCCTGGAGATGGCACCCGACAGCGAGTACGTGAACATCACGTCGGCCGGCCACATGGTCGCGGGAGACCGCAACGACGCCTTCGGCAAGGCGGTGATCGAGTTCCTGACCCGCGTCACGCCCGCGCACGGGAAGCCCCTCGAAGCCGAACGCCGCGCCGCATTGATCAGGCATCTGGATGCGACCGATCTGAACGACGTACCCTGAGGCCTTCCTGAAGGGTACGCGCACGCGCGAGCGTCAGCGCATGATGGAGCCGCATCACGCCGCCATGCATGGCGGCGCTGAACGCGCACCGCTTTCACAGGGGGTGCGATCACCGCACGACTGCGGCCCGCACATCACGCCCCCGGCACCCTAGGCGAAACCCCCAGCGGGTTTGCCCCAGGCCGCGGCGGGCACAAAACACCTTGACACGCCCCATCGCCAAACCTACATTGAAATGCAAACGAACGTTTGATTTAAACGACTGTCTAATCGCTTCCATCCAAGCGCTTCACCCCTTCCCCCAAGAGCCAGGAGACAAGAATGAAGCTGTGGTACCAGAGCATGACCCGCCAAGACACCTGGGGTGCCTACGCACGCGTGCTGCCGGGCATCGTCAATGCCTGCAAAGACCCGGACACCTACATCGAGATCCATGGTGTCACCAAGATCGGCGGCATCGGCGATCAGTTCCGCTATCTGGAGTTTCTCGAAACCGCCGAAGTGCTGGAGAACGTGCAAACCGCCATGAAGCGCGGGTTCGACGCCTTCCTGATCGGCAACATCGGCGAGCCGGGGCTGCGCGAGGCCAGGGAGATCGCCAACATTCCCGTGCTGGGCCTGTGCGAATCGGCGACCCACATTGCCAACATCATGGGCGGGCGCTTCTCGTTCGTCACGATCAACGACAAGTACACGCCGCGCATCGTGGAGAACGTCGCCCGCTATGGCCTGCAGAGCCGCCTCGCAGGAAACAACCAGATGAGCCTGGACCGCATCCTGGACCTGGACGATGGCTTCGACGACCCCGGCGCCCGCGCCCGGATCACCGAGCAGTTCATGAAAGCCGCCGACGCCAACGTGGCGCAAGGCGCCGAGGTGGTCATTGCAGCGGGCGGCGTGGTCATGGCGCTTCTGGCGCATTGGGACCTGCATCAAACGCACACCGGCGTTCCCATCCTCAACGGCATCACCAATCTGGTGAAGCTCGGCGAGATGGCCGTCAAGATCCAGCGGCTGACCGGCCGGTTCATCAGCAAGAGCCGCAGCTATGCGGTGCCCTCCGCCGACCAGATCCTCGAGCTGAGGAAGTACTACGGCGACAACATCTACCCGACGGTGAAGGCCCCCGCCTGATCCAGCGCCCGTCCATGTGCCGGCTCGCGGGCCGGCACGCCACAGCAACTGTTTCGCAGCACCTGCCAATGGCCGCTGCGGCAAGGGGAAGACATGCTCAAGCGTCGTGAAATGCTCGCTGCAACCGGACTCTTTCTTTCCGGCATCCAAGCCGCCGTTGCGCAAGCGTGGCCCACCAAACCCATCCAGATCATCGTGCCCTTCTCCGCCGGCGGCGGCACCGACCTCATTGCACGCACCATCGCGGAAGAGATGCGCAACCACCTGGGAACCCTGGTGGTCGAAAACAAGGACGGCGCCGGCTCCAACATCGGCATCGAGTACGTCGCCCGCGCCGAGCCCAGCGGCTACACCTTGCTGCTCGCATCGATCGGGTTCGCGATCAATCGATTCCTGTTCGACAACCTCAAGTACAACCCCGACAAAGATTTCGCACCGGTCTCGCTTCTTTGCCGCGTGCCCAATCTGATGGTGGTGCCGGCGAACTCCCCCGCCAAGACGGTGGAGGAGTTCATCGCCCTGGCCAAGGCCAGCCCGGGCAAACTGACGTTCGCCTCGTCGGGCAGCGGCTCGTCGCTCTATCTGGCGGCGCAGCTGTTCCAGCGCGAGGCGGGCATCGAGTTGACGCACGTTCCCTACCGCGGCAGCGCGCCCGCCCTGATCGACCTGCGCGCGGGACGCATCGACGTGATGTTCGACGTGATCTCATCGGTGTCGCCGCACGTCACGGCGGGTGCCGTCCGAGCGCTTGGGGTCACCAGCGGCGTGCGCGCACCGGCCTTCGCCAGCTGGCCGACCATCGCAGAGAGCGGGCTTCCCGGTTTCGATTTTTCGACCTGGTTCGGCTTCTTCCTGCCGGCCGGCACCCGTCCCGATATCGTCGATCGCGTCTACCGCGCCACCGTGCAAGCACTCGCCGAACCGAACACGCGCGCCAAGCTGGAGCAGGCCGGCGCCGTGGTGGTCGGGTCCACGCCGGCCGAGCTGTCGGAACATGTCGCGCGCGAAGTGCGGCGATGGGGCCCGGTTCTCAGCGCCGGCCGGGCCGATGCCGCGGGAAAGAAGTGATGGCGGTTTCGATGACAATGGCGCTCGACTCCGACTCAAATGATCACGCCACCTATGCCGCTGAACGCAGTCACCGAACCCCTGGACAAGAAGAAATCCATCATCCTGGATGCGTCGGAACTGCTGTTTGCAGAGCAAGGGTTCGTGGGTGTCTCCATCCGGGACATCGCGGCGGAGGCCGGCGTCAACATCGCGGCCGTGAACTACCACTTCGGCTCGAAGGAGCGCCTTCTGGAGGCGCTGTTCGCCCGGCGCGTCGTGCCGGTGAACAAGCGGCGGATCGAGCTTCTGGCAGAGGCCCTCGCCGGGAGGAAGTCGAAACAGGCACGACTGCGGGCCGTGATCGAAGCCTTCATCCGGCCCCCGCTGGCGCTCGGCGATTCGACATCCCACGGTGCCCGCGGCCTGGTGATGATGCGGTTTCTGAGCCGCGTGCTATCGATGCCGGGCGACGATGTGTTTCTCAAGGCCTACTACGGCGAAGTCAGAACGCAATTCATCTCCACGCTCCAGGAGTTGCTCCCGCATCTCAAGCTCAAGGTGGTGCTGTGGCGCTACAACCTGATGGTGGGCGCGCTCATCTACGCGATGGCGGGGCCCCAGCGCATCCTCAGCCTGCCCGAAGGCCTGAAGTCCAAGGAAGCGCTTCATTGGGACGTGGAAGACGCCATCGGCGAAGTCACTGAGTTCTGTCTCGGCGCGTTCAGCGCCTGAGTGCCCCGGATCTGCACCTCCGGCCTCGCTTTGCATTGCAACAAAACGAACGTTTGTATAAAACAAATCCATGGCAGCTTCCATCGACAACCCAATCATCCTGACCTGCGCCGTGACGGGCGGCGACGACAACACGCACCGCTATCCGCAGGTTCCCGTCACGCCGGAGCAGATCGCCAACGCGTGCATCGAAGCCGCCAAGGCCGGCGCGGCCATCACGCACATCCATGTGCGCGACCCCGAGACCGGCAAGCCCAGCATGGCGTTGGCGCTCTACGCCGAGGTCGTGGACCGCATACGCGCCAGCAACGTCGACGTGATCATCAACTTGTCGACCGGACCGGGCGCCCGCTTCGTGCCCGACATCACCCAGAAGAACACGGCCGCCGCGGGTTCCAACGTGGCGCCTGCCGCAGAGCGCGTGCGCCACATCGTCGAGCTGAAGCCGGAGCTGTGCAGCCTCGACATGGGCACGGTGAACTTCGGCAGCGGCGCGCTGATCAACACGCCGGCTCAGATCCGCGTGATCGCCGACGGCATCCGCGAATCGGGTGCGAAACCCGAACTCGAGATCTTCGACACCGGCCACATCGCGTTGGCCAACAAGCTGATCGCCGACGGCGTTCTCGGCAGCCCCGCGTTCTTTCAGTTGGCGCTGGGCATTCCCTGGGGGGCGCCCGCCACCACCGAAACCATGGCGTTGATGCAGCGCCTGATGCCACACGGCTCCAGGTGGGCGGCCTTCGGCATCGGGCGGCACGAGTTCCCGATGGTGGCGCAGGCCGCCTTGCTCGGCGGGCACGTGCGGGTCGGCCTGGAAGACAACCTGTACATCGAGCCCGGCGTACAGGCCACCTCCAATGCACAACTTGTGGAGAAAGCTGTCAAGCTGCTCGCGCTGCTCGGCAAGCAGCCCGCCACGGCCGCGCAGGCGCGCGCCACACTCGGTCTGGCGCCGCGTTGACGCCATGAAACGATTGCAGGTTGCGTGCATCCAGCTCTGCCCCGGCAATGTCATGCCGGACAACCTCGCAGCCGCACGCACCGGCGCACTGCAAGCCAGGGCGCAAGGCGCCGAGCTGATCGCCTTCCCCGAATTCGCCGCGTTCCTGGACCGCAGCGGCCGAACCATGGCAGCCCATGCCGCCGCGGAAGAAGACCACCCGGCCCTCGCCGAATTCAAAGCGCTCGCCGCGGAGCTGTCATGCCGGATCGTGGTGGGCAGCCTGACGGTTCGCGATGCGAACGAAACCCGCCTGTCGAACCGCAGTTTCGTGCTGGGCCCGCAGGGGCAGATCGAAGCGCGGTACGACAAGATCCACATGTTCGACGCCCACTTGCCCGGCGGCCGCAGCGTGGCCGAATCGAACGCCTATCGGCCCGGCGAGCGCGCCGTGGTCGTCAAGACACCGTCGGCCACGCTCGGCCTGAGCATTTGCTACGACCTGCGGTTTCCGCAGCTGTTCCGCGCGCTGGCCCAATCGGGCGCGGAGCTGCTTCTGGTTCCCGCCGCTTTCGCCGCCGAGACGGGGCCTCTGCACTGGCAGGTTCTCTTGCAGGCACGGGCCATCGAGACCGGCTGCTTCGTCGTCGCCCCGGCCACCTGCGGCGACCATCCCGGCGGCTTCTCGACGCATGGCCGATCGATGATCGTCGACCCGATGGGCCGCATCGTCGCGCAGGCCGGCCCCGCACCCGAGGTGTTGGTCGCAGAAATCGACCTCGGCCTCGTCGGCCAAACCCGCGCCGGCCTGCCTTCCCTCTCGGGTGATCGCCCGTTCGATGTCACGTCTGCGGCCACGCTGCCGCCTGCCTTCCTTCACCCACTCTGATGACGCGCAATGAATCCGCCTGAACTCCGGTCGACATACCTCCACGTGAACGAGATGCCCTGGAAAGAAACTTCGTTTCCCGGCATCGAGATGAAGATTCTGTACAGCGACGACGACGGGCGTTCCGCCATCCTGTTCAAGATGTCGCCCGGTGCGGTGGTGCCCTTCCACAAGCACCAGGACATCGAGATGACCTACATGCTGGAGGGCACGCTCGAAGACGACGAAGGTGTCGTCGGCCCCGGCGACTTCGTCTGGCGCCCGGGCGGCAACCGCCACATCGCCAAATCGCCGGGCGGCTCTACATTCCTGTCGATCTTCAACAAGCCGAACTTGTTCTACGACGGCACGGAGTTCTTCACCGAAGGGACACAGCATGGCGACTGACCCGGCCCCATCCAACGCTGCCAATGCCGCATTGGCACCCCTGCTGAAGAACGCGCGCATCGATCACATCTCCGTGATCGTGCGCGATCTGGATGTCGCCTTGAGCCAGTACGCGCGGCTCTACAGCGGCCCGTTCAAGCGCTATGCCTACCAGAACACGGCACGCGTCTTTGGCGAGGTCACCACTTACAGCCTGCGCATGGCCGTCGGCAAGATCGGCGAGGGCCTGGATGTGGAGATCATCCAGCTGGTCGATGGCAATCACCGCATCCACAGCGAGTTCCTCAGGGATCGCGGCGAAGGCGTTCAGCACGTGGCCTACCAGGTCGACGACTTGGTAGGCGCCGTGAAAGCCTTCGAGGCCGCGGGCTTCCCGGTGATCCTGGAAAAGGCCGACGGCACGGGCTCGGCCGTCTACGTGGACACGCGTCCGGTCGGCGGACTCATCACCGAACTCATCCGCAGCGGCTACACGCTCGATGTCATCGGCAAGGCCGAGGAATGAAAGTCACTGCCCCATTCGAACCCGCGATCGTCGTGCGCGACCTCGAACGCATGCTCGGCTTCTACCGCGATGTGCTCGGCATGCAGGTGTTCTCCATCGTCGACATGACACCCGAGCAATCGTCGCAGGCCGGACTGTGCGATGGCGGCTTTCGCATCGCCCGCCTCGAAACCGACGGAGGCGACCGACTCAAGCTGGCGGCGCCGAGAGATCCGCCGCAACCGCAACCGCCGGTCGAGCAGGTGCTTCAACGACACGGCATCGGGTACCTGACCTTCATCGTGCCCAACATCGCCAGACTGCACGCGAGGCTTGCGCAGTCGGGCGCGCGCATTAGAACGGGTGCGAAGCCTCTCGACTTCCGACCGGGCGTGGTGAAGCTGATGTTCGCCGAGGACCCCGAAGGCAACCTGCTGGAGTTCCTGGAGCGCAACGACCTCGACACCTATCGGCCCGCGCGGCACGCCTGAACCTCAACGGAGCAGCACATGGATCTCGGTTTCACGGACAAGGTGGTCGTCATCACCGGCGGCAGCAGCGGCATCGGCTTGGCCACCGCGCGGCGATTCGCCGAAGAAGGCGCCAACGTCTTCATCTGCGCCCGGCGGGCCGACGTGCTCGAACAAGCGGCGGCCGAGATCCGAGAGGCGACCGGCCGCCCAGTGGGCACCGGCATCGTCGATGTCACGCGGGTCGATGACATCGACAAGCTGCGCGACATGGTGCAAGAGCGTTACGGACGCATCGACGTTCTCGTCAACAACGCCGGCACCGGCATCTACAAGCCGTTCGTGGAGGTGACGGACGAAGAGCTGACCACCGGCATGGCGATGAACTTCTTCTCGCAGTTCCGGGTGTCGCAGCGCTTCGTGAAGATGATGATCGCGCAGCAATCGGGCGTGATCGTGAACATGACCGGCGGCTCGGGCATGCAGATCCTGGACGAGCCCTTCTACTCCACCTGCACCGGCCCGGCCAAGGCGGCCGAGATCCGCTTCACCAAGGCCCTCGCCGCCGAAGTCGGCAAGCACAACATCCGGGTGAACTGCATTGCGCCAGGCTTCGTCAACGCGCCGGAGCGCTTCGACCGATGGCAGAAGCTGATGCCCAACGACAGCCGCTCGGCGGAAGAGCTGCAATACCAGTGGGGCGGACGCATCCGTCTCCCCAACCGCCGCTGGGCGACGCTCGACGAGGTGGCCAACACGATTCTCTTCGCGGCCTCCGATGCCGCAAGCTACACCACCGGCGCCGTCTTCCTGGTCGACGGCGGGTTCGACCGCGGCTGACACCCGCCACCAGCCCTTTCGTGTGCCGAAGCCTGAGATGACGCAGCGGCCGCGCAACCCGAATACGGCACCGACCTGATCGCCCGCCAGCTCGGCTGGCAAGCCCTGGGTGGCATGGCGGACAACCCGCCCCAGGGATTTCCCGTTCTCTCGCAAACGCGGCTTGACGCAGTGCGCATCCCGCCCTAGATTGATTAAAACGAACGTTTGTTTTATACACATGAACACAGCCACCATGACACACGCAGCCGAGCGGCAACCTCGCATCGCCGCCAGCACCGAGAAGATTCTGACGATCTCCGCCGCGGGCAAGACCTACGCCAACGGCGGCGCCGTGCCGTCCCCTGCACTGCTGCCCGTCACGGAAAGCATTCGCGCCGGGGAGTTCGTGAGCTTTGTCGGGCCCAGCGGCTGCGGCAAGACCACCCTGCTCAAGATGTGCGCGGGCCTGCTCAAGCCAAGCGCCGGGCAGATTGATTTCAAGCAGACCGCGCATCCCATCCAGCCCGGCAACTACGGATTCGTCTTCCAGGCAGCCGCCCTGCTGCCGTGGCGCAATGTGCTGGCGAATGTGATGCTGGGCGCCGACCTCCTCCACATGCCGGCTGCCGGGGCGCGAAAGCGGGCCACGGCGCTTCTGAACATGGTCCATCTCGGCCAAGCCGCCGACCGCTACCCCAACCAGCTGTCGGGCGGCATGCAGCAGCGCGTTTCGATCGCACGCGCCCTCCTGCACGATCCCGAAATCCTCTTCATGGACGAGCCGTTCGGCGCCCTGGACGCGATGACCCGCGAGCAGCTGAACATGGAGCTGCAACGCATCAGCCTCGAACAGGCGAAGACCGTCCTGTTCGTCACGCATGACATCGAAGAAGCGGTGCTGCTGTCGGATCGCATCTTCGTCTTCACGCGCGGCCCAGGCCGGCTCATCTCGACGCTGGAGGTCAACATCCCGCGCCCGCGGACCTTGGCGGACAAGGCCGACCCCGAGTTCCAGCAGACCGTCGCCCAGATCCGGCGCCTGCTGGAGCAAAGCGCACCCACCGGAGAGGCCAAGCCATGACCGACCTCGCACTGCCACGCAAGCCGTCCGCCGACACACCGAATCAGGCCACCAGCCGTCGGCCTTATGAGTACCTCGCCTCCGCATTGCTGCTCATCACCTTGATCGCCGCGGCGGAGTTCGCCGGGCGCAAGGAGTTGATCTCGCCGCTGGTGATGCCCACGCCGAGCAGCGTGTGGGCCGTCCTCGAAGACGGCTTCTCTTCGGGCTTCCTGGGGCCCCATGTGATGTCGACGGTTTCGTCGATCTTCATGGGCTTTTTCATTGCCGGCTCGCTCGCGATCCTGATCGCCGGCGTGCTGGTGAGCATTCCCACGCTGGAACGTGTACTGACCCCGTTCTTCGTGGCGCTGCAAAGCATGCCCAAGGTGGCCATTGCACCGCTGATCGTCATCTGGTTCGGATTCGGCGAACTCTCGAAAACCGTCATCGTCGTCACCGCGTGCTTCTTCCCCATTCTCATGAATGCGCTCCATGGCCTGAAGCTGCGCGACCGGGACCATCTTGAGCTGATGCGCTCGTTCGGCGCCTCGCGGTTCCAGCTCTTCGTCCGCCTGCGGATGCCGCATGCCCTGCCCTACGTGTTTGCGGGCTTGCACATCGGGATCATCTTCGCGCTCATCGGCACCGTGGTCGCCGAGTTCGTCGGAACGAACTCGGGCATCGGCTACGTGATGCTGCAAGCGAAGGCCGGCTTCGACATTCCTACCGTGTACGCATGCCTGCTGCTTCTGATGATCGTGGGTGTCGTGCTGCATGGCCTCATGAAATTCCTGGAGAAGCGAATCGCATTCTGGGCGCAAGACATCAGCCAGTTGTCTGCCTAGACCCTGACCCCTCAACCCATCCTGCAAGGAGAGTTCCGTGAAGCTTTGGTATCAGTTGCTGTCTTCCGAAACCGGCATGAAGAATTTCATCGCGGCCACGCAAAAGCTGGTCAATCGCGCGGCGGCCCCGGGCACCACCGTCGAGGTGCGCGGCACCACCCAGGGGGTGCTCGGCGACCAGTACCGCCTGTTCTGGCAGTACGACCTGCGCGAAGTCATCGACAACGGCCTGCGCATCCGGCGCGACGGCGGCTATGACGCCTTCGTCATCGCCAACTCGCTCGACCCGGCGCTGGTCGAGCTGCGCGAAATGCTCGACATCCCGGTGCTGTCGTTCATGGAAGTGAACTGCTTCACCGCGTGCACGATGGGCGAGCGATTCGGCCTGCTGGTGCCCAACCGCAAGATGGTGGCGCGCTACCGCGAGATGCCCATCAGCTACGGACTGCGCGATCGCCTGGCCGCAGTCGAACCGCTCTTCTTCGATGACGTGCGCAGCCAGGAGGATGCCTTCCACAGCGACTCGCTCGCCGCTGCCGTGGAGGCCGAAGTGCGCAAGGTCGCCCGCAAGGCGATCGATCAAGGCGCGGAGGTTCTCATCGCACCCGGGCCGCCCGGCGCACTGATGGCCCAGCGCGGCGTGTTCCAGATCGACGGCGTGCCGCTGCTCGACACCTACACCCTGCTCGCCAAGAGCGCAGAGACCGCCGTGGCGATGCACAAGCTGACCGGCACCTGCGTCAGCCGCCACCTGCTGTACGAAGCACCGCCGAAAGAACTGGTGCAGAAAGTCGCGACCGCCTACAAGGTCGACCTCCTGCGCGACGGCTGATCGCCGATCCGAACAGCACGCCGCATCCGAACAATCGACACGGACGAGAACAAACCATGAGACAAGCTCTGAGTATCTTTGCGATGGTCGCCGGTCTTCTGATCCCGACCCTTTCCAACGCGCAGACCGCCCCCGCCCAACCAGCAAGAACCAAGGTCGTCGTGGGCGCGGCAGTCACCACCATGCAGACGCTGACGGCCTATTTCAGCTCGATTCCGAGCGAGCTGTACTGGAAGGACGAAGGCCTGGATGTCGAGGTGGTCGGCCTGCCGGGCGCCAACGTCGCCCTGCAGGCGTTGCAGGCGAAGAAGGTCGACATGGTGCCGGGCACCCATTCGGCGTTGTTCTCCATGTTGGAGAAGTTTCCGAACGTCGGATTGAAGACCTACTTCATCCACACCAGCGCATTCCACAGCATGCCCAACGTGCTGGCCAAGAGCAGCCTGCAGACGATCGGCGATCTCAAAGGAAAGACCATTGGCGTGCAAAGCCTGGCCAACAGCCAGGTCCCTCTGATGCGCGCGCTGGTGCAGCAAGCCGGCGGCGACCCGGCCAGTCTGACCTTCGTGGCTGTGGGCGAAGGCCCGGAAGCCGCGCACGCGCTCAACACCAACCGTGTGGATGCCCTGGCACTGTTCGACGGGCTGTATGCGGGCATCGAAGCCGAAGGCGTGAAGCTGCGTGAACTGAAGAGCGACTTCGTGGACCGCGACAAGGTCGGCTTCAATGCCGGGTTGATCGTGCGCCAGGAAGACATCGACAAGAACCGCACCATGCTGATCGGCCTCGCGCGCGGCGTGGCCAAGGCCATTCTCTTCGCCCAGACGAACCCCGAGGCGGCGGTGCGCATCCATTGGAAGCACTACCCGGCGACCAAGCCGCGCGGTGTGTCTGAAGAGGAAGCCATGCGGCGCAGCCTGATGCCGTTGCAGGCCCGGTTGAAGAACCTGGACATGCCCGACAACTTGTTCGGCAACGCGACGAACACCCAGATCGAGGGCTACATGAACCTGCTGGTGGCCGGCGCGCAGATGAAGGCACCGGTCCCCATCTCGAATGTCTGGGACCCGAGCATGGTGCGCGAAGCCAACAACTTCGACCGCGCCAAGATCGTCGAGCAGGCCCGCAACTGGAAGTGAGTTCGCACGGCCCGGGAGGGCCGCAGCGCGAACACCCGCATCGCTCAGGGCCAGGCACCCGTTTCCGCTGACGGCGCCGCAGCGGCCACGGGCACCCGTTCGCGCGACGCATCCACGATCTCCAGCCGCCCATCGGTGTGCTCGACCAAGGCGGTGAGGCTTTCCACCCAGTCGCCGTCGTTGCAATACAGCACGCCGTCGATCATGCGCATCTCGGCATGGTGGATGTGGCCGCAGACCACGCCGTGCACGCCGCGCGCCCGGGCTTCGCGGGCCACGGCCGTTTCAAAATCCCCCACATAACTGACCGCGCGCTTGACCTTGAGCTTCAGGTAGCGGGACAGGCTCCAGTACGGCAGGCCGAGCCGCGCGCGTGCCGTGTTGAGGTGCCGGTTCAAGCGCAGCGTGAGTTCGTAGGCCTGGTCACCGGCATGGGCCAGCCACTTCGCGCATTGGATCACGCCGTCGAACAGGTCACCGTGCGTGACCCAGAGGCGGCGCCCGTCGGCGGTGACGTGGATCGGGTCGTCAACAACCTCGATGCCGCCGAAGTTGTGCCCCAGGTATTTGCGGGCGAACTCGTCATGGTTGCCCGGCACGAAGACCACGCGCGTGCCCTTGCGGGCCTTGCGCAGGAGCTTTTGCACCACGTCGTTGTGGGCTTGCGGCCAGTACCAGTGCCGGCGCAGTTGCCAGCCGTCGACGATGTCGCCCACCAGGTACAAGGTGTCGCATTCAACGCGGCGCAAGAACGCCAGCAGGGCGTCGGCCTGGCAGCCGGGCGTGCCCAGGTGCAGGTCGGATATCCACACGGTACGCAGTCGCCAGGGCCTGCCGCCCGGTGGCGGCAAGGTTGAGACAGGGGGCAGCAGGTCGCGTCGCATCGTGTCGCCGATGGTGCGCACGGCAAGCGACGGCGCTGTGACAACGCCGCCGCAAGCACGGCATGGATGTTGCTGAAAGCCTTCACAGCACCATGAAATCCGGCCTCAGTTACTTGATCGCAGCCCGCCAGTGCGAAATCGGCGAACTTGAACAACTGGCATTGACAAGCCAGCTGGTCGAGGCCATCGGCCGCCTGGTGCACGCCTTGCAGCGCGAGCGGGGCATGTCGAACGTCTTCCTCGGCTCGCGCGGCGCGCGCTTTGCCGCGCAGCGCGAAGCCCAATGCATCGAGTGCGACCAGGTGTCGGCGCTGGTGCGCAGCCATTTCGATGCAATGGACACCAACGCCGAACGCGTGCGCAACGGGTCGCGGCTGTTCAGCCGCATTGCCGTGGTGCTGCATGCGCTCGATGCCCTGCCCGAACTGCGCACCCGGATCGCCGCGCAATCACTGACCCAGGACGAATCGACGGCCACCTTCGTCCGGCTCGTGGCAGGCCTGCTGGCGGTGGTGTTCGAGGCCGCCGACAGCGCCACCGACCCCGACATCTCGCGCGCGCTGGTGGCAATGTTCAACTTCATGCAAGGCAAGGAGTTCTCCGGCCAGGAGCGCGCCTTCGGCGGCGGCTGTTTCGCCTCGGGGCACACCGATGGCGCGCGCCAGCAGCAATGGCTGCACCTGATCGAATCCCAGGAACGCTGCTTCGAAGTGGCGATGGCCTTCTCGGACGAGGCGGTGCGCGACGCCTGGCAGGCCACGGAACGGGCAAGCCCGCTGGTGGAGCTGGAGCGACTGCGCCGCATCGGCTGCGCGCTCAAGTCCGACGGGCGCCTGGACTCCGCCCTGAGCCAGGTCTGGTACGACCGCTGCACGCAGCGCATCGACCGGATGCGCGAGATGGAAGAGCACCTGGCCGCGGGGCTGCGCACGCTGTGCGAAGCGCGCATTGCGCAGGCCCGCGCAGAGTTGCGCGATCAGCAGGCCATCGTGGCCAGCCTGTCGATCGGGCCCGGCCCGGGCGGCCCACGGGCACCCATCGGCTACGGCCCCCAGCTCGACCGCTCCATCCTGGCCATGGTGCAAGACCAGTCGCGCCGACTCCAGGAGATGAACGACGAACTGGAGACCACGCGCGCCTCGCTGCAAGAGCGCAAGCTGATCGAACGCGCCAAGGGCCTGTTGATGGCGGCACGCAAGGTGGACGAGATGGAAGCCCACAAGATGCTGCGCCAGACCGCGATGAACCAGAACCGGCGCCTCGCCGACGTGGCGCAGTCGGTCCTGGCGATGGCCGACTACCTCTGAACTCGCACGCTGCACTGCACAACTCTTGTGCCTTGCGCTGCTGCGGTGCACCAGAAACGATCACCCATGCTGGCGGCAGGCGCCGCAGCCCCGCCGCCGCGCCTCGTGCACCGCCATCCCCGGCGGCGACGGCCACTTGGCACGCAAGCTGCATATGCCTTGGCAAGCAGGGGCCAACGACGGTCCCGGCTTGCGGCCCCGGCCACTCTGGACAACGGCGTCCATTTCGAACCGTGCACTGCACGGATGAGGAATGGCCGCCGTTTTTGCTTTTCAGCCCTTCTCGACGTCTCAGGATTCCCCATGACTTCAAACGCATCCTCCACACCGGCGCCGGCTCGCCGAGACTTCATCCGCAAGGCAGGCGCCGTGGGCACGGCCGCCTTGTTCGCTGGCCTGGGCACGCGCGGCGCGTGGGCCGCGGGCTCGGATGCGCCGGAGAAGAAGGAAGTCAGGATCGGCTTCATTCCCCTGACGGATTGCGCCAGCGTCGTGATGGCCTCGGTGCTGGGCATCGACCAGAAGTAC
>CAZBOF010000052.1:0-26908 GCA_964493285.1 uncultured Rhizobacter sp. | reverse complement strand
GGCTCGACGAGATCATCGCCACCCTGCCGGCCATGTAGTCATGCGGCTCGATCTGGATGGTGTACGGGTTGAAGGTCAGGCCGAGCTGGTTCTCGATCACGCCGCGGCTGAATCCCTCCCAGTCGAAATCGGGATAGGCCGACAGGTGGGCGTTGTAGTTGCCGACCGCGCCATTCATCTTGGCCAGCACCTTCACCGCGGCGACCCGCTCGCGGGCCGCCGCCAGGCGGGCCACGACATTGGCCACCTCCTTGCCCACCGTGGTGGGGCTGGCCGTCTGCCCATGGGTGCGCGCCAGCATGGGCACGTCCGCCAGCGCCTTGGCCATGGCCGACAGGGTGGCGATGATCTCGTCGAGCCGCGGCAGAAGCACCTCTTGGCGCGCCGCCTTGAGCATCAGCCCATGACTGGTGTTGTTGATGTCTTCGCTGGTGCAGGCGAAGTGGACGAACTCGCTGGCAGCCTTCAGTTCGGCGGAGTTCCCGAAGCGGCTCTTGAGCCAGTACTCGACCGCCTTCACATCGTGGTTGGTGGTTTTCTCGATGTCCTTGATGGCCTGCGCGTCGGCCTCGCTGAAGCGCGTCACCAGCCCCCGCAGCAGCCCCCGAGAGGCGCCGGACAGCGGCTTGAACTCGGCAAACCCCGCGTCGGACAGCGCAATGAACCACTCCACCTCGACCTGCACGCGCTTGTGCATCAAGCCGAACTCCGACAGCAGCGCACGCAGCGGTGCGACCTTGGAGGCATACCGGCCGTCCAGCGGCGACAGGGCAGTCAGGGCAGAAAGATTCATGGTCAAGGCATCACGCGAGGCAACCCGGCATTTTAGGGCCCCCGAAGCACCTCGATCGCGCCGTCAAGCCCCTACGCGATGCCGTCCCGATGCACCGCTTCGGGGAAAGACGGTAATCTGAGGCTGGCCGCCATCCCGGCGAAGGAGGAGAAACCGATGCCCGTCCCATTTTTGATCACCGACATCGAAGCATGGTGCCTGCGCCATGAAGCCCGCGCCCACGACGGCAACCCCGACGCCGCTTTGACGGTGCTGCAACACGCTCTCCAATGTGCACAGCTCGCGGAGTGGGCGCACGCTGATGATGCCCTCGTTGCGGCGGCCTTGCTGCACAGAATCTGCCGCCTGACCAGCGAAGGGCTCGAAAGCGCTGGCTACACCCCGGAGATGGACCTGATCGAGCGGCACTATGGCGCCGACGTGCTGGAGCCGATCCGCCTGCAACCTTCGGCGCAACGCTACCTGGCGGCGGTCGACGCGGCCTACCTGGCCGCACTGGCGCCGGCCGCCCTCGCCGCGCTGAACCAGCAAGGCGGACCGATGCCCCCTGCCGAAGTCACCGCCTTCGAAAGCAAGCCCCAGGCAATGAATGCGGTGCAGGTTCGCCGCTGGTCGGAATTGGCAGGCGGGCCGCTACAGCGCACGCCGCCGCTCGACTACTACCTGGCCTTGCTGGAAGACCTCTACCGCAGCCGCAGCGATCGCGAGAAGCTGGAAGTCGGTCCGCAAACCGTGTGAGGACCGCGGCGCAGGTCAGAGCCCTTTGCGCTTGACCGGCGGGCGCGTGGTTTCGCCCGGCGCCAGCGTGAACAGCTTGGCAGCCCGCCCTTTCAGTTCCAGCAATTCGCTGGGCGTGACCGAGTAGTGGCCGGACACCACGTCGACTTCGATGCGGAACTCCACTTCCTTCTTGCCGTTGGACAGCACGCCGGAGGTGAACTCGTAGTCCTCGGCCTCGGCCGGCAGGCCCTGGATGGACGCGTCGTAGTCCTCGTACTCCACGCTGCGAATCTCGCCGCTGGCCAGATCGAGCGTACCGGTCGACTTGACGATGCTTTCCGTCAGTTCGTCAATGATCGAGATCGGCAGCTTCAGATCCAAAGTGTGTTCCCCTGCGAATGTTCAGGCGGCGGATTCTAGGGGCTCATGCCACCACGCGATCGGCAGGCGTTGCCGCGGCTGGTGTCGCCTCGCCGCGGTGGGCCTGGACCGGATCGGGGAAGTCATCGACCTGGATCACGCGATCGGCGGCCCGCAGGTAGGCGAGCGCCGCCTCGGGATGCCGCGACTTGGCCGCCACCGTCTCAAGCGACTCGGCGCGCCGCAGCGCGCGGTTCAGCTCGGGCAGCTCGTCAGCCACCGCGCGGGCGCACTCCAGCGCCTGCATCAAGTCGAGCAAGCCTCCGGACTTGGGCCGCGAGACATCGGGACACAGGCGCGCGATCAAGGCGGGGTCTTCGCGCAGGGTGTCGGCAAAGGCGATCAGGTCGCGGTCGCGCAAGGGCGCCAGATGGCGCGTACCGCGCAGGAGCAGCGGCGACATCCAGCGCAAGAGCCGCGACGGCATGTTCGCGTGCAGGTCGCGCAGCGTGATGGCGGCCTCATTGAGCTGCACGCGGATGGCCGCGCGAGCGAACGGCAGCATCTTCGGATCGCCCTCCACCTCGTAGCGCCACAGGCACGCCGCCGCCAGGTACAGGTTGGCCAGCACGTCACCCAGACGCGCGGACAGCAGCTCCATGCGCTTGAGCTTGCCGCCGAGCAGGCCCATGGCCACATCGGCGCTGAGCGCGAACTTCGCCGACAGCGAGGCGATCAGCTGCGCTTCTTTGTACAGCTCCTCCGCCGGCATGCCCAGCACCGGCGCATGCACGACGCTGCGCCACAGGTTGCGCAGCACCAGCCCGGCGTGGCCGAATAAGGCGCGGCCCAGCTTCTGGTGGTCGCGGGCCTGCGCGGCTTCCATTTCAGCGAGCACATACGGGTGGCAGCGGATGGCGCCTTGCCCAAAGATGATGAGCGCGCGCGTCAGCAGGTTCGCGCCCTCGACGGTGATGGCGATCGGCGTGTGCCGGTAGGCCACCCCCAGCAGGTTCTTCGGGCCGCTGATGATGCCCTTGCCTCCGAGGATGTCCATCCCATCGGTCACCGCGCGGCGGCCGGCCTCGGTGAGCTGCACCTTCAAGATGGCACTGGCCACGCTGGGCCGTTGTCCGGCATCGAGCGCCGCGGCGGTGTAGCGCCGCGCGGCATCGGTGGCATACAAGCGCGATGACATGTTGGCGATGAGTTCGGCGATCGCGTGGAACTTGCTGATCTGCAAACCGAACTGTTCCCGGATCTGGCCGTAGCCGTTCACGACGAACAGCGCGGTCTGCTGCATGGCCGACCCCAGCGCCGGCAAAGAGATCGCCCGCCCGGCGGCCAGGCTTTCCATCAGCATGCGCCAGCCCTGGCCGACCTGGGCCTCGCCTCCGATGACCCAGTCCATCGGCACGAACACGTCGTGGCCTCGGATCGGCCCGTTCATGAAGGCCGAATCCATCGGCCGGTGGCGGCTGCCGATCTCCATGCCCGGCGTGGGCACCGGAATCAGCGCACAGGTGATCCCAAGGTTCTGGCGATCCGCCGGCAGGCTTTCGTCCACGGCCTGGAACGCCAGACCGACGACCGTGGCCACCGGGGCCAAGGTGATGTAGCGCTTGTCGAAGCGAACCAGGAAGCCGCGGGTCGCCCGGCCGTCGACCTCCCGCTCGCAGAGCACGCCGCGGTCTGGAATGGCCGCGGCATCGGAGCCGGCGTAGGGCGATGTGAGGCCGAAGCACGGCAGTTCGCGCCCGTCGGCCAGGCGCGGCAGATAGTGGTCTTTCTGCGCAGGCGTGCCGTAGTGCAGCAGCAACTCGGCCGGCCCAAGCGAGTTCGGCACCATCACGGTGACCGCGCAGGCGGTGTTGACGGTGGCGATGCGCGTGACCACGGCGGCATGGGCGTAGTGGCTGAAGCCCAACCCGCCCTGCGCTTTCGGAATGATCATTCCGAAGAACCGGTGTTGGCGCAGATACGACCACACCTCGGGCGGCAGGTCGCGGGCTTGGTCGATGGCGTCGTCATCGAGCATCGCGGTGAGTGCTTCGACCTCGCTGTCGAGGAATGCCTGCTCCTCATCGGTCAGGCGATTGGGGCCCACCGAGCGCAGCACGTCGAAATCGGGGCCGCCGGCAAAGAGTTGCCCTTCGAAGCCCACAGTTCCGGCTTCGAGCGCGGCGCGCTCCGTGTCGCCCATGGGCGGGAGGGCTTTGGAAAAGGGTTCTAGCGCGAAGCGCCCAAGCAGTCGGCTCATCACCATGGTGCCGAGGGTAGGCTGCTTGCGCTCCTTTGTGAAGTGCCCACTCCCCCACGCGCCTGTAGGACAGCGGGCCGCAGCCCGCGCGCATCACCCCTTGAACGGGTTGGCGGTGGCAAACCACAGGCCGATGCCGGTGGCGATGATGAAGGCGCCGTCCAGCACCCCGACCAGCAAGAACACCTTGGATTGCAAGGGCTCCATCAACTCGGGCTGGCGCGCCGACGCCTCCAGGTACTTGCTCGCCATGAGACCGACGCCGAGGCAGGATCCGATCGCGCCCAGGCCGATCATGTGGCCCACGGCGAGCGGGACGAGGTCAATGCCGTTCATGTGTGATCTCCTGTGTGGTTGGCCAGGAGATCGTCGCGCTCGCGCTGCGGCGCGTCCATGACGCCCCAGGTCATGGCGCACCCGCAGCCCCGGGATCAGCTGTCCGACTTGATGCCGCGCGAGGTGATGATGTCGGCCAGCAGCGCGGTATCTGCGCGCATGCGCTGGGCCAGCACCTCCGGGGTGCTGCCCACCGGCTGCCATCCGGCCGCGAGCAGCCGCGCCTGGGTCTCAGGCTGCTGGATGACCTGGGCCACCGCCGCAGACACAGCGGCCGCATGCGCAGGCGGCAGCGACGCCGGCCCGACGAGCGCGGTCCAGACTTCCAGGTCGGTGTCGCGCAGGCCGATCTCGCGCAGCGTCGGCAAGTCCGGCACCAGCGCGCTGCGCGCGGGCGAGGTGACCGCGATCGCCTTCAGCTTGCCGGCGCGCACATGGGGCATCGCAATGCCGGGCGGCAACAGAGACAACTGGATCTGCCCCGCGATGAGCGCGGTGGCCACCTGCGGATTGCCTGCGAACGGCACGTGCACGGCCGCCAGCCCCGCCCGGCTCTTGAGCAGCTCCATCCCCAGATGCCCGACGGTGCCGTTGCCCGGCGTGCCGTAGTTCGCCTTGTCGCCCAGATCGCGTGCCCACTTCAGCAACTCGGCCGGCGTGGTGCCGGAGGCGTTGCCCGCCGCGGTCAGCACCAGCGGGGCCGTGCCCAGGAGCGAGATCGGCGTGAAGTCGCGGGCCGGATCGAACGGCGTCGCGGGGTTGATCAGGCGGGCGACCGTGAGATTGCCGTTGATCATCACCCCCAGGGTGTGCCCATCGCTGGCCCGGGCCACCTGATCGGCCGCGATGTTGCCCGAAGCGCCGGGCTTGTTGTCCACCACGACGGTCTGCACCGCGCCACCCGAAAGGGTCGCCAGCGCCCGGCCCAGCCCGTCGGACAGGGCGCGGGCCATCACGTCCGGCGTGGAGCCGCCGGGAAACCCGACCATCAGGTGCAGCGGGCGGCTCGGCCAGGGGGCGCTCGCGCCGCCCTGGGCCCAGGCGCTCGGCAGCACCCACCAAGGCGCCGTGGCGATGGCACCGAGCAGTTGTCTCTTCGTTGTATTCATGGGCAGCCCCGGCTTGGATGAAAGACCGCCAGCGTATGCCAGATCGGCCGAGCCGGCAGCTGCTGGGGCATTCTTTCGGCGACCCAGGGCCGATGCCTCACGGTGCGGCCGATGCCGCGGGGCCGCGCCCGATCAGCCCGCGTCGAGCGCCGCGCAGAGCGTGGCCAGAGAGTAGGCCGGGTACTGCTCTTTCAGGCGGCGGTACCGCGCACGCAGGTTCGGCTCTTCGGCACAAAGCGTCTGCCAGCTGCGGTAGATGGCGTAGACGTTCTCTGCATCCGGCAACGGAGGTCGCCCGCCGCGAGAATCGCAGCCGAGCAGCTTGCGCTGCTCGGTGACGACCCGGGCGCTGACCTTGGGAAACAGCGTGCGGATCAGCGCCGGCGTGGCACCGTTGAGGATGAAATAGTCGAGTTCCGACTTGTCTCGTTTCAGCGCGCGATACGAGTTGACGACGGCGGCCGCCTTGCGGTGATCAAACACCACCCCCACGCAGGCGCTGGAGCCGCTCAGGATCTTGGCCACATCGTCAATCGGCATGGTGCTCATCTCACTGACCAGGCTGTCTTCCCACCCCAGATCCTGGAGTTTGGCGGCGCTTTTCCCTGGGGCAGCGAACAGGCGGTTGTGCAAAAACACGGCGATCAACCGGCTCAAGGTGTCGTCGTTCTCGACCGGATAGACAGGTTGATCGACGTGAATACGAGACATGGTGTGCGTCGATTCGTACATGCTGACTCCCTCTCGAAGTACTAAGGTCTGATGTGAGCCGGCGCTTGATCCCGTGCCGGACGCTCCGCCCACACATGGTTTTCCGCTTGTCGCCGGGGTTTCCCGCTGCCACCCTTGCGCGGCGGCATGGCCTCATGTTCTGCGTGCCGCAACACGTCGAATAGAACGCACATGCTGCGAAAGCCCCCTCAACCTCGCAAAAACGCCGGAATACACCATTTCAGCCCCCAAAACCTAGCGTTACTACCAATCTGATTTGGATATGCATGCTAGTTTCGTTGCTTTCAGTTGCAATCAACCTGTGCGATTAGCGCGCACGCTTGGAATCGAGTTGCTATGCAGAACTCAAAACGTGGATTCGGAACCATTGCGCGCAGGCCGCCCGAAGCCCGTTTCAGGATCGATCTGGCAGCGCCCTTGCGAACGCGAACAAACCGTCGCCACACAGCCTCCGCCACACGGGGCTGAGTGAAGGCCGGACGGCGACTCAGCCGGGCACGCGGGCGCTGAGCGAATCGGGAGGGCGAATGATCTGGACCATCCGGGGGTCGCGGAACATCTTGGGCGTCATGCCGTAGCGGCGCTTGAAGGCGCGCGACAGGTGCGAGGAGTCGGAGAACTTCATCGCGTGGGCCACCTCGGTCAGTGACAGATCGGGCCGCTGGTGGGTCAACAACTCCCAGGCCATCGCCATTCGGCCCCAGGCCTGGCATCCACGCAGCGAAATCCCCAGGTGCTCCGTGAACAGATGGGATAGGCGCGAGAACGAAATGCCCAGTTCGCCCGCCAGATCGTCGAACGGGTGATTGATGTCGGCCTCCAGGCGCTTGAGCGCCCAGGTGATGCGAGGGTCCATTGCCGGCGCCGGCGGCTCACCCGCCAACAACAGGTCGATCATCTCTTCCATCAGATGCGCCGCCTGATCGGCCGACAAGGTGCCGCACGAAGCCCGCTCCAACCGATCATCAAAACAGCTCAATGCCTCGCGCGGCAGCGGTGTGACCGCCTGCTTGAACAACGCACGCAATGACGGAAAGCGTGGATGGATGATGTGAATCGCGATGCGAATGAGCTGGCCGCCCTGCGCATCGGCCGCATAGGCGGCGTTGGGCGCAATCACGGCCGCCTGCACCGGGGCGTCGAACCCATCGGCCACGATCTGGAAACCATGCCTGCCCAATGCGGCCATCACCACGGCATCGTGCCGCTTCATGCGCGGGCCGGACAGCTGCGCTCCCGTCACCAGCGTCGAGATGTGGTTCACGTAGATGCGCACCGGCACCGCAGGTGGGCGGCCCTCGGCGGCGTGGTTTGAAACGGCGTCGCGCGGTGATTCAGTCACGTGGAGGGGGCTGGACGAGCATCTGATTGTCGGGCGGCACATGCTGGCCGGCCGGCATTTTGCGTCCAATCACCTCCAGATAGCCACTGCTGCGGATCATCGTAGGCGTCATTCCCAGCCCCTTGTTGAACGCCCGCGACAGGTGTGACGAATCGGCAAACCCCATCACGTGGGCGATCTCGGTTAGCGTCATTTCCGGATGCCAGGCCACCAGTTCCCAGGCCAGGCGCAAACGCCCCCAGTTCTGGAGGTTGCGAAACGACAGGCCCACCTGGTCGGTGAACAGGTGCGACAGGCGCGAAGCAGACAGGCCCAGCTCCGCTGCCAAGCTGTCGAATGGCGTATTGATGTCGGCATCCAGGCGACGCATCGCATGCATCACCCGCGGGTCGATCGGCTCCGGCGGCGGCACGCCCCGCATCACCACATCCAGTGCCGACTCGATGGTGCGCCCCGCGACTTCGGCGCTCACGCCGACATGCGCTGCGGCTTGCAACACGGCATCAAGGTGCGCGAACTCCTCGCGCGGCATCACCTTGATATCAGGCCGCACGTGCTTCACCACGCCCCGAAAGCGCGGATGAATCGGATGAATGGCAACGCGCACCACGCGCTGTTGATCGGCCTTGACGATGTGCTTCGTGCCCGGCTGGATCAGTGCAGCCTGGGCTGTGCCATTGAAACCATTGCTTTCAATTTCGAAGGTGCGGCCATCGATCGCCAAGATGATGTTGGCCTCGTGGCGGATCACCTTCGAGATCGAAGGCTTCGGGCCGGTGACCATCGATGCGATGGCGTCCCGGACATACGTGCGTGTTTGAAGATCAGGATTCGGGTGGGCTGAGAGAGTCAATCAGAGTCCGGATGTGATGTATTGGAGATGAGCGCGCCCACGTCTTCGGGCTTGGGCAGATGCTGGCCGGGTGGCAGGGGGCGCCCCACGATGCGAACGAGACGACGATTGCGCATCATGGTCGGCGTGATCCCGAAACTCAGATGGAAAGCCCGCGCCATGTGCGACGAGTCAGAGTAACCCATTACATGCGCGATCTCTGTAAAAGACATTTCAGGTTTCAACGTCACCATCTCCCAGGCCAGCAGCAGACGGGTCCAGGCGACATAACTTCGAAACGAGATGCCCAGTTCCTTCGAGAACAGGTGCGACAGCCGGGACGGAGACAGCCGCAGTTGCGCGGCCAGCCCCTCGAACGGATGCATCTGGTTCTGCTCAAGCTGGTACATCGCCCAGGCCACCCGCGGATCGAGCGGCCGGACAGGCAGAACGCCTTCGAGCACCACGCCGAGGATGTCTTCGATGAGTTGCACCCCGCCTTCGACCTCCAGGCCGCCCTGGACCGCCGACTGCATCTGCTCGTTCAGGTGAGAAAACGCAAGGCGGTCCAGTGGAATGAGAGGGGTCTGCGCCATGGAACGCAGTGTGGTGATGCGCGGGTGGACCAGGTGCACATACACCGAGAGCGTGGCCGTGCTCGGCGAGCGCATGGCAAAGCGCGTGTGCGGCGCCACCAACGCGGCATGCATCACGCCCAGGTGGCCTTCGGCATCCATCGTGAAGCCCACCCGTTCGGCCACGCTCAGGACGATCACGGCTTCCTGGCGGAAGGTCTTGACCACCGGCATCGGGGGCAAGGTCGCCATGGAAGCGATGCCACCTTGCAGGTAGATGTGGATCGGCGGCACAGCGCCCGCGGCCGGGAGGCCGTCGACGGGTGCGGGCTCGACCTCTGGCTCAGGCGCCGGCGCAGTCACGGGACGCCCAGGGGCTCCGGCAGCCGCCATCGGCGGGCCTACCTTCGCATACTGCCGGCCCGATCCGGAACATGGCCCCGGCCTTGATGGTCCAGCCCGGCGGTGAGACCAGCCGGTATCCAACACCCTCGCGCAGCGGCCAAACTGCCGCCGTGCAACACTGATCAACGGTCATCCCATGCCTTGTGTGCAATGCCCGCGCTCTTGACTGGCGCGGGAGATACCCCCTTATCGGAAACCGAGTTTGCCGGACAAGCCCGTCCGCGAAAACCCTGAACAACCCCCATCCCAGGTCGTGAGAGATCTCTCACCTCAGGCAAGGCGCTTGGCTAGAATCCGCTGCAAACAGACACCCCAACGGCATGAAACTCATCGGCGCACTGACCAGTCCCTACGTCCGCAAAGTGCGCATCGTGATGGCCGAGAAACGGCTCGAATATCACCTGGAGCTGGAAGACGTCTGGCATCGCGACACCATCTCGGCCGCCAATCCGCTCGGCAAGGTCCCCTGCCTGGTCATGGACGGCGTGGAAGCGGTTTTCGACTCCCGGGTGATCGTGGAGTATGTGGACACTCTCTCTCCTGTTGGCCGCCTGATTCCCGAGCGGGGCCGAGAGCGCACCGAAGTACGCACATGGGAAGCCTTGGCCGATGGGCTGATGGATGCCGCGATCCTGGCTCGGCTCGAGCAGACCTGGGACGGGCGAACCGAGGCGCAGCGGAGTTCGGCATGGGTCAGCCGCCAGATGGACAAGGTGCATGCCGCGCTGGCCGCCATGAGCAGGGGCTTGGCTGACAAGCCGTTCTGCGCGGGGATCCACTTCTCGCTGGCCGACATCGCGACCGGCTGTGCATTGGGCTATCTCGACTTCCGGTTCAGCGCGATCGACTGGCGCTCGCAGTACCCGAACCTGGAGCGCCTCGACGCCAAGCTGGCCCAGCGCCAGAGCTTCATCGACACGCGTCCGCCAACCGCCTGAGGCACGGCGGGCCCTGCCCGCTCAGATCGCCGTCAGCGAGGGACTGCGCGCCCGCCGGTCGAACTGCAGCTTGTGATAGACGTTCCGGATATGGCATGCAACGCTGTGGGCGCTGGCCTGCCAGCGTGCGGCCACCTCGTCGATCAGGTAGCCGCGCGCCACCCATTGCAACAGCTCCAGTTCCGCGCCACTGAGCAGCAGCGGGTTCGCGGTGGCGCCCACGCCATCCGCGCGTGCACCTGGCTCGGGACAGAAGTGGCGCAGCAGCTGGCGGGCAATCGTCGGCGAGATCGGAGACCCGCCCCGCCAGACCTGTTCCAGCGCCGTGACCAAGGCCTGCGAGGGGCTGGTGTGGGCCCAGTACCCATCGGCGCCGGCGCGCAAGGCTTCGAGCAGCACGGCATCGTCCGGCGCGACGAGCGTGGCCAGGATGTGCGGCGCCGCCCTGCCGCCGGCTTGCTTCAGTTCGCTGAGCAAGGGGCGCACGTCGCCGTCTTGCACACGCATGTCGGTGACGAGGATGTGGGGCATGCGCTGGCGCATGAACTGCCGCGCCTGATCCGCCGTGTGAACCATGCCCACCACGCGAAACCGCCCCGTGTCGTCAATCAGCGCGCGCAGCCGTGGGCTGGCTTCGTGATCGCGTTGGAGCAAGACGATGGACGGCATGGCAGGCGGGCGGTGGCAACTGGCTGTGGAGATTCTGCGATTGTTGCGGCCAGCCATGCAGAGGAAACCCCCGCAGGTCCGGTGTTCACCCCCTCGTTTCAGGGGTCGCCGCAAAGCTGTGTGCGCTGGCCATCGGCCAGTACAACCTGAAGACGTTGTGATCCATCTCGCCGGCCAGCAACGCGCCGGGACGCACGAAGCTCAGCAGCGACGCCAGCAGCTTGACCTCGTGGTCGTTGCAGCGGCGCACGATGTGCGAGGCGGTGATCTCGCCCGGATGCGCCAGCCCCGCGGCCTGCACCAGCTCTTTGAGCGCTTTCAGTGTGTTCTGGTGGTACTGGAAGACACGCTCGGACTTGGCCGGGACGATGAGCGCGCGCTGGCGATGCGGGTCTTGCGTGCTGACGCCGGTGGGACAGCGGCCCGTGTGGCAGGCCTGCGCCTGGATGCAGCCCAGCGAAAACATGAAGCCTCGCGCCGAGTTGCACCAGTCGGCCCCGAGCGCCATCATCCTTGCAATGTCGAAAGCACTGATCACCTTGCCGGCACAGCCGAGCTTGACGTGGTCGCGCAGGTTCAGCCCCACCAGCGTGTTGTGCACCAGCAGCAAACCCTCCTGCAGCGGCGCGCCCACGTGATCGGTGAACTCCAGTGGGGCGGCGCCGGTCCCGCCTTCGGCGCCATCGACCACGATGAAGTCGGGCGTGATGCCGGTTTCGAGCATGGCTTTGGCGATGGCAAACCATTCCCACGGGTGGCCGATGCACAGCTTGAAGCCCGTCGGCTTGCCGCCTGAGAGCCGCCGCAGCCGCTCGACGAAGTTCATCAGCTCCACCGGCGTGTCGAACGCGCTGTGCCGCGATGGCGAGACGCAATCCACGCCTGCGGGCACGCCGCGTGCCGCCGCGATCTCGGCGGTCACCTTGGGCCCGGGCAGCAAGCCCCCGTGGCCGGGTTTGGCGCCTTGGCTGAGCTTGATCTCGATCATCTTGACCTGCGGCTGCTTCGCGTTCATCGCGAAGCGCTCTTCGTCGAAGGCGCCTTGCGCATCCCGGCAGCCGAAGTACCCCGAGCCGATCTCCCAGATGAGATCGCCGCCGTGTTCGAGGTGGTAACGGCTGATGCTGCCTTCACCGGTGTCGTGCGCAAAGCCGCCCCGCCGCGCACCTTCGTTCAACGCCAGGATGGCATTCGCGGACAGCGCACCGAAGCTCATCGCCGAAATGTTGAACACGCTGGCGACATAGGGTTTGTCGCGCTGAGCGCCAATCGTGATGCGGAAGTCGTGCGTGGGCAGGTCGCTGGGCGCCAGCGAGTGGTTGATCCATTCGTAGCCCGTCGTGCCCACATCCATCTGCGTGCCGAAAGGCCGTTTGTCCAGTTCCGACTTGGCCCGCTGATAGACCAGCGAGCGCTGCTGCCGCGAGAACGGCGCCGCGTCGTTATCGCCTTCGATGAAGTACTGCCGGACCTCGGGGCGGATGAACTCGAGGAGAAAGCGCATGTGCCCGATGACGGGGTAGTTCCGCAGCACCGAGTGCTGGGGTTGATAGAAGTCGCGCACGCCCAGCAGCGAAAGTAGAAGGAACACGAACGCCGCGGCACCCCCGGCGTCAAACGCCACCCAGGTGAACGCACACAGCAAGAACGCCACCACGCACAGCAGCCAAGCGGTGTAGCGGATGAAAGCGAACTCGTTCAGTTTGAATAGCCATTGACGCATGGGCAACCTCGTGTCGGGGGACCGCCTACACGCGGACATCCCGGAAGGCGGCTGCGGGCATGGTAGTCCGCGGCCACTTTCGCTGCAGGGCAACATGGAAACTCCGGCGCGCCATGCCGCGAAGCGCAGAAGTTTCTTCTAGGCGCGAGCCCTGCTCGGGCGCAAAGTCATGCACACCGGCTCTCGTCCTCCACGTACACGCCAGTAACGTGTCATGCAGGTGACACGAAAGGACAACAAGCCGCGAAATGCGTGAAGGGGGCCGCAGCAATAGCACGGCCGTTCAGACAATCGGGGAAAAGAGGGTCGACAAGAGAAGGTGCGCCCACTAGCCTTCAGGCACCTTGGATCCGTGGGGCGATCGGCGGCATAGGCCGAGGCCATGAAAATTTCACGATCTATGTGGGTAACACGTTAATCGGCGGGGTCGCGGCATGATGAATCGAAGAATCTTTCTGAACTGCACGGCGCAGGCTGCTGCGCTGATCGGTGCCGGCGGCTGGGCCGCATCGAGCGCCGCACAGACGTCGGCCCCGGGCACGTCGGCCCGCCACATCACATTCGGCACCTCGCTGCCTCTGACAGGCCCCCTCGCGGTGGCCGGCAAAGACCACACGCTGGGATTGCAAGCGGCCTTCGCCGCTGCCAACCGGGCCGGCGGCGTCCACGGCCGCGAGTTGCGCCTGCTCTCCATGGACGACGGCTACGTGCCCGCACGTTCGGCCGAGAACGTCAAGAAGATGATCGACGAGAACGCCGTCCTGGCGCTCATCTCCCAGATCGGCACCCCCAACGTCGCCGCGGTTCTGCCGCTGATTGAACGCCACGGGGTCCCCCTGATCGGGCCGATCTCCGGCTCGGATGCGCTGCGCAATCCGCGCCTGCGCAACCTGTTCCACATCCGTCCGAGCTACGGCGAAGAAGTGACGCGCATGGTGGAGCAACTCGTGCAGATGGGTCTGCAGTCCATTGCCTTCGTCTACCTGGACAACCCGTTCGGCACGGAAGTGATGGCCATGGGCGAGCGGGCGCTGGCGGCAGCCAAGCTGAGCGCGGCCGGCAAGTTCGCGCTCGACTTCGACGGCAAGAATGCCGACGAGGTGGTGCGCCAGGTCGCCGAATCGAAGGCCGGCGCCGTGTTCCTCGCCACCACGGGCGGCGGTGTCAACAAATTCGTGGTCGGGCTGCGCTCGAGCGTGGGCGCACTGCCGATCGTCGGCCTGTCCGTCACCTATTCCGACCTGGGCGGCCTGGGAAAAGACATGGCGCTGGGCCTTGCGCTGGCCGTGGTGTTCCCAAGCCAGACCAGCCTCAAGCACGCGCTGATCCGCGATTACAAGGCCGACATGGATGCCATGAAGTTCGAGGCCCCCTCGGGCAGCGCGGTGGAGAGCTGGGTCAACGCGCGGGTGATGATCGAAGGCTTGAAGCGCGCAGGGCGCAATCTCACGCGCGACAAGCTGCGCACCTCGCTCGCTTCGATCCGCGGGTTCGAGCTGCGCGAGCTGGTGGTCAACTTCACGCCCGCGGCGCCGCACGTGGGCACCCTGCCAGTCAAGCTCGGCATCATCGGCCCCGACCTGACATTGCGCGTGTGAGCCGCTAAGCTGCGGCGATGCACGCCGCCGGCCCTTTTTCCGCCTCCGAACCGCTGAAAGCAGCCAGCCAGATGCCGCTGGACTGCCGCGATGCAGCGGCGGCGGCCATCCATGCATTGCAACAGCACGCCGTCGTCCGAGGCGTCACGCTGCGCGCTCCACCCCCGGAACCCACCACCTGCTGCGGGCGCGGCTGCCATGGCTGCGTATGGGAAGGCTACTTCGCCGCCACGGCCTACTGGCGCGACGAAGCGCTGCTGAAGCTGGGCAGCCACGCCGCCTGACGCACCGGGCCACATGCCATTGCAGCGAGAATCACCGTTGCCATGCCCCTGCGAACCCTGTCCGCCCAACGCTACGTGACGCCTTTGCGCGAAGGCGGCTCGCTGCCCGCCATCGTCGAAGGTGACGATGACGGTCTCTACGTGCTGAAGTTCAGCGGCGCAGGGCAAGGCACCAAGGCACTGATTGCCGAACTGGTGGGCGGCGAGCTGGGCCGCCGGCTCGGCCTGCCCGTGCCCGAAATCGTCTTCATGACCCTCGACGCCGGACTGGCGCGCACCGAGCCCGACCCGGAGATCCAGGAACTCATCCGCGCCAGCAGCGGCCTCAACCTCGCCCTCGACTACCTGCCCGGCTCGGTCACTTTCGATCCAATGGCCCAACCGGTCGACTCGGCACTGGCCTCGCGCGTGGTTTGGTTTGACGCCTTCATCACCAACATCGACCGCACGCCGCGCAATGCCAACATGCTGGTGTGGCACCGAAAGCTCTGGCTCATCGACCATGGCGCGTCGATGTTCTTCCACCACCAGTGGGGCGACTTCCTGCAGCGCAGCACCCGCCCGTTCGCGCAGATCACCGATCATGTGCTGCTGCCTCGGGCCAGCGAACTGGCCCAGGTAGACACCGAATTCACGGCCGCCCTGACACCCGAATGCATCCAAGCCGTGGTGGCACAGATCCCCGATGCGTGGCTGGCCGACGACCCGATGTTTTCCGGCCCCAACGCGCAGCGCCGCGCCTACGCCGACTATTTCAACCGCCGGCTGCAAGCGCCCCGTGCCTTTGTGGAGGAGGCCCGCCGTGCCCACGCCGCATCTGTATGACTACGCGATCGTGCGCGTGGTCCCGCGCGTGGAGCGAGGCGAGTTCGTGAACGCGGGGGTGATCGTCTCGTGCCAATCGGCGGGCTTTCTCAAAGCCGCGATCGAACTCGATGCCGATCGCCTGCTGGCGCTCGACCCCACGGTCGACATCGCCTGCCTGCGCGCCACGCTGGCCACCCTGCCGGCCATCTGCGAAGGCGGCCCGGCGGCCGGCGCACTGGCCCGGTTGTCACCGCGCGAACGGTTTGACTGGCTGGTCGCGCCGCGCAGCACCAGCGTGCAAACCTCGGCCGTGCACACCGGCCGCGGCGCCGACCTCGATGCGGCACTGGCGCACCTGATGCAACACATGGTGCGCGCCCCGGCCTCGTCCCCCGCGCCCTGAAGCCGCCGCCGCGTCAAGCCGTCTCGGCGTCCAGCACCAAGATCGCCTTCTTCGCCACGTAACGCTTGAAATCGGTGATGGGTATCGCCGTCGACCCCCGGGCTTCGCCGTCCGGCCAACTGATCGTCACGTCCAGCGCGGTCTCCGTGATCTCGGCAGGACCCTTCGGGATGGTCATGTTCGGGCCGTCACCTTCGCGATAGACGACCTCGCCAACGATGCGGGCACGCTTGGCCATGGCCACTCCTGGAGTTGTCGATGGCCCATTCTGCGGGCCACCCCGTGGCCATCGCAGCGGCAGACAGCGGGAACGAAGGTAGTCCGTGTCCTACGCCAGACACCTTCGCGCCCGGCGCGCCCGACACCGTGCGACGCTACGCCGCCGACTCGCGCGCCACATGCTCCTGAACGAGCCGGCGGAACTGCGAGAGCGCAGCATCCGCGGCAATGCCGACCAGCGGCCCATCCGGTTCCATCAGCAGGTTGGCCTGCTGCGCCTCGATGATCTGCCGGTCTTCCGCGAACGCCGTCAGCACGCTCTGATGAATGCTGTCGGTGACGCGCTCGTCGTCGGTGTCGAAGTTGTGGGGCAGTGCAAAGAAATAATGGCTGGTGGTCGCCGTCTCGGGCGTGATGGCCTGGCAGCTGCGGAACTCGAGCGCATCGCGAAACCGCCCTTCGGGCGCACCCGTGCCGGTGGCTTGTACGCCGGAATGCATGGTCAGCACGGCCGGCAGCACGAAGTCATAGAAGTACCAGCGGTCGACATTCCCCGAAAATTTCTTCAGCGACGCTTGGAACGGCGCCGGCACATCGTCGAGCTGCCAGCGCTCGATGCGCAACCCGCGGGCGATCCGGGTCACTTTCGACGAGGTGGGTGCTTCGGTGCCGCCAAGCGTCGTCGGATGCACATAGTTCAAGTGCGAAAAATCCAGCAGGTTGTCGACGACGAGCTGATGACTCGCCTTGTAGTGCAAGTACCCCGGTTTCCAGGCCCATGCGGGATGCTGCAACGCAAAGCAATCGGGGATCAAGGCGGGGTCCGCCTGCACGGGGTCGCCGAGCCAGATCCAGATCCAGCGGTTCTTCTCGATCGCCGGATGGCTGCGCACCCGCATCGTCGGCGGAATGCGCTCCTGTCCCGGAATGTCGATGCATTGGCCCGTCGGGTTGAACTTCAGGCCGTGGTACATGCAGCGCAGGTCGTCGCCTTCCCGGCGCCCCAGCGAGAGCGGTGCGGCGCGGTGGATGCAACGATCCTCCAGCGCCACCACGCCACGCGCCGCAGTCCGGTACAGAACGATCGGCTTGGACGCGATCACGCGCGTCAGCAGCGCTTGCGCGTCGAGTTCGAAATCCCAGGCGGCGACGTACCAGGCGTTCTTGACGAACAGGGAGGGCGGCTCTGCGGGCATGGCGTCAGTCAAGCCGGATGTCCATGCGGCGGACAGCCTCGCGCGTCGTCCGGTTCTCTTCCGCCAGGCGCTGTGCCAGTTGCTCCGGCGTGGAGGACAACGGCGTGATGCCGATGTCCTTCAGCTTCTGCACGACGGCGGGCACTTGCACGGCTTTCTGGATCGCCTGGGCCACGGTGCGAACCACCGGTGCGGGCGTGCCGGCGGGCGCCATGACGGCCCAGATGTTCGAGGCCTCGACACCGGGCACGCCGGCTTCGGCATTCGTGGGCACCTCGGGCAGTTCGGGCATGCGCTGCGGCGTCAGCGTGGCGAGCGCGCGGATCTTGCCGCCGCCACGCACATTGGCAATGGTGGCGGCCGGGTCCAGGATCATCATGGGGATCTGCCCCGCGATCAAATCGGTGGTGGCCGGCGCCGCGCCCCGATAAGGCACGTGCAGGATGTCCACGCCGGCTTTGGCCTTGAACAGCTCCATGGCGATGTGATGCGGGCTGCCGTTGCCAGGGGATGCGTAAGAGAGCGAACCGGGCTGCGCCTTGGCCAGCGCAATCAACTCCTGCAGCGTCTTGGCCGGAAAGTCCTTGTGCACCACCAGCAGAAACCCGCTCGCCGCCGCCAGGCTGACCGGCGTGAAGTCCTGGTCGGGGTCGTGCGAGAGATTCTTGTAGATGGCCTTGCTCAGAATCAAGGTGCCGGTGTCGCCCAGGAACAGGATGTAGCCGTCCTTGGGCGACCGCGCGGCTTCGCCAGCACCCAGGTTGCCGCCCACGCCGGGCCGGTTCTCGACCACCATGGATTGGTTCAGCAAAGCCGGCATCTCGTTGGCAATGAGCCGCGCGACGACATCGCTGCCGCCACCCGCGGGATAGCCCACGATGAGACGGATCGGCTTGGTGGGGAACGCCTGGGCCCAGGCGGGCGAGGCAATGCAGCAAAGCAGCAGCGCAAAAGCACTGAAGAAGCGTGTGAACATGGGTTTGTCTCCGCGTTGTGGATGGTGACGTGGGGGGTCGCCCGCACGCTATGTGGAAGTGGGCAGGACCTCGGCCAGGTCGCGCATGTCGACCGGCTGGGTGGTGTTGGTCATGATGGCTTTGCGACGGAAGAAGCGCAGGATCGCGCTGGGTCCCATGCGGGACTCGCCCAGCCCGGACAGGTTGAACGAGGTCTTCTCGGCATCCCGCGTGATGGCGATGGTCAGCGTGGTGTCCTGCAGGCTGATGCCGCCGGCATTCACGCGCGAACCGATGCGAAAGGCCTCGTCCTCCGTTCCTGCGATCACGGCACCCGACAAGCCGAACATGGAATCGTTGGCCAGGCGGATCGCCTCTTCTTCCGTGTCGAACGGCATCACCGGGATGACGGGGCCGAACGTCTCGTCCCGCATGATTGCCATGTCGTGGTCGACGTCGACCAGCACCGTGGGCCGCATGTACAGGCCGCCCCCATGGACCTCGCTCTTGCCGCCGGCCAGGATGCGCGCGCCGCGTGCCACCGCATCGTCCAGTTGCGCGTCGACGATCGCCGCCTGGCGCGCCAGGATGAACGGGCCGATGTGGCCGCGCGCGTCGTCGGGGTAGCTCAGACGCAGCGCCTGCGCGCCCGCCACCAGCTTGTCGACGAAGGTGCCGTACAGGCTTCGGTGCACATAGACACGTTCGATCGCATGGCAGATCTGGCCGGTGGCAAACACGCCCCCCCGCAGGACAGCGGTGCAGGCGCGATCGACATCGGCGGTCGCGGTGACGATGACGGGGTCCTTGCCGCCGAGTTCCAGGAACGATGGAATGAATCGGCGCGCGCAGGCTTCGGCCACCTTGCGGCCCGTGGGCACGCTGCCGGTGAAACACAAGGCGTCGACATGCTGGATCAGTTGCTGCCCCGTCTCTCCTGCCCCTTGAACAAACGCGAAGACAGACGCCAGTTCGGGCACGTCGTTCACGGCGGCCATCACCGGCTCCGCGAAGCGGGGTGCGATCTCGCTGCATTTGACGATGGCAGCGCAGCCAGCCAGCAAGGCCGGGATGGCATCGACCGTCGACAGGAAGAAGGGGTGGTTCCAGGGGCTGATCACGCCCAGCAGGCCGTAGGGCTTCAGCTGGGACTGGAATCGAACGTTCGGCCAGATGGTCGACATGCCTTGCCTCGCGGTGGACGCCACCAGATCGGGCGCACGGTCGCACCAGCTGCGCACGCCGGCGATCGTGACGTCGACGATTTCTCGCGACAGCCGGAAGCGGCCGGTGTCGGCACGCTCGGCGGCGACGATGTCTTCGCGGCGCGCCGTGAGCGCGTCGGCCCAGCGGCGCATCACGGCGACGCGATGCGCGATGCCCGCATCCTCCCAGGCCACCTGGCCATCGCGCAACCGGACGCAGAGCGCCTCCAGCGCGTTCGCTGAAAGCGGTTGGATGGTGTAGTCGGCCTGGCCCGTGCGCGGATTGCGCACGGGAATGGGCGGCGGGGCGTCGCAGCTCGGTGCCGGGTCGGCGCGAGCGGGGGTGGCGACCGATTGCATGGATTCTCCTTGGGTCATGCGAGTCAGCCCGCGACTTCGACAACCATGGCGCGGTATTCCGCCAAGGTGGGCCGGTAGGGGCTGGTGTGGTTGACGGGGCTGGCGTGGCTGGCCTGGGCCAGTGCGTCGACATCGATGCCGCAGGCACCGGTCTCAGAAAGGTGGAGAGGGATTCCGGTGTCCGCATGCAGCCTGCGCATCAGGCTGCGCAGGCCATCGGCCGCCGTCACGGCGGCCGGCAAGCGCATGGCCTCGGCAATCGCGCGGGATTTCTCGGGGGCGTGGCGCTGCATCAGATCGAGGCTCGGCGGCAGCGACCACGCGGCCAGCAGGCCATGCGGCACGGGCCAGTGGCTGAATGCGGTCGCCAAAGCGTGCGCCGGCCCCAGGCCTTTGCCGATGCTGATGCCCCCTTCCAGAGCCGCCATCAGCATGTTGGCGCGCGCGCCGCGGTCGTTGCCGTCGCGAACCGCGGTCTCGAGATGATCGATCACCCGGCGGATGCCACGCAGGGCCATCGCATCGATCAGCGGGTTGTCGACGGGCGACAGGTACCCCTCGATGTTGTGCGTTAACGCGTCCAGCCCGGTGCATGCAGTACCGCGCGCGGGCAGCGTCAGCGTCAATGCCGGGTCGCAGAAGGTGACGCGCGGCACCAGCTTCGGGCTGCGCGTTCGCATGCCGGGCTGGCCTGCCGTGGGATGAACGCCGGTGCTGGGCGACACTTCGCTGCCCGAGCCCGCGGTGGTCGGGCACACCATCAGGGGCGGCATGTCGGCCGTGGCACGTTCCGCTTGCCCTGCGTAGTCCGCGGCGCCTCCCCCGTTGGATGCCACCAGCGCAGCCATCTTGGCCGTGTCGATCACCGACCCGCCGCCGACGGCCAGCACGCAGTCGCAATGTTCGGCCCGCCACAACGCGGCCGCGGCATCGACGCCGGCATAGGTGGGCGGCTCCACCACGTCGTCATAGACCACGACGGTCAGTCCTTCTAAGGCCTTTTGGACGATGGCGCAGGTGCCGGACGCCACCACGCCGCGGTCGGTGACGAGCAAAGGGCGCTGGACACCCAGTGCCCCCATCTCCTGACGGATGTCTTGCACGGCGCCGTAGCCGAAATGGATGCGAGGAAGATCGATGAGTACCGCCACGGGAAGACCTTGAAGAGAGAAGTAAGTGATTCAGCGGATATGGACTCAAGCTGCCGTCCATATACTAAGAAGAGCCACCGCTTTGCGCTGTCCCCTTCACCGGGGACAGATGCCATGAAGACCATGCACATCGAACTCCGTGACGGCGAGTTTTTGCCGAACGCTTCCGGCCTTGCGGACACAGGCATCTCGCGGGTCGTGGACAGCCTCGGAACGCCGGAATTCGCACACGAGTTGATGCAGTGCCTGCACCATGCCTCGGGCGCGGAGCATTGCGTCGTGTACGGACTGAAACCGGAAGGCGTGCGCGTCGTCGTGGCAGACAGCCTGGATGGCAGCGACTACGCCAGCCGGCGCGCCAGCACCTATGTAGACCATGGCCTTTGGCGCAGCGACAGCGGCTTCGTCTCGGCTTACCGGGGCGGTGCATCACAGCGCGCGCGCCTGGTGCGCGTGGAGAAGATGCGCCTGACCGCGGACACGTCGCAGATCACGCAGAAGCTGTTCGTGTTCGGCATCCGGCACGGCCTGTATGGCATCAGCGTGCTGCGCAACGAAAGCCAGTCTCACTTCTCGGAGGCAGCAGTCCGCCGGCTCAACGCCCTCGGCGAGTTCGTGGTTTCTTGTTGCGACAAGCACTCGGACCAGAGCGACCGGCACGCCGGTGCGCCGCTGGCATCGGTGAAAGCGATCGAAGAACAGGTGAGCCGCTGGGCGCAGGCCCTGACGCCGCGCGAGCTGCAGGTATGCAGCCGCATCCTCTACGGCATGACGGTGGAGGGCATCTCGCTCGACTTGCGCATCAAGCCCGAGAGCGTGGTGACCTATCGCAAGCGCGCGTTCCTGAAGTGCGGCATCGGCACACGCCACGAGCTGATGCGTCGCTACCTGGCGTCTGGCCGGCAGGCCGACTGACGCGCGACCCGCACGCGCCTCGCCGCGGCGCGATCAGGCCCCCCGCACCAACGGCCCGCGGTGATTGCCTCAGGCGGCCCAGCGCGGGAACAGCGCGTGGGCGTTGCCCGTGCGCACCTTCGTCTTGTCGGCTTCGGTCCAAGGCAACGCCGCGATGCTGTCGGCGGTGCCGCGCATCTGTCCCTTCGGGCCGAATGGATAGTCGCTGCCGAAGACGATGCGGTCTGCAGAGACTTCCGCGCGCAAGGTGCCCAGGGGCGTGGCACCGGCCGACAACGCCGTGTCGAAGTAGAACTTCTTCAGCTCCGCCGAAAAGCCGTGGGGAATGGCATCGCGCAGCGCCGGGTTGTTCGTCGTCAGCACGTCGATCCGGTGGCTGAGGTAAGGGATGGCACCACCCGCGTGCGAGAAGATCCAGCGAATGCGCGGAAAGCGCGCCGGGATCCGCGCGAACACGATGTCGGCCACCGTGCGCGTGGTGTCGAAAGGGAACTCCAGCATCGATGCCGACATCCCGGCTACCACGCGCAGATGGGGCGGCGACGTCGGGTGGACGAAGACCACCGCGCCGCGACGATCCAATTCTTCGTACAGGGGGTCGAAAGCGGCGTGGCCGAGGCAGTGGCCGCCGTAATTGCTCAACAGGCAGACTCCATCGGCTTGGAGTTGGTCGTAGCCGCGCGCAACTTCTTGCAGCGCGAAGTCCACGTCGGGCATCGGCAACGCGAGGAAACTCCCGAAGCGCCCCGGGTGGCGCGACCCCAGCTCCGCCGCGAAATCATTGCACCAGCGCGCCAGGGCGACCTGCTCCAGCGGCGGCAAGGGCGCAAAGCCGGGCGAGGAGATGGAGGTGATCGCCGTGCGGATGCCGGCCTCGTCCATGCCGGCCAACGCCGCTTCGACGCTCCACGGCGGCACGCGACCCGAGGAGCCTTGCCCGCCCACCGGCTCGGCGCCGACACGGTCGACGTAATAAGGCGGCAGGATGTGGTGATGGACATCGATCATGGGAACAGTCTCCGGTAGGAATCGGGAGGGGCTGACGTGTCACGCCGACAAAGTCGGCAGCGGCACATCACGGCCGGCGTCGGCGAGCGCTGCCATGCAGCGTTCCTCGACACCCACTTGCTCGAAAAGCAGCAGCGCCAAACGTGCGAGGAAGAGCGATTCACGCTCCGCGCCGGCTGCGGTGATGGCATGCGCGCAGGCGGCGTAGAGGCGGTCGCGGGTTGCGTTGTCGAGCGTGGGGGGATTCATGCGGACTCCATGAGAGGGACTGTCGCCGTTGCACTCGCACGGGCGAGCGCGGCCTGCACCACACCGATGGGCGGGAACAGCTGCCATCGCGCCGCCACGTGCCCGTCCGGGCGCAGCAGGTAGACGGCACCGCCGCCCGCCACGCCCCAACGCGCCAACACCGCGGCAGATGCCACCACGCCCGCTTGGCCCGGCCCTGCCACCGTGCGCACATCACACGACAGCGCTCGCGCGTAAGCATCGCGCACACTGCCGGCGGCGCCTTGCGGATCCCAGAGCAGCACGGTGAAGCCGGTGCCCAGATGGTCCGACAAATGCCCCACCGACAACGGCACGTCGGACATCAGCATGCCCGGAGCAGGCCCTGCATCGAAACCGGTGTCCGGGCTGGACAAGGGCGAATCCGGATACGCGACCGCCTCGGTCTGGCGCGGGTTCACCAGTTGCGCGATGCCCCGGTGCCGCCCGGCCAGGGACAGCGCGGCCTCGCGCAGCAGGTCGAAGCCACGCGAGGGCGGCGACATGAACTCGGTGCTGCGCATCGCGTTCTCGGCGTTGACATGGAACGCCGAGATCCGTTCCTGGGAGTACGAATCCAACAAGGCCGGCGGCGAGACGCCGCGCACCACCGCAGCCAGCTTCCAGCCGAGATTGTCGGCGTCGTCGAAGCCCGAATTGAGCCCTCGCACGCCAAAGATCGGCAATGCGTGCGCAGCGTTGCCGGCAAACAGCGTTCGTCCATGGCGGTAGGTGTCCAGCGTCATCGCGCCGGCGCGGTACACCGAGGTCCACACCGGCTTCCAGGGCTTGCCGCCTTCGCCGATGGCATCCAGATGGCGCTGCACAAAGCTTCGCACCGCGGCGGGCGTGAGCGCATCTTCGGCGCGCACGCCGGGGCGCAGTTGATAGTCGATCCGCCAGATGTCGTCGGGCTGCTTGTGCATCAGCACCGTCGAGCCGGGATTCCAGGGCGGGTCGAACCATGCGCGGCGCTCGGTCGGAAAGTCGCTGGCCAGTTCGATGTCGATGATGACGTAGCGGCCTTCGTAGGCGGCCCCCTCCAGGTTCAGGCCCATGGCTTTGCGGACGAAGCTCTGGCCGCCGTCGCACGCGGCGAGCCAATCGCCGCGCAGGGCGTAGTCGCCCGCGAAGGTGCGCACCTGCAGATCGACACCGTCATCGTCTTGCGCGAGTCCGGCCAGTTCGCTCCCCCAACGGATGTCGATGAAGCCAGGCTGGGCCGCATTGCGTCGTTCGATCTCGTCCAGCAAGAACTGCTCGATGTAGTACTGCTCGAGATTCACCATCGGGGGCAGCTTCTGCTGCGGGTCGTGAGGCATCTCGAAGCGAAACACCTCCTCGGTCTTGTAGAAGCTTCGCCCGGCCGACCATGGCAGGCCCTTGGCGAGGAAAGCCGGCAGCGTGCCCAGCCTGTCCATGATCTGCAGGCTGCGGCGCGACACGCAGATGGCCCGGCTGCCGACACAGACGGTCTCATCGGCCTCCAGCACCACGCTTCGGACCCCGTGATTCGCCAATCCCAGCGCCAACGCCATGCCGACCGGGCCGCCGCCGGCGATGACCACCGGGTGGCGGTCGATCTCCCGGCCTGCGTCATCCAGCACCGGAAGGCGCGGTGCATGGCGGCGGTAGTGGAACGGCCCGACCGGCGAAGGCACGTCGCCGTGCGACAGGGCGGCATCCTCGGCCATGGGCCGGGGCAACGTGGGGAGAGTGGCGGGACTGGGGGTGTTCTCCATGCGCTGGAATTCTGCGCATGCTGCCGCGGCTTGGGTGTCCTAACTTATAAGGAGGGGTATACCCAGGCCACTCCACTACCATCGCGTCCATGATGACCGCACCGTGGCGCATCGCATGAAGCGCTGGCGCATCCGTCCCGTCGCCCACCTGCTGAACACGGCCGTGGCCAGCGAAGTGCTGGCAGGCATCGGCACGCCGCATCTGGCGGCCAACTGCCTGGCGGCGTTGCAGCAGGTGCTGCCGGTCACGTTCTGCACCGTCTACGGCGTCAGCGCCGCCGGCCGCATCGAGACCATCTCGGCCGCGAGCAGCTATGGCAACGTGGCCGAGCGCACGGCGGCCTTCTACGCCCGCCAACGCTACGACCGGCTGGATCCCCACATGGCGTGGCTGGCTGCGCGCGCGCTCCCGCGCCAGCCGCAGCTGTGGCTCGGCCACCACCGGGGCGACGAACTGAAAGATGCCGACTACCGTGCCGCCTGCTACGACAACGTTGGGATCCGCGAGCGCACCTCGGTGCTGCGCCTGCTGCCCACCGGCCAGCGGATGGCCGTGAATGTCTACCGCAGCTTCACGCAGCCGGAGTTCGACGCCGAGGATTTCGCATTGCTGGAACAGCACGCCGCCTTCCTCGCCGATGCAGTGGCAGCGCATGGCCGCAGTACCGTAGCGGCCAGCGAGGCGCGCACGCCTTCACTGGCCAGCGCCACGCTGCAGTTGAGCCTGCGCGAGCGCGAAGTCATCGGTCACCTGCTGGCCGGGCGCACCGCGCGCGAAGCCGCCCAGATGCTGGGCGTGAAGCTGAGCACCGTGCGCACCCACCAGTACCGCGCGTTCCAGCGGCTGGGAATCCGGACGTTGAAAGACCTGCTGCGAGGCGGGGGAGATCGGGCCTGAAGACACGCCCCCGGCGAAGCGGGAATGGGAAAGGCCCGCGTCCTTTCGGAACACGGGCCCGGGACAGCAAGCAGCTTGCGCCGGCTCAGAACGGAATGTCGTCATCCATGTCGTCGAAGCCGGTGGACGACTTCGGTGCCGGCTTGCTCGCCGCCGGGCGCGAGGCCGGGGCGCTGCGCTCGGTGCGCTCGCCGCCGCCGCGGCTGTACCCACCGCCACCGCCTTCGTCGCCGCCACCACCCCCGCCGCCCTCACGCCCGCCAAGCAGCTGCATGTTGTCGGCCATGATCTCGGTGGTGTACTTTTCGACGCCGTCCTTGTCGGTCCATTTGCGGGTCTTGAGGCGCCCTTCCACGTACACCGGGCGGCCCTTTTTCAGGTATTCCCCGGCGATCTCGGCCAGACGGTCGAAGAACACCACGCGGTGCCATTCGGTTTCTTCCATTTTCTCGCCGGAATTCTTGTCTTTCCAGTTGCGCGAGGTGGCGATGGTGACGTTGCAGATGGCGGCGCCGTTGGGGGTGTAGCGCACTTCGGGGTCGCGGCCCAAGTTGCCGATGAGAATGACTTTGTTGATCGAGGCCATGGCCGGCTCCTGTGGGTTGAATCGGGAAACAGCCTGAATTATGAAGGGCCCGGCGACGGAAACGCCTCCCCCGTGCGGATGCCCGGGTCAAACGGGCGGGCGGGCACCGTGGGCTCGCTTACCATCGCCCTTTGCCTTGCCGAACCTGCCCGTGACCTCGCCTTCCGACCCGCTGCACATCCTTCAAGAGGTGTTCGGCTATCCGGCCTTCCGCGACGCGCAAGAGGCCATCGTGGACCACGTGGTCGCTGGCGGCGATGCCCTGGTGCTGATGCCCACCGGCGGCGGCAAGAGCCTGTGCTACCAGATCCCCGCCATTGCGCGCCACCGCAGCGGCCACGGCGTGGCGGTGGTGGTCAGCCCGCTGATCGCGCTGATGCACGACCAGGTGGGTGCACTGGAGGAAGCGGGTGTGCACGCCTCCTTCCTCAACTCCTCGCTGTCGGGCGAAGACGCGCAGCGCATCGAGCGCGAGATGATGAGCGGGCGCCTGGTGTTGCTGTACGCCGCGCCCGAACG
>CAZBOF010000051.1:14824-26912 GCA_964493285.1 uncultured Rhizobacter sp. | reverse complement strand
AATCGAGCGCGCTGCAGATCCTGCGCATGGTCCAGGAAGAGGCCATGAAGGACAACACCGCCGCAGTGCACGTGCAAGTGCCGGTGGAGGTGACCTCCTTCCTGCTGAACGAGAAGCGCACGGAGATCACCAAGATCGAGACCAAGCAGCGCATCACCGTGCTGCTGGTCCCGAACAAACACCTCGAGACCCCGAACTACAAGCTTGAGCGCCTGCGTCACGACGACCCGCGGCTGGAGAACCTGCAAGTCAGCTACTCGATGATCGAAGAGCCGGACGACGAAGTCGGCATCACGCGCCGCGAGAAGGCCAAGGCCAAGCAGGAGCCGGTGATCAAGGGCATCCTGCCGGAAACGCCCGCCCCCATCGCGGCCCCCAAACCCGAGCCCGTGGTGGCAGCCCCTGTGGCCGCGCCGGCGGCTCCGAGCATCGCTGCGGGCAGCCGGTTCATGGCCTGGATCAAGGCGCTCTTCGGCGGCAGCGACAACACGCCTGAAACCGCCCCGCCTACGACCGCCAAGCCCGCAGACGGCGGTGGCGAGCGCCGTGAAGGACGCGGCGAACGCAATGCACGCAACGGCCGTGGCCGTGACGGGCGCCGCGGCGGCGAGCGCAATGGCGAGCGGGCGGAGCGCGGCGAACGCGACGGCCGTGGCCGTCGCAATGAGCGCCAGGCCAAGCCCGAAGGCGCTGAAGCCAGCCCCTCCCGTGGCGAGGAGCGCAAACGTCCCCAAGAGCCACGCGCCGAAAGTGGTGAGGGCAATCGCCGCGGGCCGCGTCCAGAGCGCGAAGCGCGCCGCCCCGCCGGCGCCGAGAGCGCGGCCGACGAAGCCGTGGCAGCGCCTCCGTACGTGGACACCGTGCCAGGCGGGGATATCCCGGCCGTGGACGCTGCTGTCGCGGCGGAAGCCAATGCCGAACGCCAAGGCCGTCGTCGCAACCGCCGTGGCGGCCGCGGCAGCCGCGATCGAGACGAGACCCGTCAGAACGGCACGCCTGAAGCCACCGAGACGGACGTGCTCCAGGTGGGCTTGCCCCTGGCGCTGGAGGCCGTCGAACCGAGCCTGGAAACCACCGACAAAACGGCCCCGCCAAACGCCGATGAAGCCACCGGCGAGCGCGATGGCCGCCGTCGCCGAGGCCGTGGACGTCAACGTCGCGAAGAGGCAGCGCCATCCGAAGGCACCGAAGACACCGCGATCGACGCCTCAACAGCCGAAGCCGAGCCTGCCGCACAAGCCGTGGTGATCGCCGCGGCCGAAGAAGCACCGCAAGCGGTGGACGCTTCGCCCACGGCGGAACAACCGGCGCCCGCATCGGCCGAGATGCCGGTCCTCGCGGACAGCACCGTCTCGCCGGCCGACGAGACGGCACTGGGCGCCGACACGGCACCGGTCGACGAGATCGCCGCGGCACCCGCACCGGACGAAGCCCGCTTCGTCCTGCCCACCGCACAGCTGCAATCGGTGGCGGAATCCGCAGGCTTGCTGTGGGTGAACTCCGACGCGGAGAAGATTCGTGCGGTGCAGGAAGCCATGGCGCGTGAGCCGAAGCCAGTGCACGTGCCCCGCGAGCCGCTGCCGGTGGTGGCCGCCGACGACGGCCCGCTCGTGCTGGTCGAAACCCGCAAGGACCTGTCCCAGATCAAGCTGCCGTTCGATACGGCATCGGGAACGCAACCCAGTCCTTGAGCACGGGCTGACCCAGGAAGGGCGCACCGCGGTGCGCCCTTTTTTCGTGCGGCCCGGGCCATGTCAATCCACCTTGCTGCAACATGCGCCGCTGCATCTCATCGGTGTCACCCTGCTTGCCGCGATCTCGGTGCGACCCTGTATAAATCGGCCATGGCACGCAACACGACGCCTCTCGAATCATCCGAGGCCTTGATCGAGTGGTTCTACGACGCGGCCATTGACGCGCGTGCCTGGCACGGGGTGGCGCCCGCGCTGGCGGCCGCGTTCGCCGCCGACAGCGCGGTGCTCAAGATCCAGGGCGAGGCAGGCGCCAATCTCCTGGAGACGACCGGCAACCTCGCCATGGCGCCCAACGATCTGGCGTGGGCCGAGCACTGGCACCGCAACGACTTGTGGGTGGAACGAACGCTGGCACTGAAAGCCTCCGGCATCGTCACGAGCCAGGAGTTGCTGACCGATGCAGAGTTCGAGCGCAGCGGCTACTACCAGGACTGGAATCGCCGACTGGGCGTGTACCACATGATCGGCTCCGTCTTCCCCGTGGGTACGGGCCTCAGCGGCGTGGTGGGCATACACCGCCCCAAAGGTGGCGCCGCCTTCGGAACCTCCGACCGCAGGCGCCTCGGCAGGCTGCTGCCGCACTTGCAACGGGCCATGCGAATCCGCGACCACCTCGCCCCCGCGCGACTCGCCGAAGACGCGCGGGCGGCGGCGTTCGATCGGCTGCAAACTCCGACCCTGGTCCTCGATGCGGAGGGGCGCTTGCTGCATGCCAACGCCCAAGGCGAGACCTTGCTGCGGTCACGCTCGGGCCTGGCCTTGAGCGCAGGCCGCGTGGTGGCGGCCGACCCGTCCCTGGGGTTCCGCTGGCGGCTGCTGGTTCAGCAGGCAGCACGCGCAACCGGCGGCGCCATGCTGTTCGAACGCGCGGGCCGCACCCCGCTGACCGCGCTGGTGGCGCCGCTGCGCCGATCTTCGCAGGCGAGCGCCACCGTCCTCGTGATGCTCCGCGATCCAGAACAGCAGTCACCCGCGCCCAGTATCCTGCACGAACTCTTCGACCTCACAGCCACCGAAGCCACGGTGGCCGCTGCCATCGCGGAAGGCCTTCAGCTCACGCAGATTGCGCAGCGCCTTGGCATCGGCATCGGCACGGTGCGCTCGCATCTGCGCCAGATCTTGACCAAGACGGGAACCCATCGCCAGGCGCAACTGGTCACCCTCATCACAGGCAGCGTGGCGACGTTGGGTGACATCCCGGCCACCCCCCCTCGCGACTGAGGCGCCAGCGCCCTCTTCCTCTTTTCTCTTCTGTTTGGCAGAGGCGCGAACCCCACGCGCTGGCTATCCTGCGCCCGCAACCTTCTGAAAAGGATCCGGGCCATGCGCAGGCTTCTCATTCGACCCATCGCCCGCACGCTGGGCTTCCTGCTCGCCGCGGCCCTCGGCCCCGCCCTCGCCGCCCCGGATGGTTTCGACATCGTCGGCCTGCGGCTGGGCATGACCGTGGAAGACGCACGCGCAGCAATGCTCAAACACGCGCCGTCCATGCAAGTGACAGACAAAACCCTGCACTACACCGTCCACGACGGCGTGAAGCAGCACCCAACACCCACGTTCCTGGCGGAAATCGTCGGTGTGCGCAGCGAACGCTTGGCCCAGACCGAGCGCATCACCTTGTATTTCTCCTCGCCCCCCCAACCCCAGCGGCTGATCGGCGTGCACCGGCTGGCCGAACTGCCGAACCCGGCCACGCATGAACAACTCATGGACACCGTGATCGGCAAGTACGGCCCGCCAGACGATTCCCGCACCACCGGGAGGCCCCGCTTCCCGCAGAGCTTCTTGACCTGGGCCGAGAAGGGCCACCCGCAATGCTCCCGTCCCAGCACCAAGCTGAAAGCCGGGATCGACGTACCTGTGCTGGTGCTGGATGCGCTTCAGAAATACGCGCATGCGCAGCGGCAGGGCATTGCCCCGGCCGATCTGTCGCAGTGTGGTGCGGCGCTGCGCTTCGAGGCCTCCGGCGAACCGGTCCGCCAGTTCGTCACCCGCATGACCGATACCGGCAACTGGCTCAGCACGCTGCAAGCCACCGCAGCCTGGGTCTCGGGCTTGGAAGCCGACGCGAAGAAAGCTCGCATGGCCAAAGGCGACTCGCCAAAGCTCTGACGCCCCGCGTACCACCTTGTCACCCGCCGTCCCTGCCCACCAAGCCCCCTATGGCCATCACCCTCGATCGTTCTTCCCTCTGGCATCTTTGCGTGGCGGGGGCCATCGCTGCACCCCTGCTGCTCTCCGCCTGCGGCCAAAGCGTGTCGGGCCGCTATGAGGCGAACCCGCGCGGCTTTTTCGAGTACATGGACTTCCGATCCGGCGGCAAGGTCGAGGTGGGAAAGTTCGGCTCGGCAAGCGAGCTGACTTACGTGGTTGAAGAGGAGCGCGTCAAGGTCAGCGGCGGCAGGCAGACCCAGATCCTCACCATCGCCAAAGATGGCTGCCTGGAAGGCGGGCAAATGATGGGGCGCTACTGCAAAAAGTGACACCCCGGCTCGCCGCACTCAGGGCAAACGTTCCAGCGCCCGTTGGTACGCGGTGTCATGCATCAGCTCATCCCAAGCCCAAGGCGGGGTCTGGGGAAGCAGCTTCAGACGGCGGGCTTCGCTTTCGGGATCGGCATGCCACTGGCCTTTCGCCTGCGCGTCGACCAGCCCATCCAGCAACGCGTCCACATCCTGGCCGCCATTCAACGAGCGATTGCACAGCAAGACGAGATCGCAGCCTGCGTTCAATGCCGCAATCGCCGCATCCGTGTGGCTTCCCGCCACCGTCGCGCCTTCCATGCTCAGGTCATCGCTGAAGATGGCCCCGGTGAAGCCAAGCTGCTGTCGAAGGATGTCTTTCAACCAGCGCGGTGAGAAGCCCGCGGGGTGCGCATCCACCTTGGGATAGATCACGTGCGCCGGCATCACGCTGGCCAGGCTGGTGCTCAGCCATTCGTAGGGCTTCGCGTCGTCGGCGAGGATGGCCTTCAGGCTGCGCTTGTCCACCGGAATCTCGGTGTGGCTGTCCGCCTTCACGAACCCATGCCCTGGAAAATGCTTGCCGCAATTGGCCATGCCGGCAAGCAAGAGCCCATGCATCACGCTCTTCGCCAGCAGCGAGGCCACGCGGGCATCGCGATGGAACGCGCGATCGCCGATCACGGTGGAGCCGCCGTGGTCGAGATCGAGGATCGGCGCAAAACTCAAGTCCACGCCACAGGCGCGAAGCTCCGCTCCGAGCACGAATCCTGCGGCGCTCGCCGCGTCCGTGGCCGTCATGGCGTCGCGCATCCACAAATCACCCAATGCACGCATCGGAGGCAAGTGGGTGAAGCCGTCTGTACGGAAGCGCTGAACGCGGCCACCCTCGTGATCAACGCAGATCAGCACATCGGGACGGATCGACTTGATTTCCGCGGCGAGTTCCGTGAGCTGGCGACGGTCCACCCAGTTGCGCGCGAAGAAGATCAAGCCGCCCGTGAGAGGGTGGCGCAAGCGGCGGCGGTCATCCGCGTCGAGTTCGATGCCCGCGATATCGAGTACCACCGGAGCGTGTTGGATCATGGGCGTGGTGAAGCGATGTGAATGCAGTGGAGATACTGGCGCACGGTGTCGGCCAGGCCAAACTCCAGCGCGTCGGCGATGAGGGCATGGCCAATGGACACTTCCCGCACGCCTGGGACGGCCTGCAAGAAAGCCGTCAGGTTGGCGCGATTGAGGTCGTGCCCGGCATTGAGGTCCAGGCCCTCGCGCAGCGCTGCCTGCGCGGCGCGTGCATAGTGCGCCAGCACGGTGGCCTCGTCCGCACCGCCATGCGCACGCGCATAGCCTTCGGTGTACAGCTCGACCCGATCGGCCCCCGCCTCGCGTGCACCCTGCATGGCCTGCGGCAACGGATCCATGAACAAGCTGACGCGAATGCCCAGCGCCCGGGCCTCGGCAATCAACGGGGCCAGCAGGTGGATGTCGTGCGGCATGCGCCAGCCATGGTCGGACGTCGGCTGGGATTCGCTGTCCGGCACGAACGTGCATTGGCGCGGCGCATGGCCCCGCTCGGCCAGGCCGCGCAGCAGCGGCATCAGGTTGTGCAGGGGGTTGCCTTCGATGTTGAACACGGCCTGCGGCCATTCCCGCATCATGGCCCCGAGTTCGAACACGTCGTGCGTTCGGATGTGCCGCTGATCCGGCCGCGGGTGGACCGTGATGCCGTGCGCGCCCGCTTGCAGCGCCACGGCCGCCAGCCGGGTCACACTCGGGAATTCGAGAGGGCGGCGGTTGCGGATCTGCGCCACCAGATTCACATTGACCGATAGCGCGGTGCCGCGATGCGCGTCAAGCCCGGCAGTAAGGAGCGGATTCATGCGACGCCTGTCATCGGTCAAGAGATTGCACGTCCAGCATCACCTGGCGCGTGCGAAGAACGGGGGAGCCGAGATGATAGTGAAGCATGCCACGCAACGCCGCCCTCAGCTCGGGCAATGCCCTGGCGCAGGCCTGCTGGAGCGCAGCCAGGCTCCCGTGCTCCAGCGCTGCCTGAATACCGATCAGCACATGGCCCGTCAATTGCGCTTCACGCCCGGCCATCGCCGCCACGCCAGCCTCCGGCAACAGCGCATAGCGGCGCTCTTCGTGCACCGGCTCTTGTGTCGACGTCACCAGGCTCAGATCAGGCAGCAAGCCGGTTTCCTTGAGCAGCGTGACTTCGAAAGCGCGCAGGGCCGCCTGCACGTCCGCCTCCTCTTTCGCCGGCAGCAGCGCCACGGTGTGCGCATAGGCATCGAACAGCGCTTCATGCGGATCGCCCCGCTGCAGCAGTTTCATCAAGAGTTCGTTGAGATAGAAGCCGCTGAACAGCGCCGCACCACCCGGCATGGCCGGACCGCCGGCCCATTCGGCCGTCCGCAAAGTGGTCACATCGCGTGCCCCTTCGTCGCCGGCGGCGGCTGCACGGGGTGGACGCCCCAACGCGACCTGAAGTCGCTGGAAAGGCAGCAGCACGCTGCGCAGCTGCGAGTACGGGCGCTTGGCGCCCTTGGCAACCACAGCCAAGCGGCCTTGCTCACGTGTGAAAAGGTCCAAAATGAGGCTGGACTCGCTCCAGTCGTACCGGTGAAGCACGTACGCGGCCAACGAAGTGGGTGCGCGCGCGGCGCGGGTCGCCATCGACGAACCTTTACTCGTAGCCGTAGCTGCGCAGGTGCTCTTCGTTGTCGGCCCAGCCGGACCGCACCTTGACCCACAGCTCGAGGAACACCTTGGCATCCATCAGCCGCTCCAACTCCTGGCGCGCCTCGGAGCCAATGCGCTTGAGACGCTCGCCCCCGTTCCCGATGACCATGCCCTTGTGGGCGTCGCGTTCGACGATGATCGTGGCGGCAATGCGGCGCAAGCCGCCCTCCTCTTCGAACTTGTCGATCACCACCGTCGAGGTGTACGGCAGCTCGTCGCCCATCAGGCGGAAAAGCTTCTCGCGGATCAACTCACTGGCCAGAAAACGGTCGCTGCGGTCGGTCAGCGCGTCCTCTTCATAAAACCACGGCTGCCGCGGCAGGTAGGGCTTGACGATGCCCAACAGCCGTTGCACGTCAGCGTCTTTCTTGGCCGTCAGCGGCACGAACTCGGCAAATGCATGGCGCTCTTGCATCGCCTTGAGCCACGGCGCGAGTTCTGCGCGGCGATGCACCATGTCGAGCTTGTTGGCGACCAGGATCACCGGCTTGCCGGCCGGCATCAGCGCCAGCACCTTGGCGTCATCCAACCCGAAACGGCCGGCCTCGACGAGAAAGAGCAGCACATCCACGTCATGCAGCACCGAATGCACCGTTCGATTGAGGGTGCGGTTCAAGGGGGCACTGTGGCGTGTCTGGAACCCCGGCGTGTCGACAAAGACGAACTGGGTCTCCTCGACCGTGCGAATGCCGGTGATGCGATGCCGCGTGGTCTGCGCTTTCGCCGAGGTGATGCTGACCTTCTGGCCGACCAGCGCATTGAGCAACGTGGACTTCCCCACGTTGGGCCGGCCGACGATGGCGACCAGGCCGCATCGCACCGCCGGTTCAGCGGCCGTGCTGTCGAGACTCATGCCAGGCGCAGGGTCGGGGGAGGGCATCATTTGGTCAGGACCGCAGCGTGCTGCCGGGCTTGTCGTCGCTGTCTTTCAACGCAACAAGCATGCGCCGGGCCGCCTCTTGTTCCGCCACGCGGCGGGAACGGCCCTCACCGGTTTCTGCCAGGCTCAGCGCGGGCACGGCACATTCGACCTCGAAGGTCTGCGCATGCGCCTGTCCCCGGGTGCTGAGAATTCTGTAAGTGGGCACGGGCAGGCGTCGCGCCTGAAGCCACTCCTGTAGCTCGGTCTTGGCATCCTTGGCCCAGCTGTCGATGTCCGTCGTGGCGATAACCTCGCCGAAGAGGCGTTGCACCAAGATGCGCGCTGGCTCGAAGCCGCCGTCCAGAAAGGTCGCACCGATGATGGCTTCCAGGGCATCCGCCAGGATCGACGGGCGATTGGCACCGCCCCCGCGCGCCTCGCCTTCGCCCAATCGCAACACTTCGGGCAAGCCCACAACCAGAGCCACGCGGTGCAAGGTGTCCTCACGGACCAGGTGGGCGCGCACACGCGTGAGGTCACCTTCGTCGGACCCCCCGAAACGTTCGAACAGCAAGGCGCTGATGGCCAGACTCAGGACCGCATCGCCCAGGAATTCAAGCCGTTCGTTGTGGTCGGCACCGAAACTGCGGTGCGTGACCGCGCGGCTGAGCAAACTCCCGTCGGCAAACCGATGGCCGAGACGTTGCTGGAGATCGTTCAGGCGGGTATCCACGGTGACTCGATGCGTGTCATGAAGGCCTACTTCGACTGGCCCTCGTATCTGATCAAGAGATAGACCGGCCCCATGAGGGCAATCTCCTTGTCATAGGCAAACCGGATGGTCACTTTCTCGTTCACTTTGGTGATGTCCAGGTCCTGCCCGCCAATCGACACGATGGAATACTCGATTTCCTTCTGTCGATCGAAGGCCGAGCGGATCTCTGGAACCGTGCTGAGGCCGGAGGCCGCAATCTTCTCGACGGCACGCTTGACGGTGAAGAACTCGTTGATCGTGGGCAGCACCTTCAAACCGACCAGCGCCACAAACCCCACCACGATGGCCCAAAAGAGCAACCCAAACAGCGTGATACCGCGTTGAGATTGTGCTTTTCTCAGGTCAACAGTCATTGCCTTTCGCTCCTTGATGGCTGGTACTGCGTGGTCTGCGGGTTATCTGAAAGAGCCGATGCGTCCGAGATTACCGAAATTCATCCAGACAAAAAAGGCCTTTCCGACGATGTTCTTGTCGGGCACGAAGCCCCAGAAGCGCGAATCCTCGGAGTGGTCGCGGTTGTCGCCCATCATGAAATAGTGGCCAGGCGGCACCTTGCAGATCAGGCCCTCGGCCGTCGCCCGGCAATTTTCCTTGAAAGGGAATGGATCGGTCTCGCGGACGTAGGAGGGCCGCGCCAGATCCACGATGATGCGGTGCTCCACGGCACCGAGCTTCTCGCTGTACTGCTTGAAGTAACGGCTCGTGTCGTCGTCGTAGAACTCGGGCAACGGCTGCGTGGAGGCCAGTTCGCCATTCAGGTAGAGCCGCTGGTTGAGGTACGACACCTCGTCCCCCGGGACGCCCACCACCCGCTTGATGTAATCGATGCTCGGATTGGCGGGATAGCGGAACACCATCACATCGCCGCGCTGAGGATCGTTGATATCGATGATCTTTTTGTTGATCACCGGGAGCCGGACCCCATAGTGGTACTTGTTCACCAGGATCAAGTCGCCGATCAACAAAGTGGGCACCATGGACCCCGATGGGATCTTGAACGGCTCAAACAGGAACGAACGCAGCAGGAACACCACCAGGATCACCGGGAACAAGCCGGCCGTCCAGTCGAGCCACCATGGCTGCATCAACAGCTTCTCGCGCGCTGCACCGATGTCGCCATCCACCTTGGCGATGCCTTTGCGAGCCAAGTCTTCTCGCCGGGACATGTCTTGCTGTTCCAGGACTTGGGCCGCCCGGAGACGGCGGGGTGCAAAGTAGAAGCGTTCGGCGAGCCAGTACGCCAGCGTCACGAGGGTGAGGATGAACAGCAGCAACGAGAAGTTGCCCGTCCATTTGCCCAGATACCACCCACCGAGGTAGAGGGCGAGGCAGGCATACAGCAAACCGGTCAGAGAACCCATCAATCGTCCACTTGAAGGATGGCCAGAAACGCCTCCTGCGGCACCTCGACGGAGCCGATCTGCTTCATGCGTTTCTTACCGGCCTTTTGTTTTTCGAGAAGCTTGCGCTTGCGAGAGACGTCACCGCCATAACACTTGGCAATGACGTTCTTGCGTAAAGCTTTGATTGTCTCACGGGCAATGATGTTGGCCCCGATCGCAGCTTGCACCGCAACATCGTATTGCTGGCGGGAGATGAGTTCGCGCATCTTGGCCACCACCGCGCGCGCGCGAAACTGGCTCTGGGCCCGGTGCACGATGATCGACAGGGCGTCCACCCGATCGCCGTTCAGGAGGATGTCCACCTTGACCACATCTGACGCGCGGTACTCCTTGAACTCGTAGTCCATCGACGCATAGCCTCTCGACACGCTCTTCAGCTTGTCGAAAAAGTCCAGCACGATCTCCCCCAGCGGCATCTCATAGGTCAGCATGACCTGGCGGCCGTGATACGCCATGTTGATCTGGGTGCCGCGCTTTTGGTTGGCCAGTGTCATCACCGGGCCCACATAGTCCTGCGGCATGTACAGATGCACCGTGACCACGGGCTCGCGTATCTCGCGGATCCGCCCCAGATCCGGCATCTTGGAGGGGTTGTCCACCTCCACCACCTCGCCGCTGCCGAGTTCCACCTGGTACACCACGGAGGGTGCCGTCGTGATCAGATCCTGGTCGAACTCGCGCTCCAGGCGCTCTTGCACGATTTCCATGTGCAACAAGCCGAGAAAGCCGCAGCGGAAGCCAAATCCGAGCGCCTGAGACACCTCGGGCTCATAGCGCAAGGACGAATCGTTCAACTTGAGTTTTTCGAGCGCGTCGCGAAGCTGGTCGTACTCGCTGGCTTCGGTGGGGTACAGGCCGGCAAACACCTGCGGCTGGATCTCCTTGAAACCCGGCAGAGCCTGTGCCGCCGGGCCGAGATTGTTCGGCAGCTTCTTCTCGACCGTCAGCGTATCGCCGACCTTGGCCGCCTGCAGCTCTTTGATGCCGGCGATGACGAAACCGACCTCGCCTGCGCGAAGAGCGTCGCGCGGCACAGACTTCGGCGTGAACACGCCCAGTTGCTCCGCCGCGTACACCGACCCGCTGGCCATCATCCGGAAGCGCTCACCTTTTTTGATCTCGCCATCCACCACGCGGACGAGCATCACCACGCCCACATAGTTGTCGAACCACGAGTCGATGATCATGGCCCGAAGCGGAGCCGCCACAGTGCCCTTCGGCGCGGGCATGCGTGCCACCACCGCTTCCAGAATCTCGTCAATGCCCTCGCCGGTTTTGGCGCTGCAGGGAATCGCGTGCTCGGCATCGATACCGATCACGTCTTCGATCTCTTCTCTTGCTCGCTGCGGGTCGGCCTGCGGAAGGTCCATCTTGTTCAGGACAGGGATCACCTCCACGTTCAGATCGAGCGCCGTGTAGCAGTTCGCGACCGTTTGCGCTTCCACGCCTTGGCTCGCGTCGACCACCAGCAACGCGCCTTCGCAGGCCGACAGCGACCGGCTGACCTCGTAGGAGAAATCCACGTGGCCCGGGGTGTCGATCAGGTTGAGTTGGTACGTCTGCCCATTGCGGGCCTTGTACGTGAGGGCGGCGGTCTGCGCCTTGATGGTGATCCCCCGCTCGCGTTCGATGTCCATCGAATCAAGCACCTGCGCTTCCATTTCGCGATCGCTCAATCCGCCGCAGCGCTGGATCAAGCGGTCGGCAAGCGTGGACTTGCCGTGGTCAATATGGGCAATGATGGAAAAGTTTCGGATGTGGTCCATGCAAACCGTCGTGAACTCGTCGAGAGGCTCCATGGCGATGGATCATGCGGCGCAGCCCGCTGATGCCAAAGATCTCAATCGCGAGAGAAGAAGACGCGTGCAGCCGCGCCGCGTTGGAGCTAAAAAAAAGGCACGTCGAACTTTTGACGCGCCTTCCAACAAAACGTATGGCAACTGCTTGTTGGGCTTTCATTGTAGCCAAAAGCCCCGGGCTGGAAACCGCGCCACTGCTTGATTTCTCCTCGTTGCGATGCACCAACATCAAAAACTATCCACAATTTATTCACAATATCTTGTGGGTAGCTTGTGGGTAGC
>CAZBOF010000051.1:0-14724 GCA_964493285.1 uncultured Rhizobacter sp. | reverse complement strand
CTTGTGGGTAGCTTGTGGGTAGCCTGGGGATAGCCGAAAGCCCCAAGGGGAGGTGACTTCAATGATCATTAATCACCTCAAAATGAGGCGATTCCACCGCCAGGCACAGAGAATCAATGAATGCAATAAGTTAGTTTGCGCACACACACATTCTTGGTGCGACGAGAATATTTTTCTTGCTCGGATGCCCTTGGTTGGCACTCGGCTTTGCGCGGGCAACCTGCACCGCCTTGCTGCCGGCTACTTGAGCGGGGGGATTCGCAGGAACTGAGCCCATTCGCCTCGCAGCACCGTCACCGGCAATGAACGCGACTTGTCGATCTTCTCGACGACGGCATCGAACTGCCGGACATCTCCGACATCCGCGGTTCCAACGGCCAGGATCACATCACCCGCGCGCAGGCCGACCGCCTCGGCCCCGTTCGCCACCGCCGTGACGCGCACGCCGGAAGCACCCCGCAGCGCCTGGCGCTGCGCCTCGGTCAGATTCGCCACAGTGAGTCCCCAGACCCGCGCCGCCACGGACGCTCGGCCCTCCGCGCTGGCAGCACGTTCTGGTGCCGGCGCTTGCGCCGCCATCTCGGACAAATTGGGCGTGACCTCCAATACCTTGCCGCGCCGGTTGATCTGCAGCGTGACTGCAACGCCAGGCTTCAGGGCGCCGAGGGTTCGGCGCAGGTCCACGGCGCCTTCGACCGCCTTGCCATTCACCTGCACCACCACGTCGCCGGGCTGGATGCCCGCCTTGTCGGCAGGCGTTCCGGGGATGACTTGGCGCACGAACGCTCCCTTCGGACGGCCTTTGCCCAGACCGTACTCCTCCGCCAGCTCGCGCGGCACATCGATAGGCTGGATGCCAAGGTAGCCACGCACCACCCGGCCGGTGGACTTGAGCTGGTCAGCGATGCGCATCGCTTCGTCGATCGGAATGGCGAACGAGATGCCGATGAAGCTGCCCACAGGGCTCAGGATCTGTGAGTTGATCCCGACCACCTCGCCGCGAATGTTGATCAGCGGCCCGCCAGAGTTTCCGGGATTCACCGCCACGTCCGTCTGCAGGAATGGCACATCGGAACCGGTCTCGCGCTGCTTGGCGCTGACGATACCGGCCGACACCGAGTTCTCCAGCCCGAAAGGTGAGCCGATGGCCACCACCCATTCGCCCACCCGCAGCCGGCTCACATCGCCGATGCGCAGCGACGGCAGCCCCGTGGCCTCGATCTTCACCAGCGCCACATCGGTGCGCTCGTCCGAGCCCACGATCTTGGCCTTGAATTCCCGCTTGTCGGTCAACGTGACATAGACCTCCGTCGCGCCTTCCACGACATGGGCATTGGTCATCACGAAACCGTCTGCACTGATGATGAAACCGGAGCCCTCGCCACGCGGAACTTCGTCGCTGCCCTGCAACAGCGGGGACTGGCGGCGAAATGGCGATCGGACGCCTTCGGCCGCGCGCTCGGTGGTCCGGATATTGACCACGGCCGGCCCCACGCGCTCCACCAGATCGGCGAAGTCGGGCAGGTCGCGGCCCTGTGCCTGGCTTGGGAGCGGCACCAGGCAGATCGCGGCCCACAGCAATGCGAGGCCCATGATCTGAAACCATCTCGTGCGCGCCACCAGCGCGACCCTGCAACAGCTACTCATTTGTGATCCCCCGAACTGAACCCATGCCGCCAACGCCAGCGTACCCCAGCCGGCGCCGACAATCCTGCGCGACAAAAATCTCTACTTGACGCGTTCCACAGCCTTGGCGAACTGGCGCAGCGTTCCAGATGGCACGTCACCCATCACCGTGATCCACCAATCGCCATCGCGGCGCATGAGCGTGTGCGTGGCGCCAATGGTGGCCGACATGGGGCGCGTGTGTCGGCTCGCGTTGTAAGGCTCGATGAAGATGGACACCGACGTCAATCCGTCCGAGTAAACCATCTGCAGGGCCTGATCCGCAGGACCTGCGCGCTTGCTCGATGGGGCATCGAACGTGCGCTTCACGCAGTTGATCATCTGGAATCCGGGGACTTCGGTGTTGACTCTCCAGCCTTCAGCCTCGGGCAGCGTCGGCTCCAGCACCGTGCGGACGATCTTGAACCCCTCGAGCTGCCTGATCGGCTGCAGGATGGTCTCCGGTTGCGCACGCATGCCGATACTGACCTCTGAAAATGCAGACGACTCCAGCACCTCGCCTTTCAAGCCCAGTACCTCCGTCCGGAGCAGGAGGCCCGTGTTCCGCTCTGCCCACAGGCGATAGCCGAACCGATGCGGGTCACGTGGCGTCAAAGTGAGGACATCGGCCTCGTGGCCCGCCACGCGCTCCAGCGCAGCTGGCTTGAGATCGTAGAACTCCTGGACACGCTCGCTGCCGGCCTGCAGCAAGGCCGGGAAAGAACTCGTCTGGTCCCGATGTTCCACCACCGCCACGCGACGCTGCGGCCATACCGTGTGCACGACGGTGTTGTGCCGGTAGACGTTGCGAACCTGTCCATCCAGCGCATCGATTCGCTCGAACTGATCGCTGCCTTTGCAGTAATGGGTGATGCGCGAACTCGCCACCGTGCCACCGGAACTCACCACCACGGTTCCGACGAAATTGCGCTTATTCGCCGCATCTTGGATGCGGGTCAGCCATGCCCGGGTTTCGCGCGCCTCAACCAGAGGGTCTTCACTGGCCAGCGCACCCTGACCATGCGCGACGGTGGCAGCCAATGCAAGAGCGAGAAAAGGCAGACGAATGAGCATGGGGCGGGGTAGGGAGAATCAACGCGCCGAGCCGTCGGCCGCGGCATTGCGCAAGAAGCCCGAAGGACCGCCGGGCGCCGAACTGCCGCCGAATTTCTTGTGGGCCGCCAAGTACTCGTCGAGCCGCACATCGCGGATCAACTGGCCATCCAGTACGACCATCGGTGGATCGCCCGCCGCAGAGGCCGCGGGGCCAGAGACCGCCACCAGATTGCCCGCGGGCGCCTCAGCGATTTGCGCCAGGCCGGCGGCACCCGCCGGCGCGTCAGACGAGCCGAGCCCATCGGGCATCTGCGTGGCGACCAAGGTCCCGGCCACGACGAAGAATCCAGCAGCGATCGCCGCACCCGTGGCCCAGTGACGACGCCGCGGTCGACGGGCGGGCATGCCAGCAGGCTGCGCTGCCTGGGGCGCGATCACGATGGGCTCGTTCGAAAGCCGGACCTGAAGTGCCGCCAAGAAGGCCGCATCGCGCGCAGGCGAAGCGGCCAGATCGTCGGAGCGCAGCACGTCGCCAATCAAGTGATACGCATGCCAAGACGCACGCGCATCGGCATCGTCCCGCCACTGCGAGCATGCGCGGGCCAACTCGCTCTCGCCCACCTCACCATCCATCAAAGCCGACAGATCCTCGTTCGCAGACATGCAGCGATCAGACTGAGACATCACAACCTCCAGCACGGATACCCGTGTTCACATCGTCGTTCACCAGCGCTCCCCCTCGCGAGTGTCCAGCAAGGGGCGCAGCCGAAGCGCAATCGCCTCGCGGGCCCGGAAAATGCGAGAGCGGACAGTGCCGATAGGGCAATTCATGACTTCAGCAATCTCTTCATAGCTGAGGCCCTCGATCTCACGCAAGGTAATGGCCTGGCGTAAATCTTCCGACAGCGCCTCGATCGATGCGTTCACCGCGGCCGCAATCTCCCGGCTCGCCAACACGGCCTCGGGAGTTTCGCCGTCGCTTAGTTCGGATTCAACCCGGGAAGTTTCATCCTCTTCGCCTCGCATCGCCCGCGCGGATTCCGTCACGATCGGGTCGCGTTTGAGGTCACCGAGCGCTTTTTTGGCCGTGTTCACGGCAATCCGGTATAGCCAGGTATAGAACGCGCTGTCACCTCGAAACTGAGGAATGGCGCGGTAGGCCCGGATGAAGGTCTCCTGGGCGATGTCGGGCACGAGGTCCACGTCGCGCACCATGCGTCCGATCAGACGCTCGATTCGCCGCTGGTACTTCACCACGAGCATCTCGAACGCCTTCACGTCGCCACGTTTGACACGTTCAATCAACGGAGCATCGGCGTCGTTCGCGACTGGAGGCATTCAGAAACTTCAGAACGGATCTGCCGCGGGGAGCGCGGCAGAAGGGCGGGCGAAATATAGCGTACTGCGCAATGCATGCCACGCAGACTCATGTCCCCAACGTTGCACAGGGAGCCAGCGGCGGCGGCGACTCCCGTGGGGGGTGAAGCGCAGCAGAACCCAATGACCCAGGTCGATGGCCAGTTGCAACTCACCCGGGCGAAGGGTTGAGCCGGCGGCGGCGAACCCCAGATGCCAAACTTGCGTGTCCCAGCGCAACACGCTGGGCGACAGCATCATGACCTGAGTCAACACCCCCCCGGACGCGGCAACGAACACCGCCAACGTCATCCAGGCCACCAGTGGGGCATCACCCCGCGCACCGGAAAACCAAAGTCCGATGGCGCAAGCGGCTGCCGTGATCAGCAGCACAGCCGCCGCGCGCCAAACCCCAAAGGACCGGACGGTGATTCGGAATGGGGGTGGCGCGTGCATCACCGGCGCAGCAAGAAGGCAATCAAACCCGCTTGAACACCAGCGTGCCGTTGGTTCCGCCAAAACCGAAGTTGTTCTTCACTGCGTATTCGATCTTCATGTCACGCGCCGTGTTGGCGCAGTAATCCAGGTCGCACTCGGGGTCCTGATTGAAGATATTGATGGTCGGCGGCGACACTTGGTGGTGCAAGGCCAATGCCGTGAAGACGGATTCGATGCCGCCGGCACCGCCAAGAAGGTGGCCGGTCATCGATTTGGTCGAATTCACGACCAGATTCTTGGCATGCTCTCCGAATGCAATCTTGATTGCATTGGTCTCGTTGATGTCACCCAGCGGCGTGGACGTGCCATGCGCATTGAGGTACTGCACCTGATCGCCTGCCACACCGGCATCGCGCAATGCCGCCCGGATCGAACGCTTGGGGCCATCCACGTTTGGCGCGGTCATGTGATAGGCGTCAGCGCCCATCCCAAAGCCACAGATCTCTGCATAGATCTTGGCGCCGCGCTTTTTCGCGTACTCGTACTCCTCGAGCACCAGCACGCCAGCCCCTTCGCCCAGCACGAAGCCGTCGCGGTCCTTGTCCCATGGGCGCGAGGCCGTTTGCGGATCGTCATTGCGCGTGGACAGCGCACGTGGCGCGGTGAAACCACCCAGGCCAAGCGGCGAAATCGTTGATTCGGAGCCGCCGGCCACCATCACATCGGCCTCGCCGTACGAGATGATTCGCATCGCCTGGCCAATCGAGTGCAAACCCGTGGTACAGGCCGTGACAATCGCAAGGTTCGGCCCCGTGAAGCCGAAACGGATGGACACGTGACCGGAGATCATGTTGATGATCGAAGCCGGCACAAAGAAAGGCGAGATGCGCCGAGGCCCGCGCGCGGTGTACTCCCCGTGTGTCTCTTCGATCAGCGGCAAGCCGCCAATGCCCGACCCGATCAGACAACCGATGCGTTCAGCCTGGTCTTCCGTCAACTGATCACCGCTGGGCAAGCCCGCATCGCGAACGGCCTGCACTGCGGCTGCAACGCCATAGTGAATGAAGGTGTCCATGTGGCGAGCTTCTTTCGCCGGCATGTACTCCTCGATCTGGAAGCCCTTCACCTCGCCCGCGAACTGGCAGCTGAAGCTGGAGGCATCAAACCGGGTGATGGGTCCGATGCCGGAGCGTCCGGCAATCAGATTGGCCCAGCCTTCTTCCACCGAGTTTCCGACGGGGCTGACCAGTCCCAGGCCAGTGACGACGACGCGCCGACGAGTCATTGAATGCCTCCGGACCCGGCCTCAGGCCTTTTGATGCTTCTGCGCGTAGTCGATCGCCAACTGCACGGTGGTGATCTTCTCGGCCTCTTCATCGGGAATCTCGATGCCGAACTCGTCTTCCAGCGCCATGACCAGTTCCACGGTGTCGAGCGAGTCGGCGCCCAGATCGGCCACAAAGGCCTTTTCATTGGATACGTCTGCCTCAGGCACGCCGAGTTGCTCGGCAATGATCTTCTTCACACGTGCTTCAATATCGCTCATGACTCCTCCAGGAGGGTTTACGTAAATAGCCCGAGATTCTACGATCTGCTGCGCGTCCTCTCGAACATGCATCCACCGCACCGGTCGGGCCAAAAAACCGGATCAATTTTCATCGCCCCGAATGGGCGTCACACCATGAACATGCCGCCGTTCACATGCAATTCGACGCCGGTGATGTAGCCTGCCTGCGGCGAGGCCAGAAACGCCACCGCATGGGCGATCTCGGCAGCCTGGCCCAGCCGGCCGACCGGAATCTGGGCCATCAGTGCACTCGTTTGCTGCTCTGAGAGTTCTTTGATCATGTCGGTTTCAATGAAACCCGGCGCGACGCAATTCACCGTGATGCCCCGGCTGCCCAGCTCCCGCGCCAACGCACGCGTCATGCCCGCCACGCCGGCTTTGGCCGCTGCGTAATTGGCTTGGCCGGGGTTGCCGCTGGCACCGACCACCGACGTGATATTCACAATGCGCCCATGCCGTTGCTTCATCATGGGCCGCAGCACCGCTCGGCTCATGCGAAATACCGCCTTGAGATTGGTGTCGATCACCGCATCCCAGTCCTCGTCCTTCATGCGCATCGACAGCGTGTCGCGTGTGATACCCGCGTTGTTTACGAGGATATGCAGGCTGCCATGCTCTTTCGTGACCGAATCGACTGCGGCTTCGATGCCTGACAGATCGTTCACATTCAGGCACAAGCCACCGCACCCTTCGTAAGCACTCAAGGCTTCTGAGATCGCCGTGGCACCGCTTGGCGTGGTGGCGGTGCCGATGACCTTCGCGCCCTGCGACGCAAGTTCGATGGCAATTGCTCGGCCGATGCCACGCGAAGCACCCGTCACAAGGGCAACTTGTCCTTGAAGAGAATCCTTCATGCCAGCAGACCTTTCACGTCGGCCAGGGTTGGCGGGTCGAACATCGCCACGCCGCTGGCCTCGGGTTCGATGCGCTTGACCATGCCCGCCAACACCTTGCCGGGACCGCATTCGACGATGTGCGCGACCTGGCGTGCGTGAAGGGCACGAATGGTCTCCACCCAGCGGACCGGTCCGAACGACTGCCGGTACAAAGCGTCGCGAATGGCTTGCGGATCGGTTTGGACCGTGACATCAATGTTGTTGACGAGCGGCATCTGCGGCGGCAGAAAAGAGGTGTCTGCGAGCCGCAGCTTGAGCTGCTCTGCCGCCGGCCTCATGAGGCTGGAATGGAATGGCGCCGACACAGGCAACAAAAGCGCCCGCTTGGCGCCTTTGGCCTTGAGGATTTCGCAAGCGCGTTCCACCGCGGTTTTGGTCCCTGCGATGACGGTTTGCTTGGGGTCGTTGAAATTGGCGGCCTCCACCGGCTCGCCCACCACGGTGACAGCTTCCGCACATCCCTCGCGCACGGTGTCGGCATCGAGCCCGAGAATCGCCGCCATGCTGCCCTGCCCCACGGGCACGGCCTGCTGCATGGCCTGCGCACGGAAACGCACCAGCGGCAGCGCCTGCGCCAGGGTCAACGACCCGGCAGCCACCAGCGCGGTGTACTCGCCAAGCGAATGGCCGGCGACCACGGACGGTTGCAAGCCGGTTTCCGCGAGCCACGCGCGAAATGTGGCAATGCCGGCGGTCAGCATGTAGGGTTGTGTATTCGTGGTGAGGTCGAGTGCCTCTTTCGGGCCCTGCGCGATGGTGGCGGCCACATCCTCGCCCAGCACGTCGGCTGCCTCAGTCAGGGTGTCGCGCACGGCGGGGTTGTCACCCCAGGCATTGAGCATGCCCACGGCCTGCGAACCCTGGCCGGGAAAGACAAAAGCAAACGAAGTCATGACAGCGCTTTCTTGTCGCAGCGAATCGATGGAAGCAGTTGGAAGCGAAGAGCGGGGCCGCTCAGAAATCCAACAAAACGGCGCCCCAGGTGAAACCACCGCCCACGCCCTCAAGCATGACGGTGTCTCCACGTTGGATGGACCCAGCGCGAACCGCTGTATCGAGTGCCAAGGGAATGGATGCGGCGGAGGTGTTGCCGTGGTCTTGCACCGTGCAGACCAGTTTGTCCAGGGAAAGCTTCAACTTCCGGGCCGTGCTGTGCATGATGCGGATGTTGGCTTGGTGAGGAATCAGCCAATCGATATCGGCATCCACGCGGCCGGCCTTCTTGAGTACCGAGCGCGCGACATCTTCCAGCACGCTCACCGCCAGCTTGAAGACGGCGGGCCCGTCCATCTTGAGAAACGCCACTCCGTCCATGCGGCCGCCGGAGGCAGACCCGGGAGTGCAAAGAATGTTGACGTACCGGCCGTCCGCATGCAGCTCGGTGGCCAGAATGCCAGGTGTTTCGCTGGCTTCCAGAACGACGGCGCCAGCCCCATCGCCAAACAGCACACAGGTGGTGCGGTCGGTGAAGTCGAGAATGCGTGAAAACACCTCGGCGCCGATCACCAGCGCTCTTCGCGCCGCGCCGGTTCGAATCATCGAGTCGGCAATGCTGAGCGCGTAGACGAATCCGGAGCAGACGGCCTGCACATCGAATGCAGGACAGCCTTGCACGCCAAGCTTTTCCTGAACAATGCAGGCGGTGGACGGGAAAACCATGTCCGCCGTCGAGGTGGCGACGATGATCAGGTCGATCTGTGACGCCTGGACGCCGGCGGAAGCAAGTGCGCGCCGCGCCGCCTCCACTGCGAGATCACTGCATGGGACATCGGGCGCGGCGAAGTGACGCGCCGAGATTCCCGTACGCTCGACGATCCACTCGTCGGAAGTTTCAATGCCTTTTGCAGCCAGTTCGGCGGCCAACTCGGTGTTGTTGACGCAACGCGGCGGCAGATAGCTGCCGGTGCCTGCGATGCGCGAATATCCGGCGGAGTGAGGTGAGGTCATGCAGCGAGAGCAGCGTCTGGATTCGTTGGCGCATCGGCGCCAGCATCCATGGGCAACGCCTGGAGCGTTTCTTGGATCTGGTTGTGAACCCTGTCCAGCAACCGATTGCGGGCCGCATCATAAGCCCGATTCAGCGCGCCCTCGAATGCGAACGCATCGGCAGAGCCATGGCTCTTGAACACGAGGCCCCGCAAACCCAGGAGTGCCGCACCGTTGTAACGGCGCGGATCCACACGCCTCTTGAGGCTGTTGAGCACAGGCAAGGCGGCCAGGGCAGCCATCTTGGTGAAGATGTTGCGGCTGAACTCCTGCTTGATGAAACCCACGACCGTGGTGATGACGCCTTCGGCGCTCTTGAGCGCCACGTTGCCCACGAAGCCGTCGCAGACGACGATGTCGGTGGTGCCCTTGAAGATGTCGTTGCCTTCGACGTTGCCGTAGAAGTTGATGTGGCCGCCATGGGCGGCCTTGCGCAACAACTCGCCAGCCCGCTTGATGGTTTCGCTGCCTTTGATGACCTCTTCGCCGATATTGAGCAGTCCTACCGTGGGGTTGTCCTTGCCCTGAACGGCCGACACCAAGGCGCTGCCCATCACCGCGAACTGGAGCAGGTGCTCCGCCGAGCAATCGACATTGGCACCAAGATCGAGCACGGTGGTGAAGCCGTCTCGCTCGTTGGGCATGACCGTGGCGATGGCCGGGCGGTCAATGCCGTCAAGTGTTTTGAGGAGGTACCTCGCAACGGCCATCAGCGCGCCGGTATTGCCCGCGGACACGCAGACATGCGCGCCGGCCGTGCCATCGGCACCCACCTTCAACTGGCTCAACGCTACGCGAAGCGAAGAATCCTTTTTCTTGCGAAGCGCGATCTCGATGGAATCGTCCATCTCGACCACCTCGCTGGCCGCCACGATCGTGCAGCGATCCCAGGACGCGGCGGCAGCCAGCGCTTCAGGCTTGCCAACCAGGATCAGCCGGGCCTGCGGATGCGCGGCCAAAAACGCCCTGCACGCCGGCAGAGTGACGGAAGGCCCGAAATCGCCCCCCATGCAATCGACGGACATGCGGACCACATCGATGACCGGAGGCTGCAACGAAGTCGTCATGGCAAGCAAGGCACAGAAAAACAAACACCCGACGCTGCAACGCTTTGCAGGCCGGGTGGCAGTGAGGTGTCAATCATCAGCCGTGAACGCGATGCTTCGCGAACAGGCGCCGGAAGCGCCTTTGCGACGGAATCAGGCGTCAACCTTGGTTTTGAGGACCTTGCGGCCACGGTAAAAACCGTTGGGGCTGATGTGGTGACGCAGATGCGTTTCGCCGGTCGTCGGCTCGATCGCGGTGCCGGGTTGGGTCAGCGCATTGTGCGAGCGGTGCATGCCGCGCTTGGACGGCGTCTTCTTGTTTTGCTGAACAGCCATGTCGAAATTCTCCTTAGATCTCCTGCAGCTCTTTCGCAGGAGCCAGGGGTTGGTGCCGCGGGCGGTCACCCAGGCGGAAAGCCGGGCATTCTAACATGTGGTCATCAGGCGGGTGAACTCCTTCAATTGGGCTTGCCGCCAGCCTTGAGCGCCGCCAGTGCGGCAAAAGGGTGCGGCGGAGCTTCCAACCCATCATCTTCCAGCGCTGGCGCCTCAAGTGGGTGAGGACACACATCGTGCCGCGGCACAAGCGGAAGCGTCAGCAAAAGCTCGTCTTCCAGCAATTCCCGCAGATTGAGTGAACGCGTCAGTGCCAGCACGTCGTCGTCGCATTCGGCATCCAGTTCCTCCGCGAGGGCTTCCCCAGGGACGAAAAGTACGGACCGCTGGGCGTGCAGATCCGTCTGCACAGGTGACAAGCACCGCTGGCATTCCAGAGCCACGCCCGCATGGGCCTCCAAGTGCAGCCAGGGCTGCACCGCTGCGCCCGGGATGTTCCGGCATTCGCCGCGGACCACCCAAGAAACGGGTTTCGCATCGGTCGCCGCGAGGGTGGACGACGCCAGTCGCTCCAACGACGCAATTGCATACTCGCCGCGCAGTTCCGCCTGCGCTTCGGCGAACGCAGCCACATCCAATTTTTCAGGGTCAAAAACTCGGGTTGCCATGCCCCGCAGTGTAGTGGGGTGCCCTTGCATGACGCCCACGAATGGGAGAATCCGGCCCCATGAGCCTGCCTTTGATTCTGGGATCCACCTCGCGCTATCGGCGCGAACTGCTTGAACGCCTGCGCCTGCCTTTCGATGTGAGGGCCCCCAACGTGGACGAAACCCCGCGCACCTCGGAAACCCCACGCGATCTGGCCGTGCGGCTCGCGCTGGCCAAGGCGCAGGCCGTGGCAAAAGAATATCCGCATGCCACGGTGATCGGATCGGACCAGGTGGCCGACTTGCAGGGCCAACCCCTCGGAAAGCCCGGCACGCATGAAAAAGCCGCAGCCCAGTTGCGCGCCATGAGCGGCCGGGCCGTGGTGTTCCAGACCGCCGTGTCGGTGGTCAACCTCCAGCGGAGCTACGAAGGCTCCGCCCTGGTGCCGGTGACGGTGCGGTTCAGGGACCTGTCAGACGCCGACATCGAGCGCTACCTGCGCGCCGAGCAGCCTTATGACTGCGCCGGGAGTGCGAAATCCGAAGGGCTTGGCATCGCGCTGCTGAGCGCGATCGAGTCCACCGATCCCACCGCCCTTGTCGGATTGCCGCTGATTGCCACCTGTGACCTGCTGCGGGCCGCGGGGCTGGATCCGCTCGCCGCATGACGCACGCACCTGGCCGCCTGATCCTGGTGCCCAATGCGCTGGACTTCGGTGTCGACAGCAGCGCGGCATTGACCGACGTGCTGCCGGCCGAAGTGATCCGCATTGCCTCTCGTCTCACGCACTGGGTGGCCGAGAACGCCAAAACCACCCGGGCCTTCCTCAAGCGCGTGGACGCGCTGGAGCCACTGGCCCATCCGCTGCAAAGCCTGTCGATCGTCGAATTGCCACGTGCCGCCAAAGGCACCCGCCCGGCGGCACCCCACGATCTGAAGCCATTGCTCCAGCCTGCCCTGCAAGGTCACGACATCGGTCTCATTTCTGAAGCCGGCCTGCCTGCCGTGGCCGACCCTGGCGCTGCACTGGTGAAGGACGCACACGCACTGGGCATCACCGTGTTGCCGCTGTCCGGCCCCAGCTCGCTGATGCTGGCACTCGCGGCCAGCGGCCTGAACGGCCAAAGCTTTGCCTTCGTGGGCTACTTACCGGTGGACGCCGCCGCCCGGGACAGCCGCATCCGAGAACTCGAAGCACTGTCGAAACGACTGAATCAAACGCAGATTCTGATTGAGACACCGTATCGCAATATGGCGCTGCTCTCGGCCCTGCTGGCGGGCTTGCGGGGCGACACCTGGTTGTCGGTCAGCTGCGGACTGACCTTGCCATCCGGATGGACCCAAACGCGCCGCATCTCGGCCTGGAAAGGCTCGCCGACCAGCCTGCCAGCCAACGTACCCGCCGTGTTCTCGCTGCTCTCAGACTGAGGCCGCTTGGCCCGCGCTCACGGGCTGGGAGGCTTGGCCCCAAAGAGCGCGGCGACCTTTTTCTTGGGCTTGATGTTGGGAGACAAGCCGCGTCCCGCAGCCGAGGACGGTGCCGATGCCTTGGTTTCCCAGGCCGGCGGCTCCTCGGAGGCACCCGGCTCGTAGGGGCGGTCAAAGAACGGGTCGCTCGGCGGCTTCGGAGGCGCTGCGGCACGCGGGGGCCGCATGGGCGCGTCGCCGTCGTCGCGAACCCGACGCGGCCGCTCGGTGCGCAAGGGGCGCCCGTCATCCAGCTCCAGAGGCTCCAGCTCGATCTTTTTCTTGATGAGCTTCTCGATGTCGGCCACCAGCCGGCTGTCTTCGCGCGTGACCAAGGTCACCGCCAGACCCGAGGCCCCGGCACGGCCGGTGCGGCCAATGCGGTGCACATAGTCTTCGGCGTTGAACGGAACGTCGAAGTTGAACACCGCGGGCAGATCGGCGATGTCGAGGCCACGGGCGGCCACGTCGGTGCACACCAGCACGTCGACCTCCCGGCGCTTGAACGCTTCCAGCGCCTTCAAGCGCTCGTCCTGCGACTTGTCGCCATGCAGCGCGTTGGTCTTGAGGCCATCGCGTTCCAGCGAGCGCGCCAATCGCGCGCAACCGAGCTTGGAATTCACGAACACGATGGCTTGGCTGATCTCGCGGTCTTTCAAGATCTTGCAGACCGCAGCACGCTTGTCGTCGGTGGTGACGCTGTAGAAGCGCTGCTCGACGTTCGTCGCGGTGGCGTTCGGGCGCGCCACCTCGACCAGCAACGGGTCTTGCAGATAGCTCTCGGCCAGGCGCTTGATCTCGGGCGAGAACGTGGCGGAAAACAGCAGGGTCTGACGTTGCTTGGGCAGGTAGCTCAGGATGCGCTGCAGATCCGGCAGGAAGCCGATGTCGAGCATGCGGTCGGCTTCGTCGAGCACCACGTACTCCACTTGGTTGAGCACGCAGTTCTTGGCCTCGATGTGGTCGAGCAGGCGCCCTGGGGTGGCGATCAGTACCTCGACGCCGGCCTTGAGTTCCAGCGTCTGCGGTTTCATGTCAATGCCGCCAAAAACCACGGCGGCGCGCAACTTGGTGTGCTTCGAGTAGGTCTTGATGCTCTTGGCGACTTGGTCGGCCAACTCACGCGTCGGCGCCAGCACGAGTGCACGCACCGGGTGGCGTGCAGGTGAGGCGCTGCCATTCTCATGCTTGAGCATTTTGTGCAGCAGGGGCAGAGAGAACGCTGCGGTCTTGCCGGTACCGGTTTGGGCCGCGCCCATCACGTCGCGCCCGGCCAGAACGATCGGGATCGCCTTGGCCTGGATCGGCGTCATGGTGGTGTAACCGGACTCGGCAACCGCTTTTTCGAGCAAGGGCGCAAGACCCAGCGAGGCAAACTCCATTGAAGGAGCAGCGGCCGTTTCGGAGGCGGCCTCTTGTGAAGGCACGAGACCGAGGGGTTCTAGAGCAGTTTGAGTCATCCTAGGATTATCCCCCCGGGGCCGAATGCCCCTCGATCGGGCAAAATCGCGCGGTTCAGGCCGGTGCCGATCCGCCTTCCCGCAACACAACAAAGCGCACACCTATGATTCTTGTCACCGGCGGCGCCGGCTTCATCGGCGCCAATTTCGTGCTCGACTGGATCGCAACCGCAGGCGAGCCGGTGGTCAACCTCGACGCCCTCACCTATGCCGGCAACCTGGAAAGCCTGAAAGCGCTCGAGGGCGATGCACGTCACATTTTCGTGCAAGGCGATATCGGCGACCGCACCCTGCTCGATCGGCTGTTCGCCGAACATCGGCCCCGCGCCGTGGTGCACTTCGCAGCCGAAAGCCATGTCGACCGCAGCATCCACGGTCCCGGCGCCTTTGTGCAGACCAATGTGAACGGCACCTTTGCGCTGCTCGAAGCGGCACGCGGGCACTGGTCGCAACTCGACGGCGCAGCGAAAGACGCCTTCCGCTTTCTGCACGTCTCCACCGACGAGGTGTATGGCTCGCTGGGCCCGGGCGACGCGCCATTCACCGAAACCCACGCCTATGAGCCGAACAGCCCGTATTCGGCCAGCAAGGCCGCCAGCGATCACCTCGTTCGCGCCTGGCACCACACCTACGGCATGCCGGTGCTCACCACCAACTGCAGCAACAACTACGGCCCCTATCACTTCCCGGAAAAGCTGATCCCGTTGATGATCGTCAACGCCCTGGCCGGCAAGCCCCTGCCGGTGTATGGCGACGGCCAGCAGGTGCGCGACTGGCTCTACGTGAAGGATCATTGCGCCGCC
>CAZBOF010000050.1:11742-26922 GCA_964493285.1 uncultured Rhizobacter sp. | reverse complement strand
AAAAGGTGGCACGCCTGCACCTCAAGAAGGTGGGCGCGATGCTGACCGAGCTGACCGACGAGCAGGCCGAGTACATCGGGGTGAACAAGGCGGGGCCTTACAAGCCCGACACATATAGGTATTGATGGGCCCCCCAGTCGCTATCGCTCCTGCCCCCAAGGGGCGCCCGCCCGGCTTGGGGCGGCCCGGCGCCGAGCAGGCCCCCCAGTCGCTGGCGCTCCTGCCTTGCAGGCCGCGACGGGCCAGTGGCCCGTCTCCTCGTCAGGCAGAAACAGTCCACCGGACTGTTTCTGTCCGGACTCGGCCCCCGAGGGGCGCCTCGCCTGCGGCCGGGAGACGCGTGCCGCGGCGAGTGGCTTGATGGACAGGCTTGGCGCTACGCGCCGTTGCCTGTGTCCGGCGATACAGCCGCACTACCTGCCGCTCAACGACTTGTAGCTCCTCTGCTCCCTCCTGAAAGAAACCCATGCGTGCCGACCAACTGATTCTTCAACGTGGCCTTGTGCCCACGCGGTCGGCCGCTCAGCGGCTGATCGAGCGCGAGGCTGTGCGCTGGCTGGGGCCGAAGGGCTGGGCGGTGGTCAGCAAGGCAGGGCTGGATGTGCCCGATGACTGCGAGTTGCAGATCACGGACGATGCGGAGCTGCGCTTCGTGTCGCGCGGCGGGCTGAAGCTCGAAGGGGCGCTGAAGCATTGCAAGATCGACGTCACCGGCCTCAACTGCCTGGATGCGGGCCAGAGCACGGGCGGCTTCACGGATGCGCTGTTGCAGGGCGGCGCGGCGCGCGTGGTGGGCATCGACGTGGGGCATGGCCAGCTCCACCCCAAGCTGAAGGATGACCCGCGGGTGCATTGCTTCGAGGGCATCAATGCGCGCGACGTGGCCGGTTCCGCGTTCGCCGCCGCGGAGCCGGTGCACAGCTTCGGCTTCGCCACGGCCGACCTGTCGTTCATCACGTCCACGCACGTTCTGCCCACGCTGGTGGAATACCTCGCGCCCGGCGGCCACCTGCTGGTGCTGGTCAAGCCGCAGTTCGAGCTGCAACCGGCGCAGATCGGCAAAGGCGGCATCGTGCGCGACAAGCGCCACTTCGTCGAGGTCGAGAACCGCCTGTGGCAATCCTGCAAGGCACTGGGCCTGAAGGTGCAGACCTACTTCGAAAGCCCGATCAAGGGCGGCAACGGCAACACTGAATTTTTTGTGTGGGCGCGCCAGCCCGCATGACACGAGGACCCCGCGACATGTCCGCTTCGCTTCCCATCAGCCTGGAATTCTTTCCGCCGAAAACCGCCGAAGGGGCCATCAAGCTGGCCGCCGTGCGGCAAAAGCTCTACGCCCTGAAGCCGCAGTTCTGCTCGGTCACCTACGGCGCGGGCGGCTCCACGCAGGATGGCACGCTGGCCACGGTGCAGGCCATCCTGGCCGAAGGCTGCGACGCGGCCTCGCACTTCACCTGCATCGGCGCCGACCACGCCTCGGTGCGCGAGAAACTCGCGCAGTTCAAGGCCGCCGGCATCCGCCGCCTGGTCGCGCTGCGCGGTGACATCCCGAGCGGCTACGGCGCGGCGTCCGGCGGCCTCGGCGCCTTCCGCTACGCCAGCACGCTGATCGAGTTCATCCGCGCCGAGACCGGCGACCACTTCCACATCGAAGTCGCGGCCTACCCCGAAATGCACCCGCAGGCACGCACGCCGCAGGCCGACCTCGAGGCCTACCTCGCCAAGGTGCGCGCAGGCGCCGACTCCGCGATCACGCAGTTCTTCTTCAACGCCGACGCCTACTTCCGTTTCGTGGACGATGCGCGAAAGCTCGGCGCCGACATCCCCGTCGTGCCCGGGATCATGCCCATCACCAACGCCAGCGGCATCATCCGCTTCGCCGACGCCTCCGGCGCCGAGATCCCGCGCTGGATTCGCCTGCGGCTGCAATCCTTCGCCGACGACGTCGACGCCATCAAGGCCTTCGGGCTCGACGTGGTCAGCGATCTGTGCGACCGACTGATCCGAGGCGGCGCACCGGGCCTGCATCTGTACACCATGAACCAGGCGGCCACGCCCTTGGAAGTGTGCCGCCGCATCGGCCTTCCCGCGTGAATGCGACGCGCAGCGGGTGAATCGGGGAACGGACCCTAGCGGGTCGACCGACGCTTGACGACCTTGGGGCGGCCCGTGGCCAGGTCGCGGGCCTCGTCAATGAGCTTCTGGCTGTAGGCATCCACCCGCGGAATGTTGTCCAGCAGGCGGTTCAGCATCGCAGACAGCTGTTCAAGCTCCGCCGGCTGGAAGCCCCCGACCAGCAACTCGTAGCGTTGCACCGCGAGCTTCGCGATCTCATTCTGAAGCGCAGTGCCCTTCTCGGTCAGCGTGTGCATCCGGCCCCACACCGAAGCCTCGACCACGATCAGCTCTTTGCTGATCATTTCTCTGAGGCTGCGGCTGACCACCGTGATGTGAATCGACGCGGAATCCGCGATCTCGGCCGCGGACAGGTTCGGGCGGAACACCAGCGTGGTGAGAATCCGCCATTCATTGATCCCGACGCCAAAGCGGCGCAAGTACAGGTCCGAAGCACCGGATGAGAGCCGATTGCTCAACTGGCTGAGTTGAGACGGGAGGTAGTGGATGAAGTTGACGTTCAAGGTCTGACGCTAAGAGTTGTCGGTCTGGCCCGCCCGGTTTCTGTCCTGCACGCCCCCGGCAGGCCCGGCCGGCGCCCGCCACGGCTTGCGCTGCAGCCCTTCGCGCGAGTGTCGCATGCACCCTCTGCAGGGCCCGGCTCTCCGGCCCGACACGAGGCCCATGAACCGGAATGCATTCCCCGCCGGCACGTTCGAGGAGCGACGCGCGCCGCGCACAAGCCACAGGGCTTTCCACAGAGCTTTCGCGGCCCCGAGGGCCCCGCCGCATCACTCGAACGAGGGCGCGTTCACCAAAAATTGTTAAAGCAATTGTAATTGCAACTTTGGCCATCCACCCGCCAACAAAGGGTTAACCCCTGTCTTCCCAGAAAGGGGAATCCCTGATTGAATTCAATTTTGTCTTCAACATGATACACATCGTGCGCTCCGCCCCGATGAGCATCCTTCCCCTTCCGACGATGACCCACACCTCCCCTCCTTCCCGCCGCCAACGGTCCATCGAAGTCCCCGGAGTCACGCACGGCGGCGCGCCGATTCCCATGGGCGCCCGGGTCGGCAACATGATTTATTCGTCCCGGATCATGGGCAAGGATCCGAGCACGGACACCCTGCCCGATGCGCCGCAAGAACAAGCGCGTCTCGCGTTCCGCAACCTGCGCGTGATGCTCGAACGCGGCGGGTCCCGTCTCGAGGACGTGGTCCACATGACGGCGTATGTCCGCGGCGATGAGATGCGCCCCCTGCTCAATGCGCAGTGGGCCCAAGCTTTCCCCGACCCGGACGACCGGCCGGCCCGCTACACCCAGGTGGCCCACGACCTGCCAGATGGCGTGCACATCCAGCTCGGCATCGTGGCCGTCGTCCAGGAGCCTTGAGATGGACGATCCGGTCACGCGTCTTCTTCGCCTGGATTGCTGCGCCGTCTCCGATGCGCTGGACAAGCTCGGCCTTGCGGGCGTGGTCAGCGGCCTGACCCAGCAAGCGACGACGCGGCGAATCGCAGGCCGCGTGGTGACGTACCGGCTGGTGCCGGCCCACCAGGCTGCGCCACGCGAGGGAACGCCCCGCCACCTGGGGACCACCGCCATCGAAGCCGCAGCACCCGGCGACATCATCGTGGTCGAGCAACGCACCGGCCTGGACGCGGGTTCCTGGGGTGGCCTGCTCAGCCTGGGTGCCAAGGTCCGCCACGTGGCCGGGGTGATCGCGGACGGCCCGGTGCGCGATATCGATGAAGCACGCGCCTACGACTTCCCGGTGTACTGCCGCTCGCTCACCGCACGCACCGCGCGCGGCCGCGTGGCGGAGCACAGCACCAACGAGCCGGTGCGCATCGGCGAGGTCACCGTGCACCCCGGCGACTACGCGATCGCCGACGCGAGCGCCGTGATCTTCATCGCGGCAGAGCAGGTCGAAGCGGTCCTCGACGCCGCCGAATCCATCGCCACCCGAGAAGCGGCGATGGCCAAAGCCCTGTTGGCCCACACCCCCATCAGCGAAGTGATGAACGGCAGCTACGAACACATGCTGCGCTGATCGCCCGCCTGCAACTGATTCGAACCCACCCGATGACAGACACCAACGTCGCGCGCGCCGCGAAACTCGATACCGCCACCCTGAGCGATGCGCTCGACAAGCACGGGCTGAACGGCCAGTGCTACAAGATCAAGCCGCGTTCGACGGGCTCGCGCATGACCGGTCGCGCATGGACGCTGCTCTACGGGCCCGCGGGCTCGCCGCCCGGCACCGTGGGCGACTACATCGACGACGTGCCCGCCGGCAGCGTGATCGTGCTCGACAACGGCGGGCGCGACAACGCCACGGTCTGGGGCGACATCCTCACGGAGGTCGCCCATGCCAAAGGCATTGCCGGCACGCTGATCGACGGCGTCAACCGCGACGTCGCGCTGGCGCTCGAACTCGGCTATCCCATCTACAGCCGCGACCACTGGATGCGCACCGGCAAAGACCGCGTCCAGGTGGAAGCCACCGGCATCCCGGTGACCATCGGCGAGGTGCGCGTGGCGCCGGGCGACCTCGTGCGCGGTGATGCCGACGGCGTGGTCGTGATTCCCCGGTCGCATGAAGACCCCGTGCTGGCCACGGCCGAGGGCATCCAGGCCGCCGAAGATGCGATCCGCCAATCGGTGCGCGAAGGCTCAACACTGCGCGATGCACGGGCGAAGCACGGCTACCACCGGCTGCAAACGCGGGAGGCCGAATGAGCAGCGCCCGCCCCAGCGGACCGACGATCCGGCACGACTTCGAACGCGTCCGCGCGACGACGTTGGCGGCCGCGGCCAGCCTGCCGGCTTCGACATTGCACGAAGCCGCCGGACGCATCGGCGTCCTCCCGCCTGCCATCCAACCCATCCACGCCGGCTTCAAGGTGTGCGGTCCCGCCGTCACGGTGCAATCCCCGGGCGGCGACAACCTCTGGCTGCATCGGGCGCTGTACGTGTGCGAGCCCGGTGACGTGCTTGTCGTCCACGTCAGCGGCGCGCACGACTTCGGCTACTGGGGGGAAATCATGTCGGCCGCGGCCGAACACCAGCAGCTCGGCGGGCTGGTGATCGATGGCTGCGTGCGCGACGGCGCCATCCTGCGCACCGCCGCCTTCCCGGTCTTCGCGCGCGGACTGTGCATGCGCGGCACCGGCAAGGACTTCGGTGCGCGGGGCTGGATCAACTTCCCCACCCTGTTCGGTGACGTCGTGGTGAATGCCGGCGACCTCATCGTCGGTGACGCCGACGGCGTCGTGGCCATCCCATGCCACCGCGCCGACGCGGTGGTCGAAGCGGCCCAGGCACGCGAGGCCAAGGAAGCTTCGGTGATCGAACGCATCCGGGCCGGCGAGCGAACGCTCGAGCTCTACAACTTCTGACAACCGACCACTCTTTCCCGACCCACCATGATCATCGACGTCCACGGCCACCTCTGCGCCTCCCCGAAGCTCTACGCCTGGTTCACGCTGCTGCTGGCCAGCCGGGCCACGTACGGCACCCCGCCCCCGCCGTTCTCCGACGAGGAAATCCTGGCGCTGCCCGAAACGCAGCGCAACCTCGATGCGCTCAACCTCGCGGGCACCGATGTGCAGCTGATCTCGCCACGCCCGTTCACGATGTTCCACGCCGAGAAGCCGGGCCGCATCGCACACCGCTGGGCACGGGGGCTGAACGACTACATCGCCCAGTTCTGCCGCGTGCTGCCGGACCGCTTCGCCGGTATCGCCGGCCTGCCGCAACCCGCCGGCGAGCCCATCGACACCTCGCTCGAAGAACTCGAGCGTTGCATCAACGAACTGGGCTTCGTCGGCTGCATGCTGGACCCCGATCCGGGCGAGGGCGACAACCGCACGCCCGACCTCGGCAGCGAGTACTGGTATCCGCTGTACGAGAAGCTGTGTGCGCTCGACGTGCCGGCGCATATCCATTCGACCGGCAACCAGCACGGCCGGGGAACCTACAGCACCCACTTCATCGACGAGGAAAGCCTGGCCATCCTGTCGCTGGTCAATTCGAGAGTGTTCCTCGACTTCCCGCAGCTCAAGATCATCGTCTCGCACGGCGGCGGCTCCGTGCCTTACCAGATCGGACGCTGGCGCGCCGAACGGCTGCACCCGATGATGGCCAAGACGATGCCGCTGCAGGAAAGCTTCGACGAGAGCCTGCGCCGCCTCTACTACGACACCGTCATCCACTCCAAGGATTCCGTGGCGCTGCTGGTCAAGCTCGTCGGCAGCGACCGCGTGGTCTTCGGCACCGAGAACCCGGGTTCGGGCACCGCATTGAATCCCGAAACGGGCCGCGCATTCGACGACATCAAGTACCTGATCGACAACATCGATGCGCTCACCGGCCAAGACCGCGCGAACATCTACGAGAACAATGCGCGCCGCCTGTTCCCGCGGCTGAAGGCAAAGGGCGGTGCGCCGCGCGTCGCGGCGGGCTCCAACAAATACCTGGACGGCGCCAGCGCGCGTCAAGGCATGGGCCTTTGAGCGGGCGGAGCAGCGCAACGTGGCACGAATCACCCTGGGCATCGGCGCGTCGCACACGCCGCTGCTGACACTCACCAGCGAACACTGGCGCCACCGCGCCGAAGCCGACTACGCCAACAAACAGCTCAACATGTCCGACGGACGCCTGCTCGACTATGCGCAGGTGCTCGAGGAGATCGGGCCCAGGTACACGGCGGAGATCGCAGCCGACGTGCTCAAGAGCAAGGAAGTGGCTTGCAACGAAGCGCTGGAGAAGCTCGCCGACGCGCTGGAGCAGGCCGCACCGGACATCGCGATCATCGTGGGCGATGACCAGCGCGAACTCTTCTCCGAAGCCAATCAACCGGCCATTGCCGTCTTTCACGGCGACGAGATCGTCACCTGCGACAGGTTCGGCGACGAAGAGCACGCCGAATGGCTGAGGGTCATGGGGCGCGGCTACCTGATGGACGACACGCACACGCTGGTCGGCGAAGCGGCCTTCGGGCGCCAGCTCGTGAAGGGTCTGATCGACGAAGACTTCGACATCGCCAGCCTCACGCGGGTCGACAACCCGGGCAAGGCGGGCTTCGGGCACGCCTGGGGCTTCATCATCAAGCGCCTCTTCCGCGGCCGCTCGATCCCCGTCGTGCCGCTGCTGATGAACACCTACTACCCGCCCAACGTGCCCAGCGCGGCCCGCTCCTACGACCTCGGCCTGGCGGTGAGGCGCGTTGTCGAATCGATCGAGGGTAACCAGAAAGTCGCGGTGATCGCATCAGGCGGCTTGAGCCACTTCGTCATCGACGAGGCGCTCGACCGGCGCCTGCTGCAAGCGCTCGCCGAGAAGGACGTGCCGTTTCTGCGCAGCTTTCCGCGCGGCGCGCTCAACTCCGGCTCTTCGGAAATTCTGAACTGGCTGGTGCTGGCCGGCGCACTGAACGACGTTCCTCTGTCCTGGTGCGACTACCAGCCGCTCTTTCGCACGCCGGCGGGAACCGGCACGGGCGCGGGGTTCGCCATCTGGAAAGCATAAGAAGACGCGTTGCGCCGCTGCGAAGCCAAGCGAGCGCAACCGATCGACACGACGAGGTCGGCTGCAGATCGACCGGGTATCCATGCCCCCCGGGCGACACAGACGGGTCGGCATGGGAACGCAAGGGAGTTGGCCCACTTCCGTTTCGAACAACAAGCAGGAGACACATTCACATGAATCAACGCACACGAAGCACAGGATCCGCATCACTCACGAAGCTCGGCGCGATGCTCGCCCTGGCGAGCCTGTCGGCCGGCGCCGCCGCGCAGAGCGTGACGGTATACGGCGTCATCGACACCGGCGTCCACACCTTCACCAATGCGGGCGGAACCGGCTCGACGATGACCCGGATGCCCAGCCTGACGGGCTCGCTGCCCTCCCGCCTCGGGTTCCGAGGCTCCGAGGATCTCGGCAACGGGCTCAAGGCCATCTTCGTTCTGGAGCAAGGCTTCTCGCCGGACCAGGGCACCCTGAACCAGGGCGGGCGGGTGTTCGGCCGCCAAGCCTACGTCGGGCTGTCGGGCCCGTGGGGAACGTTGTCTTTCGGACGGCAGTACTCGCAGATCTTCTGGTCGATGATCGGCGACACCATCGGGCCGAACATCCACTCGGTTGGCAGCCTCGATGGCTACCTGGCCAATGCGCGCCTGGACAACGCCATCGCCTACCGGGGAACGTTCAACGGCTTCACGCTGGGCGCCACCTATTCGCTGGGGCGCGATACCGCGGGTTCGTTGCCGGCGGGCGGGTGTGCCGGCGAGTCGTCCACCGACAAGCGCGCATGCCGCGACCTCTCACTGGCGCTCCAGTACGCCACGGACGGCTGGGGCCTCGCCCTGTCCGGTGAGCGGATGAACGGCGGCGCCGGCGTGGGCTCGCCGTTGCCGCTCAGCTCCCAGACGGATACCCGAACGCAACTCTCCGGCTTCATGAAGTTCAACACCGTCCGCGTAGGAGGTGGCTACATTCATCGCAAGAACGAAGGGTCGCCCACGCCCACCAGCGGCCACCTCTATGCCGGCATCACCTACTACACGGGCCCGATCACACTCGACCTCCAGTACACGCAGATCGACTTCAAGAACAGCGGCAACGACGCCGCCGGGATCGCCGCACGTGCCATGTATTCACTCAGCAAGCGCACGGCCACCTATGTGTCGCTCGGCCACATCAACAACAAGGGCGCCGCCACCTTCACGGTGGATGGCGGCTCGCTGGCCGGCTCCAACCCCGCACCGGGTGTCGACCAGACCGGCGTGATGGTCGGCTTGCGCCATTCGTTCTGAGCCAGCCTCCGGACCACCGCCTTCCCACGGTCCGCCGCAGCGATGCATGCGGCGCCCGTTCCATCCCACACATCAAGGAGACATCGACATGATCACTCGCAGAAACATCGCCCTGGCCATCGCCGGGACGTTCGCCGGACTGGCCGGCAGTGCCCAAGCGGCCGAGCCCATCAAGATCGGCATCATCAGCCACGTCTCGGGCCCTTTCGCCGTCGGCGGCATGAAGTACGAGCACGGCATCCGTTCGTTCCTGGATGTCTACGGCAATCAAGTCGGCGGGCGCACGATCGAGATCGTGTCGCGCGACCTGGCCGGCGGCGCGCCTGCCAAAGCCAAGCAACTCACCGAAGAGCTGATCGTTCGCGACCGCGTCTCGCTGATCGCCGGCTACTTTCTTTCACCGGAGTCCCTGGCAGCCGCGCCGACGCTGACCGAAGCCAAAGTGCCGGGGGTCGTGATCAATGGCTCCGCGCTCGCCATCACCAAGGCGTCGCCCTTCATCGTGCGTCCCACCGGCACGATGCCCCAAGTGATGGAAGCGCACGCGAAGTTCATCCATGGCGCAGGACGGCGCAAGGCCTACATCGCGGTCTCCGACTACTCGCCGGGCCACGAAGTGCAGGCCGAGTTCAAGCAACGCTTCACCGCGCGCGGGGGCAGCATCGTCGGCGAAGAGCGCATTGCCTTGAACACGATGGATTTCTCAGCCGTGGTCGAGCGCATTGCCGCGGCCAAGCCCGACATCGTCGAACTGTTCGTGCCGAACGGCGCACCTTCGGTCGCAATGACGAAGGCCCTGCGCGCACGCGGCTTGCTGGGACGCGACGACCTCATGATCATCGGGCAAGGCTACATCGACGAGCCGACCCTGACACAGTACGACGACTCCATCATCGGCGCCTACGATGCGCAGATCTACGCACTGCCCGCCGCAGGCGCGGAGAACGAGAAGTTCAAGGCCGCGATGAAGGCGCGCTACCCGGACGTGATCCCATCCTACGAAGCCGCCTCGTCGTACGACGCGATGCACATCCTCTTCCAGATGATCCGCAGCCAGCAGGGCAAGACGTTCAATGGCGCCGATGCGGTGACGGCGGTCACGGGCTGGTCTTACGAGGGCGCGCGCGGCCCGCAATCGATTGAAACCAGCCGGAACATCACGACCAATGTCTACATCCGCAAGGTCGTGAAGAAAGATGGCCGCCTCGTCAACGAGCTTGTCCACACCGAGCGCGCCGTCCCTTCGGTTCCTTGATGCCGGACGTGCCGGGCGGTGAACGCCACCCGGCACGACGGCCGGAGAAGATGAACACATCTCTTTTGACGCGGAGGGGCTGAGATTGTCGGCACTATCTTTCATCCTCACCAACGGCGTGTCGTACGGCCTGATCCTCGCGTTGATCTCCATGGGCCTGGTGATCACGCTGGGCCTGATGCACGTCGTCAACCTCGCTCATGGCGCGTTCGCCGCCATTGGCGGGTATCTCGTCTCGTCGCTGATGCTGCGGCACGGCTTCGACTACCCCGTGGCCATCGTCGTCGGCACGGTGTCGGTGGCGTTGGCGAGCATCGGTATCGAGCGGCTGATCTTCGTCGCCTTGTACAAGGCTCCGGAACTGGAACAGGTGATCGTCACGCTCGGCCTGAACTACATCGCCATCGGCTCGCTCACCCTGTTCTTCGGCACGGATGTCTACCCCACGCCCCTGCCGGCCTATCTCACCCACACCGTGGAGCTGGGCGGACGGCCGTTCGAGATGTACCGGATCATGGTCGTGGGGGTCGGCTTGCTCGTCGTGCTGGCGCTGTGGCTGCTGTTCGACTGCACCAAGATCGGCGCGCGGCTGCGCGCCGCGGTGGACAACCCCAGCATGGCGTCCGTCTCCGGCATCAATGTGCCACGCCTGTTTGCAGGCACCTTCGCGCTGGGCTGCGGCTTAGCCGCATTGGGCGGAAGCCTCGGAGCGCCAATGCTGCCGCTGGAGCCGAGCTGGCCGTTGAAGTACCTCGTGCCGATCCTGATCGTGGTCGCGCTCACCGGGCACGGCAACATCCGGGCCGTGGTCGGCGTGTCGATCCTGGTCGGGATCATCGACACCGCCGGGCGCTACCTGCTGCCCGCATTCGGCGCCTTCCCCATGTATGTGACATGCATTGTTCTGCTCATCTGGCGCAAGGACGGCGTGTTCGCGAGAAAGAAGACATGACACACCCCACGCAATCGGCATCGCGCGGCTCTCGCGTCATCCGTCCGCCGGCGGTCGACCCGATGGAGATCCTCTGGTGGGGTCTGGCCATCGCCCTGTTCTTCGTGTTCCCGGAGTACCGCTCCCTCGGCGCGCTGGCCCTGGTGATGGTGATCTTCGTCATCTCCTACGACCTGATCCTGGGCTACGCCGGCGTCATGACGATGGGACAGGGCATGTACTTCGGCATCGGCGCCTACGTGGCGGCCTTTCTCGCGCAGGCCGGCTGGGGCGAGGTCATCAGCGGCGCACTGATCTCCGGGGCCGCCGCCGCACTCATCGGCGGCGTGATCGCGCCATTCCTGATGCGCTTGAAAGGGTTGCCCATCATCATGGTGACGATTTCCATGAACCTGATCCTGTTCGAGATCGCCAACAAGGCGACGTGGCTCACCCAGGGAGACGACGGCATCGGCGGGCTGACATTCACCCCGCTGCTGGGCGTCTTCGAATGGAGCATGTTCGGCGAGACCAAATACCTCTATGCCCTGGGCTGGGTGCTGGTGACGTTCTTGTGCGTTCGCCTGATCATCCGCTCGGGATTCGGCCTCTCGCTGCGCGGCATCAAGGCCAACCGCACGCGCATGGAGCTGATGGGCAACGCCATCCTGCCGAACCTCGTGATCGCCTACGTCATCTCCGCAGGCATTGCCGGGATTGCCGGCGCCGTCATGACCCAGACCACCAGCTTCGCGGGGCTGCATGGCGTCAACATGGAGATCACCTTCGACGGCATCGTGATGCTCGTCATCGGGGGCACGGCCACCTTGGTCGGCGGGATGTTCGGCGCACCGATCTACATCGCGTTCAAGCATATGGCACAGGAATGGAATCCCTTCTACTGGATGATCGTCGTCGGGGTGTTCCTGATCCTCATCATGCGGTTCTCCAAAGGTGGCTTCTACGGCCTCGCCACCGCCGCCTTGCGCCGCGTTTTCCTTCGCAGGAGTGCCTCCAGTGACCACAGCGCTTGAAGTCCAGGGCGTCAGCAAAGCGTTTGGCGCCATCCAGGTTTCCAACAACATCCACCTCACGCTCGAACGCGGTGCACGCCACGCCTTGATCGGGCCCAACGGCGCGGGCAAGACCACCCTGGTGAGCCTGCTTTCCGGGGTGCTGGCGCCGAGCGCCGGACGCATCCTGCTCAATGGCGAAGACATCACCGGCATGCCGGCATGGAAGCGGGTCAAGAAAGGGCTGGTCCGTACGTTCCAGATCAGCAGCCTCTTCCCCGATCTCACGGTGCTGGAGAACGTCTACATGGCTCTGAACGAGCACAAGCGCAGCAGCAGCCGGCTGCTGCGCCCCACGTCCAGCTACAAGCAGCAGATCGCGCAGGCCGAGCACATTCTCGAAAGCTTCTCGATGGGAGCCGACATGCACCGCGCGGTCTCTGAAGTGGCCTACGGGCGGCAACGCCTGACGGAACTGGCCATCGCGGTGGCGCTGCAGCCCGAAGTGCTGCTGCTGGACGAACCCGCCGCGGGCATCCCGTCGGCCGAGGTGGAGTTGCTCTTGAACGCCGTGAAAGCCTTGCCGGAGCACATTGCCATCCTGATCATCGAGCATGACATGCAGGTGGTGCGGCAGATCGCGACGCACGCCACCGTGCTGGTGCAAGGCGAGGTGCTGATGTCGGGATCGGTCGACGACGTGATGAACGCGCCGCAAGTGCGGGATGTGTACCTCGGTACATCGGGCGTCAAACGCTACAACGCCTGAGGAGTTCCGCCATGCTTGAACTGAACGAACTGACCGGTGGCTGGGGGCCGACCATCGTCATCGAAGATCTCTCGCTCGCCATCGGCCGGGGCGAAACGGTCGCCGTCGTCGGCCGAAACGGCGTGGGCAAGTCCACGTTGCTGGAGCTGATCGCCGGCCGAGCCACGCGAGGCTCGGGCACCATCCGACTCGACGGCGAGGAGATCGCCGCATGGGTCCCGCACCAGCGCAGCCACCACGGGCTGGCCTACGTGCCGCAGCACCGGGAGGTTTTCAAGAGCCTCACCGTCGACGAGCATGTCGCCATCGCCGCACGGCCAGGGCGCTGGAATCGCGATGCGGTGTTCGACCTCTTTCCCGGCCTGGCCAAGCGCGCCGGCAGCCTGGGAGGAACCCTCTCCGGCGGCGAGCAGCAGATGCTGTCGATTGCCCGCGCCTTGCTGAGCAACCCGAAAGTCATCCTGATGGACGAGCCCTCCGAAGGGCTTGCGCCCTTGATCGTGGAGTTCCTCGTGGGCGCGATCAAGCAAATCACCAGTGATCGTTCGGTGGCCGTGCTGCTTGTCGAGCAGCGCATCGACATCGCACTCGACATCTCATCGCGCTGCATCGTGATGGAGCGCGGCAAGATCGTCCGTGAAGGCGCCTCTGCCGACATGTCGGAACTCGACATGGGCAGCTTGATGGGGTTGAACCCGTGAGCCGGCGAGCTTGCCGGCGAGACGCCTCAGGCGGTGGGACCGTTGCGTGACGGAACCGGCGCCGGAATGTCCGGCACCGCGCCGGGCAACTCGAGCGGCAGGCCCGATTCGGCGCTGTAGCGGTGAAGCTCGAGTTCCTTGATGCAGCGCGCCCGGTCGCGCGCGGCCAGCGCATCGATCAGGCGGTCGTGTTCCTGCAGCGTGCGTTCGCGCTCGTCCGCCCGCTCGAACTTCTGCCACGCCTGCGTTTCCGACAGCGACCACAAGCGGCGGACCTCTTCGAAGATCAGGTTGTTCGGCGACAGGCCGAACACCGCAAAGTGGAACCGCTGGTTGAGCGCGATCAGCTCCGGCCGGTTGAACGGGTTCAGGCAGCGCCGCATCTGCTGATTCAGGTCGCGCAATTCCTCCAGAAGCTCGTCATCGGGCCAGCGGATGCTTTGGAGCAATTCGTTCTCGAGGAGGTGGCACATGCGGCGGATCTGCGCGTACTCGCTCGACGCCCGCTTGGTCACGAAATAGCCCTGCCGGGGCCGGTGGATCAGCAAGCCCTGGTCGGCCAGGATGTTCAGCGCCTCGCGCAACGGCACCCGGCTGATCTGAAGCTTCTCGGCCATCTCCTCCTGGCGAAGCTGCTCGCCCGGGTTGAGTTCGCCGCTTCCGATCATGGTTTTCAACTCTTTGAGCGCGCGCCCCATGACGCCTTTTTCAAGGTCGGCACTGTGGGGGTCTTTGGAAGAGATTCGGGATCGCTTTTCAGTGGCCGAAGTCGCGCTTGAAGAGTTCATCTGGCAATGATAGTTCGGAACCCAGGGGCTGAACGCCATCTTCTCCTATTTGAGATTCAAGATTGAATTCAGTATAGTATGAGCATTATGGCAAACAGGCCCCGCGCTTCGGGCCCGGCTTGGCACCGAGACAGCCGGCCGCCTTTTCCGCAGGTCGCCCGTGCCTTCGTTCGCCATTCAAAAACACACACGAGGAGACGAGATGCCTGAATGCGTTGCCCTGTCCCCTGCCGTCGGCTGGGTCGAACTGAGGGCGAGCGAGCCGGATTGGTCGGCTGCCGAGCCGGCCCTGCTGGGAACGCTGCTCACCCACATCCAGCTGATCCGTTCGTTTGAAGAAACGGTGCTCGAGCTGGCGGCCGAAGGGCTGGTTCACGGGCCCGCACACTCCAGCATCGGCCAGGAAGGCGGCGCAGCCGGCTCGATCGTCGGCCTGCGGCCCGGCGACCAGATCAACGGCTCGCACCGGGGGCACCACCAGTTCCTCTCCAAGGCCCTGGGCTACCTGGCGCCCGGCGGCCTCGATCCGAAGGCTGCCTTCGGCGAAGGCATCCAGCAGCTTCTCCAACGCACGCTGGCAGAGATCCTCGGCTTGGCGCAAGGCTTCTGCAAGGGACGCGGCGGTTCGATGCACCTGCAATGGACCGAAGCCGGCGCACTGGGAACGAACGCCATCGTGGGCGGCGGCGTGCCGCTCGCGGCCGGCTCGGCATGGGCGGATCGGCGCGCCGGGGAGGGCCACGATGGCGTTCGTTCCCAGTGCGCCGGCTTCGGTCCATTGCA
>CAZBOF010000050.1:10928-11732 GCA_964493285.1 uncultured Rhizobacter sp. | reverse complement strand
GACGGCGGAGCCTCGGCTGTCCGCCCGCGGCATGGGATTCGGCATCCCCAGCTGGAAGGTCGACGGCATGGACCCGCTCGCCGTCCACCTGGCCATGGCGCAGGCCCTGACCCACATGCGCGCCGGGAACGGGCCCACGATCATCGAAGCCGACGTCTATCGCTTCTTTCACCAGAACGGCCCCTTCCCCGGCAGCGCCTTCGGCTACCGGACCAAGGAAGAAGAACAGGCGTGGCGTTCGCGGGATCCGCTGGACCTGACGGCCCGGCGCATGATCGCCCGCGGCCTGTTGACGGCCGACGACGTGGCCGGTTTGCGCGAGCGCGCACGCGAGGCGATGCGCCAGGCCGCGGCCGCCTTGACGCAAGCCGCGCAGCCTGCCGCCGAAGGGCGTGCGGCGAAGCGGCAGATCCGCCCCGACCTGTGGCCCAGCCCGGACTTCCGTGACGTGGGGATCCGCGGCGACCTGAGCGAGCTGGCCGGCGCGCGCGTGGAAGAGGCCGAGAGCTACGGCGGCACATTGCAGCCCCGCAAGTTCATCGATGCCGTGGCCGACGTCATGGCCCGACGCATGCAGACCGACGAGACCCTCATCGTGATGGGCGAAGACGTGCATCGTCTCAAGGGAGGCACCAACGGCGCAACGCGTGGCCTGCGCGACCAGTTCCCCGACCGCGTGCTCGGCACGCCGATCAGTGAGAACGCGTTCGTCGGCCTCGGCGGCGGCATGGCGATGGACGGCCGCTACAAGCCGGTGGTCGAATTCATGTACCCCGACTTCATGTGGGTCGCGGCCGACCAGGT
>CAZBOF010000050.1:0-10918 GCA_964493285.1 uncultured Rhizobacter sp. | reverse complement strand
GCGACCTTCGTGCGCAGTACCAGCGGCACCGCCGTGTCGCCGCCGAACATGTGGGTCGCGGCCGACCAGGTTTTCAACCAGATCGGCAAGGCCCGCCACATGTTCGGCGGCGACACGGCGGTGCCGCTGGTACTGCGCACGAAGGTCGCGATGGGCACGGGCTACGGATCGCAGCACTCGATGGATCCCGCCGGCGTCTTCGCCACCAGCCCGGGGTGGCGCATCGTCGCGCCCGCCACGCCGTTCGACTACATCGGCCTGATGAACGCCGCCATCGCCTGCAAGGATCCGGTGCTGGTGCTGGAGCACGTCGACCTCTACGGCACCAGCGGCGACGTCCCCCGCGACGATCTCGACTACCAGACGCCGTTCGGCAAGGCGGCGGTGCGCCGCCGCGGCAACGCGGTCACGGTGCTCACGTACCTGTCGATGGTGAACCATGCCCTCGACGCCGTGGCGCAATCCGGCATCGATGCCGAAGTGATCGACCTGCGCTGGCTGGATCGCGCCAGCCTGGACTGGGACACCATCGAAGCCAGCGTGCGCAAGACCCACAACGTGCTGATCGCCGAGCAAGGCGCACGCGGCACGTCGTATGGCGCCTGGCTGTCCGACGAGATCCAGCGCCGCCTGTTCGACTGGCTGGACCAGCCGGTGCAGCGCGTGAGCGGTGCCGAGGCGTCCCCGAGCATCTCGAAGGTGCTGGAGCGCGCCGCCTGCGCCCGCACCGAAGAAGTCATCGAGGGGCTCCGGCTCGCGATCCAGGCACAGGGAGGCCGCTGAGATGGCCACGCTGTTGCGGATGCCCGAAGTGGCGGCGAACGCCACGCACGCCACGCTGCAAGCATGGACCCGGCAAGAAGGGGATCGCGTGAGCGCGGGCGACGTGCTCGCCGAGATCGAGACCGACAAGGCGGTCGTCGAGATCTCCGCCGACTCGGCCGGGGTGATGGGCTGCCAGTGGGTGAAGGCCGGGCAGGAGATCGCCGTCGGCGCGCCGATCGGCGGGCTGCTGGCCCCGGGGGAGACCCAGGCCGACCTCGACCGCCTGGCGGGCGTGGAAAAAGTGGCCGTGGCAGAAGCGGCGGCGGCGCCCTCCGCGCCACGCGGCGCGCCCGCGCCCCGGCACGCATCCTCCGGCAGCAACGCGGCGGCAACGCGGCTCTTTGCCAGCCCGCTGGCGAAGCGTCTCGCCGCGGCATCGGGCATCGACCTGGCCGGCCTGCGCGGCACCGGCCCGAACGGCCGCATCGTGAAAGCGGACGTCTTGAGCGCCACCGCCGCTGCCGGCGCGGGATCGGCCGAGGCCCCCGCGGCCCCCTGCGCATCCAGCGGGTTCACCGAGACGCCCCACACCGGCATGCGCCGCGCCATTGCCCAGCGGCTGTCGGAAAGCAAGGCGACGATCCCGCATTTCTACTTGCGCAGCGAGTGCCGCACCGAACGCCTGCTCGCCTTGCGTGCCGAACTGAACGCAGGCAGGGCCGAGAAGTTCTCGGTGAACGACTTCGTGGTGCGCGCCGCCGCCCTGGCGCTCGCGCAAGTCCCGCAAGCGAACGTCGGCTGGACCGAGCATGCGCTGCGGCAGTACGCCGACGCCGACATCGCGGTGGCCGTGTCGACGGACGGCGGCCTGATCACGCCGATCGTGCGCGCTGCACAACGCAAGCCGCTGGCCGCCCTCAGCGCGGAGATCGCCGAGCTGGCCGCCCGCGCGCGCGCCTCGCGGCTGCGCCCGCAGGAGTACCAGGGTGGCACCTTCTGCGTGAGCAATCTCGGCATGCACGGCGTGAGCGAGTTCAGCGCCATCATCAATCCGCCGCAGGCGGCGATCCTCGCGGTCGGCGCGATCGAGTCCGTGCCCGTTGCCGACGACGGCACGGTGAGCATCGCCCCGGTGATGCGCTGCACCTTGTCGGTCGATCACCGGGCGCTCGACGGCGCCGTGGCCGCGCGCTGGCTGCAGGCGTTCAGGCAGCTGATCGAGAACCCGCTGGGCCTGCTGGTGTGACGCGACGCCCATGACCAAGAGCACCTATGACGTGGCGGTGATCGGGGGCGGCCCCGGCGGGTACGTGGCGGGGATCCGCGCGGCCCAGCTTGGGCAGGACGTGGTCCTGGTGGAACGCGACCAGCTCGGTGGCGTCTGCCTCAACTGGGGCTGCATTCCCACCAAGGCGCTGCTGCACGCCGCCGACGTGCTGCGGCAGGTGAACGACGCATCGCGTCATGGGGTGGCCGTGGGGCCGGCACACGCCGACCTGCCGGCCATGGTGAAGCGTTCGCGCGCAGTGGCCGCGCAACTGAACAAGGGCGTCACGCACCTGCTGAAGAAGAACCGCGTCACGGTGCTGGCCGGCCGGGGCGAACTGCAAGGCAGCCAGCGCGTCGGCGTGACCGGCCCGAACGGCGTCCAAACCACCCTCGAGGCGGCAAGCATCGTCCTCGCGACGGGTGCGCGCCCTCGCCCCGTCGAGGGCCTGGCACCCGACGGGAAAACCGTGTGGACCTATCGCGACGCATTGATGCCCCCGCTGCGGCCGGGCCGGCTGCTGGTCGTGGGCGCCGGCGCGATCGGCGTGGAGTTCGCCAGCTTCTATCACGCGATCGGCGTGAAGGTGGACCTCGTGGAGATGTCCTCCCGCATCCTCCCTTCGGAAGACGAGGAAGTCAGCGCGCAAGTGGCCGACAGCCTGCGCAAGCAGGGCATTCGCGTGTTCACCGGGGCGCGGATCCGTTCGGCCGCGCAGCGCGGCGCGGGCTGGCACGTCGTGCTCGACGATTCACACGCGACCGCGCTCGACACCGATGCAATCCTGGTGGCCGCAGGCATCGTGGGCAATGTGGAAGGCCTGGGCCTGGAGCGCACCGCCGCCCAGGTGGAGAAGACGCACATCGTCACCGACTCGCTTGGCCGCACCGCGGAACCGGGCCTGTATGCCATCGGCGATGTGGCCGGCGCACCCTGGCTCGCCCACAAGGCCAGCCACGAAGGCGTGCTGGTGGCCGAGCTGATCGCGGGCCGCAGCCCGCACCCCTTGCGCACGGACCGCATTCCCGCGTGCACCTACAGCCACCCGCAGGTGGCAAGCATCGGGCTCACCGAAGCCCAGGCGCGCGAAGCGGGGCACCGCCTACGCGTCGGCAAGTTTCCGTTTGCCGCCAATGGCAAGGCCATCGCGAGAGGATCGACACTCGGTTTCAGCAAAGTGGTCTTCGATGCCGACTCCGGCGAGCTGCTCGGCGCACACCTGGTGGGCGACGAAGTCACCGAGATGATCCAGGGCTTTGCAATCGCCAAGACACTGGAAACCTCCGAGGCCGACCTCATGGCGACCGTGTTCCCTCACCCCACGATGTCCGAATCGATGCACGAATCCGTGCTCGCGGCGTGGGAGCAGGCCCTCCACATCTGAGCCCCGAACCCACGGAGAACGTCGTGTCGAAGATCCCCAGCCCACGCCTTGCCGGCGGCCTGCCCGGCCTGCGCGGCACCGACCACATCGGGATCACGGTGCCCGACCTCGAAGCGGCCACGCGCTTCTTCGTGGACGTCCTCGGGTTCGAGAGGTTCTACGACCTCGGCCCGTTCCAGGCGGACGACGACTGGATGCAGACCCACCTGAACGTTCACCCGCGCGCACAGATGCGCAAGCTGCGCTTCTTCCGCTGCGGCCATGGCAGCAACTACGAAGTCTTCGAGTACCAGGCGCCGGACCAGCATGCCACGCCGCCGCGCAACAGCGACGTGGGAGGGCATCACCTGGCCCTGTATGTCGACGACATCGGCGCCGCGGTCGCGCACCTGAAAGCCCACGGCGTTCGCCTCCTGGGCGAGCCGACGGTGCGCACGGCCGGCCCCAGCGCAGGGCAGACCTGGGTCTACTTTCTCGCCCCGTGGGGGCTTCAGTTCGAGCTGGTGAGCTTCCCCGGCGGGAAAGGCTATGAGCGGGAGACGACGCGCCGGCTGTGGGACACCCGCGAGCCCGCGGGCTGAAGACCGTGCCGTGGGCAGCGCACGTCAACCGACCGTGTAGCCGCCATCGACCGGCAGCATCACGCCGGTCACGTAGCTGGCGAGATCGGAGGCCAGCCACAGCACGGCGCCCGTCAGTTCGTCGACCTGCGCCACACGGCGCATCGGGATCTTGGACATGATGCGCGCCGTGGACTCGGGCGTCGACAGCGGCCCCGCCTTCAACATCTCGGTCATGATGGTTCCCGGCACGATCGCGTTCACGCGGATGCCGTGTTCCGAATACTCGATCGCGCCCGAACGCGTGAGACCCACCACGCCGTGCTTGCTCGCGGTGTAGGGCGCCAGCAGGGGGAGGCCGCGCACACCGGCAATCGAGGCCAGATTGATGATCGACCCGCCACCGCTCTGGAGCATGGCGCGGATCTCGGACTTCATGGCCAGAAAGACGCCTCGCAGATTCACGCCGATGATCTCGTCGAAAGCCTCGACAGGCGTGTCGATGAAGGGCTGGCGCGAGGTTTGGATGCCGGCGTTGTTGACGGCGACATCGAGCGCGCCGAAGGCCTGCACGGTGGCCTCCACGGCACCGGCCACGTCTTCCGGGCTGTTCATGTCTGCACGCACCGCAAGCACCCGCCGGCCCGACGGATCGAGTTCAGCGCACAGCCCCTGCAACGCCGCAAGATTGCGCGATGCCAGCATGACCCGGCTGCCCTGCGCGGCAAAGGCGCGCACGATGGCCTCTCCGATGCCGCGGCTTGCACCGAAGACCAGCACGGCCCGGCCTTCGAGGCCGAAGCCGCGGGGGGAAGAAGAATGGGAGGAGGCAGCGTCTGTCATCTGGTTGTCCTGTCAGTCTCTGGAAGCGTGCCCCATGGCACCGGCAGCCAAGTCCGGCCCGACGCCGTGGACGAGGTGGTAGCCCGGCCACATGTCGGGCTGAACGCGGGCGTACTGTGGCGGGCGCGCAATGGGCTGGTCGAGCACCGCCGCAGCATGCCACGCCCAATGCGGGTCATCCAGGAATGCGCGCCCGATGGCGACGAGATCCGCGCTGCCCTCCGCCACGATCTGCTCGGCCAGGCGCGGATCGGCAATCATGCCCACGGCCATGGTGACAGCCCCAGTCTGGCGGCGAACCTCGCGCGCCATGTCGGCCATGTAAGCCGGCTCCACCTTGGGATAGCTGACGCCGGGGGCGATGTTGCCGCCGGAGACCACCACGTAGTCCACGCCCATCTCCCGCAACGCCGAAGCGAACACGGCGGCATCGTCGAGCGTCAGCCCGCCGGGGATCCAATCGCTGCCGGTGATCCTTGCGCCCAGCGGCTTGTCGGCCGGCCAGGCGTCGCGCACGGCACGCATCACCTCCAGCGGGAAGCGCAGGCGCGCCGCTTCACTGCCTCCATACGCATCCGCGCGGGTGTTGGTCAGCGGTGACAGGAAGCTGTGCAGCAAGTAGCCGTGCGCGCACTGCACCTCCACCAGCTCGATGCCTGCACGATGCGCCCGCTGCGTGGATTGGACGAATGCGTGGCGCAGATCCTTCAGGTCTTTCAGATCCAGTCCGTGCGGGCGCAGCCAATCAGGCGCATACGGGTCGCCCGTCGGCCCTGCGATCGCCCAGCCCCCTTCTTCCGGCGGCACGAAGCGCCCTTTCTTCAGCTCCCAGGTCTTGCGCGTCGACGCCTTTCGCCCGGCATGCGACAGCTGGATGCCGATGCGCGAACGTCCTTCGTAGCGGCGGATGCCGTCGACCAGCGTGTGCAAGGCGGATTCGTTGGCATCGCTGTACAGCCCGAGACACTCCGGCGTGATCCGGCCACGCGCCTCGACGGCCGTGGCTTCGAGGATGAGAAGCCCGGCGCCGGAGAAGGCAAGCATGCCGGCATGGAAGTGATGCCACGGCTGCGCGGACCCGTCGAGCGCGCTGTACTGGCACATCGGCGACACCACGATGCGGTTCGGGAGTTCGAGGCCGGCGAGACGGAGGGGGGTGAAGAGTGCACTCATGATGTCGGACCGGGGGCCTCGCAGGTACGGAGATTGAACAGGGCGGGTTCTGCGGACCCGGAGTCGCAGCTCATGCAAGGGAAGGCGCCAGCCGCACCGCGGACTCGATCTGCGACGCGTAGGTTTCTTTCCAGGATGCGTGCGACGGCACCAGCATGTCGCCGCTGCGGGCCATGCGATAGATGCCCGGATCGTCCACGCCGGGCGGCAACTTGCCGGTGGCTTCGAATGCGCGCGCGGCTTGCAGCAGACGGCGGCGGGTGCGCGCGATCATCAGGTCGCTCGGCACCAGGTGCTCCCTGGCGCGGTCGGTGATCTCCCCCATGGACTCGGTCACCGCCTGGTCCTGGACACCGATGTTCTCGATGCCGCAGAAGATGCGGCCACTGCGCTGCGCTTCGCGGTCGATCTGGTAGTCGTTCGCCATGTTCTGCACCGTTCGGAAGCGGCCGAGCCAGTCGGTGGTGTTCGGCTGGAGCTGCAACTCGGCCGCGCCGGGCAGATCGCTGCCGTCGCGCATCGGCATGAAGCTCTGCGGGCGCTTCTTCCAGAGCATCGTCACCGACATCGTGTGCGTGTCGTCCATCGGCACCCAGGCACGTGCCATCACGTTGGTTGCGAACTCGCCCTGTGGCGCTTGCGTCCAGAACGGGAAGATGAAGTTGGCAAAGCGCAGGTAGCGCTCGCCGTTGTCGGCCACCTTCGTGGCGCAGTAGCTGGTGCCCCACGGCGTCTCGGTGACTTCGAACTGCGGAACGCGATTGGCCACGACATACTTCATCGTGTCGTCGTCGCGCAGGTCATCGGGTTCGATGCTGCCCAGGTGCAGGAACGCCAGGTGCGAGGTGTCGATGTCGCCCTCCAGCGATTGCAGGTAGTTGCATTCGCGCTGCGCCCATTCGAACTCGATGTCACCCTCTTCCGCGTCCAGGATCTCCAGGCCCGGCAGCGGCGGCACCTTCGCCGGATCGCCCATGAACACCCACACCACACCATGCCGCTCCTGCGCCCGGTACGCCGTCGCGCGCACCCGCTGGCGGAACCGCTCCCCGTCCACCACGTTGGGCATCTCCACGCACTGCCCCGTCTCGTCGAACTGCCACCCGTGGTACACGCACCGCATGCCCCCTTCTTCGTTGCGCCCGAAGAACAGCGACGCGTTGCGGTGCGGGCAGCGGTGGTCCAGCACCGACACCACCCCCTTCGGGCTGCGCGCCGCCACCAGCTTCTCGCCCAGCAGCAGCAACCGCACCGGCGCGCCTCCCGCCTCCAGCTCGCTCGACTTCAGCGCGGGCAGCCAGTACTGCCGCATCAGCGCGCCCATCACCGTGCCCGGCCCCACACGTGTCAGGTCCTCGTTGTCTTTCACCAAGGGGGATTCAGCAGTGCTCATGAATTCGCTCCAGAAATGCACGGGCGCGGGGCCCGCCGGTCAGGCCGGGGCGCACACGCTCAGAGGCGGGCTGCATCCGGGTTCGCCGCATTCCACGGCAAGATGTCGAAGCCCTTGCCCGTGACGCCCGCATCCGGCTGCCCTGCCAGGTACAGGCACACCGGCACCACGTGCTCAGGCGGGCTCAAAGGCGCCGCGATTCCCAGCGCGGTGCGGCCTTTCACGAGGTCGGTCGATCCGGTGGTGAGCGTCGCGCCGGGGTACACCGTGTTGACGCTGATGTTCTCAGCGCGAACCTCCTCCGCGAGGTAGTACGCCAAGCTGTTCAACGACGCCTTCGATGCCTCATAGGGCTGGTTGAGCAGGTGAGGATGGTTGCCGATGTGCACGCCGGGCTCGATCTCCCGGGTCAGGCTCCCGTTGGCCGAGACATTGATGATGTGCCCGCTCTTTCGCTCGCGCATCGGCCGGATGAACGCACGGATCACCTTCAGCGTTCCGATCGTGTTGATGCGGTACATCCGGTCCCATTGCTCATCGGTGGTGTCCAACACCGCGCAGGCGCCCGACACCGGATAGAAATCGCGCTGGCGCATCGCCGCGTTGTTGATCAGCACATCCACCCGCCCGAACGCGGCCAGGGTCTGCTCGAAGGCGTTGCGCACCTGGTCGTCTTGCGTGATGTCGGCCGTGAGCGGCAGGCTTTCGCTCCCCTTGAGCGCACCGAGAAGTTCGCTGCCGGCATCCCAGCGCAGGTCCATGGCGGCCACCCGGGCGCCCCGCGCGAGAAACGCGCGCGTCAGCGCCTCGCCGATGCCTCGCGCCGCGCCGGTGATGACCACCACGCGGTCCCGGAGGGTGTTGTTCTGAAGACGGCTTGCACTCATGTGTTTTCTCCAAGGCGATGTGCGGCAGCGAGGCTGTTCGGGTAGGTCTCGGACCAGGATGTGTGGGTCGACACCACCATCTCGCCGCTGCGGGCCAGGCGGTAGGTCGCCGGGTCGTCGGCGCAGGGCGGGCGTGTGCCGTCGGATGCCAGTTCGCGCGCGGCACGCAGCAGGCGCCGGCGGGTGCGCGCCACCATCACATCGCTCGACACCAACTGCTCCCGGGTGCGATCCGTCACCGGACCCATGGAGTCCACGATGGCGTGGTCTTGCACGTGAATGTTCTCGATGCCCGTGAAGTTGCGCTGGGTACGCTGCGCCTCGCGATCGATCTCGAAATCGTTGTCCAGGTTCTGCACCGTGCGAAAGCGCCCATACCAGCCGGTGGCATTCGGCTGCTGGCGCAGCGGCGAGGCGCCGGGCAGCATGCTGCCGTCGCGCAGCGTGCCGAAGTTCTCCGGCCGCTTGGTCCAGTTCATGGTCACGGCCATGGTGTGCGTGTCGTCCATCGGCACCCAGGCCCTCGCCATCACATTCGTTTCGAACGGCCCTTGCGGCGACTGGGCCCAGAACGGAAAGATGAAGTTGGCAATGCGCAGGTAGCGCAGGTCGTCGTCGGTGACCTTGGTGGCGCAGTAGCTGGTACCCCACGGTGTTTCAGTCACTTCGAGCTGCGGCGCACGGTTCGCCACCACGTACTTCATGTTGTCGTCGTCGCGCAGGTCTTCCGGCTCCAGCCCGCCCAGGTGCAGAAAACCGAGGTGCGAGGTGTCGATGTCGCCTTCCAGCGATTGCAGGTAGTTGCTCTCGCGCTGCGCCCATTCGAACTCGATGTCACCCTCTTCCGCGTCCAGGATCTCCAGGCCCGGCAGCGGCGGCACCTTCGCCGGATCGCCCATGAACACCCACACCACACCATGCCGCTCCTGCGCCCGGTACGCCGTCGCGCGCACCCGCTGGCGGAACCGCTCCCCGTCCACCACGTTGGGCATCTCCACGCACTGCCCCGTCTCGTCGAACTGCCACCCGTGGTACACGCACCGCATGCCCCCTTCTTCGTTGCGCCCGAAGAACAGCGACGCGTTGCGGTGCGGGCAGCGGTGGTCCAGCACCGACACCACCCCCTTCGGGCTGCGCGCCGCCACCAGCTTCTCGCCCAGCAGCAGCAACCGCACCGGCGCGCCTCCCGCCTCCAGCTCGCTCGACTTCAGCGCGGGCAGCCAGTACTGCCGCATCAGCGTCCCCATCACCGTGCCCGGCCCCACGCGCGTCAGGTCCTCGTTGTCTTTCACCAAAGGGGATTCAGCCGTGCTCATGAGATCGTTCCTGTCGTGGATTCATTGCTGATTTGCAATTGCAAATGTAAATACGATTGCAGTGTAGATTTGAAACGGCGCGACCGCACTAGGGTTTCCCCCGCAGACGCTCGCTGCCGCCGGCGAGGCGCCGCCAAGGCCTGCTTCCGACCCCTCGCGAGGCATGCGGATTGCCCGGTGGAAAGGTGCACCGTCGCACCGCCACTGGAGCCTCGCATGACCCCGAACCAACGCACGCAACCGAAGCAAGGACAGCCCCCGGCGCACCCGGATCCGCAGAAGCGGCAGAACCAGGCCGTGGCCAGCCGGCAGCCGCGCGACAGCTCCTCGCAAGGCGTGAAGGACAAATCCCGCGAGGACGCCCTGCGTTCGCAGAACGAGCCCAAGGATCGAGACGAGTGAGCGACGCGCCGCGGCCCTCCTGGCGGCACGGTGGGCGCCAGGCCGGGGATGTGCCACCGCCCGGCATCACGCCGCCCCTGCCGCCGCCCGAGCCCCCGCCGCCGTCGAAGCCGCTGGACGAGCCCCCACCGGTGGACGAGCCGCCGCCGCCCGGCCAGCCCGAGCCCGCACCGGTGCGCGAGCCCAATGCGCCGCCGCCGCCCATGCGGGGCCGCCACGCGGCAACGACCCTTTGCTGACGAAAGGAGCCCACCATGGCATCAACCGAATGGAGTGCAAAACGCGAACGCCAGTACGAGCACATCAAGAAGGGGTTGAAGTCGCGCGGCAAATCGGAATCCGTGGCCGAAGAAATTGCCGCCCGCACCGTCAACAAGGAACGCGCCCAGGCAGGCGAGTCGGAAACCGCAAGCCGGTCTTCGCTCAACGACATGCCGGCGTCGCGCCGCGGCGGGCAACGCTCGCACAGCGGTGCCGAAGGCCGGACCTACAGCCAGCTTTACAACGAAGCCCAGTCGCGCGGCCTGAAGGGCCGCTCGAGCATGAACAAGGCCCAGCTGGAACGTGCGTTGAAACGATAGAGCCGACGAGCAGGAGAGCCCGCATGAGCCGCAGCCCGCCCAAGACGCAGAGCACCGCGAAACGCCAGCGGGCGCTGCAGCGCGAGCAAGACCAGCGCGACGCGAACAAGCCGAAAGCAGCCAAGAAGAAAGCCGCCGTGCAGGCGGGGGCGCGCAAGCAGCCGACGGCGTTTCCGGCGCAGCATCTCAAGAAGCCCGGGGACGAAGCCGACCTGGCGCTCCAGCCGAAGTTCATGGCGCCCGACTACCGCGGCAGCGGCAAGCTGAAAGACAAGGTGGCCTTGATCACCGGCGGCGCCTTCGCGGGCGAAGAGCACGGCCACCGCCCGCCCGATGCCGGAGTCGCC
>CAZBOF010000049.1:3417-27368 GCA_964493285.1 uncultured Rhizobacter sp. | reverse complement strand
GCGAGTGGCTCAAGCCCGCCCGCGAAGCCGCCAAGGCCATCTGCAAGCAGCGCTACATCGAGTTCGGCTGCGAAGGGCAGGCGCCCAAGATCAAGCCGCAGAATCTGGAGCGTTTCGCGCAGCAGTACGCCAGCGGCGAACTGGCTCAGACCGTGGTTTGAGCCAGGCCGCCATGCCCGCCCGCTCCAGCCTCTTGCGCGCCGCGCCATGACGGCGGCGTTGCTCAGCTCTTCCATCCAGTCGCTGCCGTTGCTGGCGCGCGGCAAGGTGCGTGACAACTATGCGGTGGGAGACGACCGCATCTTGATGATCGCGTCCGACCGCCTGAGTGCGTTCGACGTGATCATGGGCGAACCGATTCCCGGCAAGGGCGCATTGCTCACGCAGGTGGCGCTGTTCTGGTTCGAGCAGCTCAAGGACATCGTTCCCAACCACCTTACCGGCGACGACCCGCTGAGCGTGGTTGCACCCGGCGAGCGCGAGCAGGTTCGCGGCCGCTCGATGCTGGTGAAGCGGCTCAAGCCGCTGCCGGTGGAGGCGGTGGTCCGGGGCTATCTGGCGGGCAGTGGCTGGCAGGCATACCGCACGGAGCAATCGGTTTGCGGCGTGGCCTTGCCGCCGGGCCTGCGCAACGCGGATCGCTTGCCGGAGCCGATCTTCACGCCCGCCACCAAGGCCGAGGCTGGCGACCACGACGAGAACATCCCGTTCTCGCGCCTGCAGGAAATCGTCGGCGCCGACCTGGCGGAGCGCGTGCGCAGCATCTCCATTCGCCTGTACAGCACGGCGGCGGAGATCGCGCGTGCCAAAGGCATCCTCATCGCGGACACCAAGTTCGAGTTCGGCCTGGATGCCGATGGCACGCTCACGTTGATGGACGAGGTGCTGACGCCCGACTCCTCTCGTTTCTGGCCGGTCGAAGGGTATGACGCGGCCCATGAAGCCGGGCGCAATCCACCCAGCTACGACAAGCAGTTCGTGCGCGACTGGCTGGAACAGGTGCGCATCGACGGCAAACCCTGGAACAAGCAGGCGCCCGCACCCGCCTTGCCGGAAGACGTGGTGGCCCGGACCGCCGCCAAATACCGGGAAGCCTTGCAACGCTTGACCGGCTGATCGGGCGCGGCCGGCCCATGGCATCGCGTCTGCTGGGAGAACTTGAGACGGCGATCAGTGCGGCCACCGATGCGACGCAAGCCGATTGCTTGCGCGCCGAGTGTGCTGGCCTTCTGGCACGGCAAGGCGCACGACCAGAAGCCGTGGCGATCCTTGGCGCCTTGCAGGCGCGGAATGCCGGCCAGTCTCAGCCGCGCGTCTGTGCCTGGCAATGTTTTGCCGAAGGCCTGTTGACCTACTTCACCGACACCAGCCTGCGGGCCCACGACAAGCTGCTTCGCGCCTATGCCCTGGCCAGCGAGGCGCGCGACAGCCGGTTGCAGTCTCTCGCCGTGGCGTGGCTGGCGTACATGGACTACGTCGCGCTCGACCTGGAGTCGATGGCGCGCCGCGTGGCCGAGGCATTGCAGTTGGCGCATTCGCAGAACCATGGCGCGCGTGGCCGCGCGTGTCTGGTGGTGGCGATGGCCTATCACTTCGGCGGGCGTTTCCCTGCGGCCCAGCCGTGGTACGCCAAGGCGCGTGCGCACGCCAATGCCCAGGGCGACGAGGCCATGCTTGGCGCGGTCATGTACAACATGGCCGCGTTGCAGGCCGATGAGGCGCGCCAATTGGCACTGCACGGCGAATCGCCGGACACGCACCTCGTGCGCCGAGCGATGCTCGGCCTGGAGTCGGCTCGCAACTATGCGGCCCTGATGCGCGTGACTTGCCTGAATGCCTGGGTGCCGCTCCTGTGCGCAAGAATGCACGCGTTGGAAGGGCGTTATGCGGAAGCCGCGACGCTGTATGAATCGCATTTCAGTGACGGCTTGCTGCAAGGGTTCGATCGCGCCCGGGCCTGTCTGGGCGCCGACCTCGCCTGGTGCCGCGTCCAGCTCGGGCAGCACGAGCTGGCGCGACGGGAGGCGATGGCAGCCGCGGTGTCCGTGGCGCACGATCACGATGTCGATGACCGTGCGGCAGCGCACACGCGCCTTGCCCATGTATTTGGTGCGTTAGGTGAAATTCACTCGGCCTCGCACCATGCGCAACAGGCGCAGCAACTCTGGCATGCGCATCAAGAAGACCGGTTGCGTGCGGTGCGGCTGATGGACGCGATCTTGCCGACGCTGCGCACGTGAAGCGCAGCGGGCTGTGTCAGAACAGCACCATGCTCAGCTTGCGGCGGTACTGGTCGACCACCGGGTCGGCCGAGACGGTGTTCACCTTGCCCGCCACTTCCACCGCGCCCTTGGGGGCGGCCGCTTCGGAGGCAGCGCGCGCCGCAGGCTTGCTCATCACTTCCAGGATGGCGACATAGGTCTTGCGGGCCCGCTCGTCGCCCCAGGCCTTGTCGCGCATCAGGATTTCGAGCAGTTCATCCATGGCCTGCGTGAAGCGCTGGTGGGCGAAATGCACTTGCGCCAGCTCGAAGCGCGCGTCGAAATCGCGCCGGTCGGCGCCGATGGCGGCGGACAGGTCGTCCAGGCTGCGCGCCGCGGGCGCCTTCTCGCTGGCCGCGATCCAGTGTTCGACGGCACTCAGGCGGGCATCGAGCAGGGCCTTGCTGGCCACGGGTTCGAAAGCGCGGCGCGCATCGGCGGCGCGGCCGGCCATCAGCAGGGCGCGCAGGTAGTCGTAGCGGGCGCTGTCGTTGGCCGGGTCCAGCGCCACGGCTTCCTGCAATCGTTCCAGGGCGCTTTCGGCATCGCCTTCGGCCAAGAACTCTTCGGCTTGCGCGGCTTCCTCTTCGGCGGCAATTTCTTCCGGGCTGGGAACGTGGCGGTCCAGAAACTCGGTGATCTGGGCCTCGGGCAGGGCGCCCACGAAGCCGTCGGCCGGCTGGCCCGCCTTGAACAGCACGCAGAACGGAATGCTGCGTACGCCGAACATCTGCGACAGCTGGCCTGCAATCTCGGGCTGCTCGTCGGCATTCAGTTTCGCGAGCTTGAAGCGGCCGCCGTAGTCGGCCTCGACTTTTTCCAGGAGCGGTGTCAGGGCTTTGCAGGGGCCGCACCAGGGCGCCCAGATGTCCAGCAGCACCGGCTGCTGCATCGACGCCTGAATGAGATCGGTTTCGAAGTTCTGAATCGTGATGTCCATCGTGTTCCAGTGGGTATCGCTCGGCCTTTGGCGCCTGTCCGAGCGGGGTCAATGCAGGCCGCCCGCCTACAATTCAAGGTTCTTCAGCATTTGGAGCGAGCCTTGAGCAGCGCCCCCGTGATTGGCGTGGTGATGGGGTCCAGCAGCGACTGGGACACCCTGCGCCACGCGACCGAGATTCTCGCCGAGTTCGGTGTCTCGTTCGAGGCGCGCGTGGTCTCGGCCCATCGCATGCCGGACGACATGTTCGCCTATGCGGAGCAGGCCGCGCCGCGCGGCTTGCGCGCCATCATCGCCGGCGCCGGCGGGGCGGCCCATCTCCCGGGCATGCTGGCCGCCAAGACCACCGTGCCCGTGCTGGGCGTGCCGGTTGCCAGCCGCCATCTCCAGGGGGTCGATTCCCTGCATTCGATCGTTCAGATGCCCAAGGGCATTCCGGTGGCCACCTTCGCCATCGGGGCGGCCGGCGCCGCCAATGCCGCCCTGTTCGCGGTCGCGATGCTGGCCAATGGCCAGCCGGCCCTGCGCACGCAACTCGAAACCTTCCGGGCGCGCCAGACCGAGGCCGCGCGCGCCATGAGTGCCGAGCTGAAATGACGGACCGTTTCATTGCGCCCGGCGCCACCTTGGGCGTGGTGGGCGGCGGCCAACTCGGCCGCATGTTCGTTCATGCCGCGCAGCAACTGGGCTATGCGACCGCGGTGCTCGATCCGGATGCCGCCAGCCCCGCCGGCCTCGTGTCGCACCACCACGTGCGTGCCGATTACCTGGCCGCCGATGGCTTGGCTGACTTGGCGCGGGTGTCCTCCGCCGTGACCACCGAGTTCGAGAACGTGCCGGCCGAGGCCTTGCGCCAGCTGGCCGGCACGCGGCTGGTGGCGCCTTCCGGCGACGCAGTGGCCACCTGCCAGGATCGCGCCGCCGAGAAGGCGCATTTCGTGGCCTGCGGGGTGCCGTGCGCGCCGCATGCCCTGATCGAGACCGCCGAGCAGTTGCGGTCGGTGCCTGATGCGCTGTTCCCCGGTGTATTGAAGACCGCACGCCTGGGTTACGACGGCAAAGGGCAGATCCGCGTGGCCGATCGCGCTGCGCTGTCTGCCGCCTGGGACGAACTCAAGCAGGTGGCCTGCGTGCTCGAGAAGATGCTGCCGCTGGCCTATGAAGTGAGTGTCATCGTGGCGCGCGGCGCATCGGGCGAATTGGTGCATTTCCCGTTGCAGCAAAACTTGCATCGCGATGGCATTCTTGCCGTCACCCAGGTGCCGGCGCCCGACGTCACGCCGCAGGTCCAGCAGCAGGCGATCGCCGCGGCGGGCACGGTGGCCGCGTCGCTGGCGTATGTGGGTGTGCTGTGCGTCGAGTTCTTCGTTCTGGACGATGGCACGCTGGTTGCCAACGAAATGGCGCCGAGGCCGCACAACTCCGGGCACTACACGCTCGATGCCTGCGACCTGTCTCAGTTCGATCTGCAGGTGCGCACGTTGGTGGGCGCGCCGCTGGTGGCGCCGCGCCTGCATTCGAGTGCCGTGATGTTGAATCTGCTGGGAGATCTGTGGTTCTCCGGCAGTGTCCACGCCGTCGAGCCTGCCTGGGCCCGCGTGCTGGCACTGCCAGGTACGCATCTGCATTTGTATGGAAAGGCCGAGGCACGAAAGGGCCGCAAGATGGGTCACCTCACCGTGACGGCCGAGGCGCCTGCTGCGGCGCGTGAAACGGCGCTGCGTGCCGCGTCGCTCCTGGGCCTGGCGGCGTGGTGAGCTGAGTGATTCACGACGGTGGAGATCCGGCGGTGGTCGCGCGCGCAGCCCAAGCGCTGGCGGTGGGCGAGTTGGTGGGCTTGCCGACCGAAACCGTCTATGGCCTGGCGGCACGGGCCGACGACGACGGTGCCGTCGCCAAGATCTTCGCAGCCAAACAGCGGCCGGCCGATCACCCGCTGATCGTCCACGTGGCGTCGACCGACGACGCCCAGTATTTCGCGGCGCAGTGGCCGCCGGTGGCAAGGCGGCTCGCGGCGGCGCTGTGGCCGGGCCCGCTGACGGTGATCGTGCCGCGCCGGGCCGAGGTGGCGCAAGCGGCGGCGGGCGGACAGGCCACCATCGGCCTGCGTTGCCCCGACCATCCGGTGGCGCTGGCTGTGCTGCGTGCGGCGCGCGCCCTGGGTGTGAACGGCGTGGCGGCGCCGAGCGCCAACCAGTTCGGACGCATCAGTCCCACGCAGGCGCAGCATGTCGAGGCCGAGTTCGGCCCTGACTTGCTGGTGCTGGATGGCGGGCCTTGCCGCGCCGGCATCGAGTCCGCCATCGTCGATTGCTCGCGGGGCCGGGCCGTGCTGCTGCGCCCGGGCGTCCTGACGCGCTCGCAGCTTGAAGCCGCGATGGGTGAGCCGCTGCATGACCGTGACGACGCCTCACCGCGTGCCTCGGGCACGCTGGAAGCGCACTATGCGCCGCGTGCCAAGCTGCGTCTGATGGATGCGCCGGCCCTGCGCGCGGCGCTGCAGGTGCTGGCTTCGGCAGCCACCGCGTCGGCGCTGAAACTGGCGGTATATTGCCGCACCGTGCCGCGCGGCATGCCGCGCGGCGTCATCCATCGGCAGATGCCAGACGACGCGGTGCAGGCGGCGAACGAACTATTTGCCGCCTTGCGTGAACTGGACGACCAAGGCGTGCATCTCATCTGGGTCGAAGAATTGCCTGCCGGCTCTGAATGGGACGGCGTGCGGGATCGTCTGCAACGGGCTGCCGCGTCATGATGGCCGCGGGCTCAACGAACTATGGAGTGTTCATGAAAATCGGCAAAGGTGGCAGGCGCAGCGCCTGCCTCGTGGCTTTCGCGGCGGCATTGCTTGCCGGATGCGGCGGCGGCTCGCAGATCGAGCCGTTCGTGCCCACGCGCGTGATCGCGTTCGGTGACGAAACCAGCCTGCTGGAAGCCGATGGCCGCAAGTACGGTATCAATGCCCTGGCGTTCGACACGGCCGTCCCTCCGGCGCCCATCCCCGGCCAGTTGGTCTGCACGAACAACCAGATCTGGGTGCAACAGGTGGCTTACTCGTTCGGGCATGCCTTTCCCGGCTGCCCAGGCACTGGAACCTTGAACACCGGGGAGATGCTGGCCCAGGCCGAGGCCCGCACGACCGACCTGACCGCACAAGTGGACGCCTTTGTCGGGGGCGGCGCATTCGGCTCGCGCGACCTCGTGACGGTGGCCGTGGGGGTTTACGACGTGGTCGATGCCTTGTCCGCGCCCAATCCGGCCGCAGCGGCCGAGGCCGCAGGTGCGCGCCTCGGGGGCGAAGTGGTGCGCATGACCCGTGCCGGAGCCAAAGTCCTCGTGGCCACGATCCCCGACCTGGGCTTGTCACCCTATGCCGCGGCGCGCCCGGGTTCGGCGGCGCAGTTGTCGGATCTGAGCAACCGCTTCAACACCCAGTTGCGTCTGCGCCTGCTCGACGTACCCGATGGCGGGCGCTCCGCCGCGCTGGTGCGGCTGAACGAGGTGGTGCTGACCATGACGCGTGAAACGCCCACCTATGGGCTCATCAATCTCAGCGACCCCGCGTGCAGCGTGGGAGCGCCGCTGACCAACTGCGACCAGACCACGCTGGTGGAGGGTGCGCGGCCCAGCTTCGGCAATGCCTACTTGTGGGCGGGCGAGCTGCATCTGGGGCCGGGGGCCCAATACCATTTCGGCTTGCTGGCCGTGCGGCGCGCGCACGACAACCCGTTCTGAGGCGCGGTCGGCGGCCCGTTCAGGGCCGCCCGGCCACCGCGGGCGGCCGGATCGTGTCCAGCGCCGCCCATTGCGCCACGGCTTCGAGCACGGCCCGGGTGGCGCCCGCATTGGGGTGGTTGACGATGGCGACCACGACATAGCGCCGCGTGCTGTCGCCCAGCACATACCCGGCAATGCCGTTCACGTCGCGCAGTGAGCCGGTTTTCAGATGGGCGCGCCCGGCGGCGCCATTGCGCATGCGCCGGGTGGTGCCGTCGATGCCGGTGACGGGCAACGAACTCATCAACTCCGGCATGGCGGGGCTGGCAAAGGTGTCTTGCAGCACCCGGGCCAGCAGGTCGGCACTGATGCGCGAGTCGCGCGAGAGCCCCGAGCCGTTGTCGATCACCGCGCTGCGGGCGGCCTCGCCATGCCGTTCGGCCAGCCACATCTTCACCACGTCGCGCGCCTGCTCCGGCGTGCCCGCCCCGCGCTGGCTGTAGCCGAGCGTGAGAAAGAGCTGCTGCGCCATCACGTTGTTGCTGAACTTGTTGATGTCGCGTACCACCTCGGCAAGCGTCGGCGAACTCAGCTCGAACGTGGGTGGCTGGCTGGGGGCGACGCTTTCGCGCACGCTGCCGGTGAGCACGCCCCCCATCTCTCGCCACAGGCCGACGACCAGGCGTGCGCCGTAGGTGCGCGGTTCGGCAAACGCGATCGGCCATTGCTTCTCGCCGCAGCCCGCGGTGTAGTTGCCGGTGAACGCAATCCGCTGGGGGTCGGTGAATGCCGGTTTCAGCGCGCCGCGCCAGTCGCCGCATGCACCCGCGGACAGCGGCACGCTCACGTCCACGCGCACGCCCGACAGCGGGGGCTCGGATGACACGATGGCCACGCCACGCGCCGGATCGGGCGTGAAAGTCAGCAGCATCGACTTGTAGTTCAGCAGCAAGGCGTCAGGCTGCACGTTGTAGGGGCGCATGGGTTCGCCGTCGAAGTCGCCCGGCTGCTGGGTGGGCTCGCTGAACGCGCTGCGGTCGAGGATGATGTCGCCGCGGATCTCACGCACCCCCAACTGCTGCACCCGCCGCAGCATCAGCCACACGCGCTCTTGCACCAGTTTCGGGTCGCCGGTGCCCTTGATGACGAGATTGCCTTCCAGCACCCCGTTGAGCAGCGTGCCTTGCAGCCACACGGGGGTGCTCCACGACCAGGCGGGCCCGAGGAGGTCCAGTGCGGCGGCGGTGGTCACCAGCTTCATCAGCGAGGCTGGGTTGACCGGTTGGTGTTCTTGCCATGCCAAGCGGGGCAGCCGGGCGCCCACTTCCTGCACCACCACCGAGAGCGACTCGCGAGGGACTTTTGCGCGGGCGAGCGCCGCTTCGATTTCAGTGGGCAGCACGCTGTTCGCGGTGGCTGGAAGCGCCAGCACGATGAGCGCGGCAGCGAGCAAACGCAAGGGGCGGGGCATCGACATGCGGGGATGATCGCATGCGTTGCGGGCCCTTCGCACCCACCCGCCCCGGTAGACTTCGCCCATGGCCAAACTGCTGGCGTTCGACACCTCCACCGAAGCGATGAGCATGGCGCTCGCGCTGCCGCAGGGCGTGCTTGCCCGCGACCTGCCTGGCGGTGCGCAGGCGTCTGCGGCCCTGATCCCGGGCCTTCTGGCGTTGCTGGCCGAGGGCGGGTGCTCGCTGGGTGAACTGGACGCCATTGCCTTCGGTTGCGGCCCGGGTGCGTTCACCGGGCTGCGCACCGCATGTGCAGTGGCGCAGGGCCTGGCTTTCGGCGCCGGACGGCCGGTGGTGCCGGTCGACAGCTTGCTGATCGTGGCGCAAGACGCCCGCACGCAGTGCGCGGCGGCAGACGATCTCCCGGTGTGGGTCGCCATGGATGCCCGCATGGACGAAATCTATGCGGCGGCCTACCGCTGGCACCGAGGGCGCTGGTCCGTGTCGACCCCGCCGGCGCTGCTGAGCGTGGACGGGTTGAACGCCCTGTGGCGCGCAAGCCCGCCGCGCTTGATCGCCGGCTCGGCCCTCGATGCGTTCGGTGCGCGGCTCCGGGCCCCGGGCGCGCGGTGCCTGCCGGCCCTGCATGCCCGTGCGGCGGCATTGGCCGAAGTGGCGCTGCAGCGCTGGGCGGATGGTGCCGCGGTGGAGGCGCAGCATGCGCTGCCGGTGTACCTGCGCGACAAGGTGGCGCAAACCACCCTGGAGCGCGAAGCCGCAGCGCTCGCCAAAGCTGCTGCGGGCAGCGCCGGGGCGGAGGCAGCCCGATGAGCGCGGTGCTGCGGGATGATCGCCTGCTGCTGCCGATGACCACGCGTCAGCTCGATGGCGTGTTCCTCATCGAAGCCGCGGTGTATCCCTTTCCCTGGACGCGCGGCAACTTCGTCGACGCGCTGGCGGTGAACTATGCGGCGCAGGTGCTCTACAGCGCGCAAGGGGAACTGCTCGGCTACTTCGTCGCGATGGAAGGCGTCGACGAAATGCACCTCCTCAACATCACGGTGGCGCCCGTGGCGCAAGGCCAGGGGCATGCGCGGTTCATGCTGGACGAGGTGTGTGCGCTGGCGCGCCGGCGCGAGGCACGGCAGCTCTGGCTCGAAGTGCGCGAGAGCAATGCACGTGCGCGGCGCATGTACGAGCGCTATGGTTTCGCCACGATCGGCGTGCGGCGCGGCTACTACCCCGCCTTGCGCGACACGCACCCGAGCGGGCGCGAAGACGCGGTGGTGATGAGTCTGAACCTGGAGGGGCACCTTGGAATGGACTGAACGCCAGGCGGCCATGCTCGGTGAGATGGGCATCCGCATCTGGACCGCACCCGCCGCGCCAGCGGACGAGGCAGCGGCAGAGGCACCCGCCGCGCCTGCGCGCGCCACTGCCGCGGCAGCGCTGCGCCACGCGCAGGCCCCGGTGGCCGCGCCGGCCGCGACGCTGAAAGCCATGCCGGGGACGCGCCCCTTGAACCTGGAGTCGCTCGACTGGCCGGCGCTGCGGGAGGCGGTGGCCCAGTGCACCGCCTGCGCCTTGTGCGAAAGCCGCCGCCAGACCGTCTTCGGGGTCGGCCATCCCCAGGCGCAGTGGATGATCGTCGGTGAAGCGCCCGGCGAACAGGAAGACCGGCAGGGTGAGCCGTTCGTTGGCAAGTCCGGGCAGTTGCTCGACAACATGCTGCTTACCCTGGGCCTGACGCGCAGCGAGGCGCCGCCTGACCGGCAGGTGTTCATCGCCAACACGCTCAAGTGCCGCCCGCCAGGCAACCGCAACCCCGAACCTGCGGAGATGGCGCAGTGCGAGCCTTACCTGGTGCGCCAGATCGCGCTGGTGCGCCCGCGCGTGATCCTGGCGATGGGGCGATTCGCGGTGCAAAGCCTGCTGCGCAGCCAGGAGCCCATTGGCCGCCTGCGGGGCCGGGTGCATCACTACGAAGGGGTGCCGCTGGTGGTCACCTACCATCCGGCCTACCTGCTGCGCAACCCGGAGGACAAGTCCCGGGCCTGGGAAGATCTCTGCCTGGCGCGCGAAGTCTGGCAGTCGTCCACGTGATCCCGCACGGCGCTTCTCCGATGCACAACCCGCCCTCTGGCGAGCTGCCCGATGCAGATGACCTGCCCTGCATGCTGCTGTGGCTGTCGCCCGATGGCTCGGTGCGTCGCACGAACCAGGCATTCACCGCATTCACCGGGATCTCGCATGCCAGCGACGAGGGCCTGGACTGGCCGGCGCTGCTGTGCGAGCAGTCGGGCAACGCCATGCTGCTGGCGTTGCAGGCCCGGCGCGACTTCCGGCTCAGCCTGCGCACGCTGCGGCCCGACGAGTCGCTTCGCACCGAGGCCTGGCTGGACTGCAATGCGCGCTGGGACGCGCGCACCGAAACCTTTCTCTGCGCCCTGCACGACGTGACCGCGGGCCGCCGGGCGGAGATCGCGGCGCGCGAGCGGGCCGACCAGTTCCAGCTGCTGGCCGACAACGTGCCGGCGCTGATCGCCTACTACGACGCGAACACGCTGAGATGCCTCTTTGCCAATCGGCAGTACGCGCAGACCTTTGGGCTCGACGAGGCGCGCGTCGTCGGCCTGACTTTCGCCGACATCATCGGCTCCGAAGCCGCGGTGTCGATCAAGCCCCACGTGAACCGGGTGCTGGGCGAGCGCGTGCCGGTCTCCTATGAACGCCAGTTGCGCGGCCCCGACGGGAAGGCGCGCTGGCTGGAAGTGAACCTGTTGCCCCATCTCGGGCCGGACGGCACGCCCCTGGCCGCTTTCGTGATGATCTCCGACATCACCAAGCACCGGCTGGCCGAGCGCGCGGTGCGCGAATCCGAGGAGCGCCTGGCCAAGTTCATGCTTGCCAGCGTCGAGGGCATCTTGTTCCACAAAGGGGGCTTCGTGGTCGATGCCAACCCTTCGCTGTGCGCCATGCTCGGGTACTCGCTGGAAGAACTGATGGGGCGCCACGTGCTCGATTTCGTGGCCCCCGAGTACCTGAGCAAGGTGAGTGCGGTGATGGAGACGGCCGCCGAGGTGTCCTACGAGAGTGCGAGCGTGCGCAAGGATGGAGTGCACCTCCCGGTGGAGGTCATCGTGCGTTCCATCGAGCGCCACGGCGAGCACGTGCGCATGAGCATCGTGCGCGACATCAGCGATCGTCGTGCCGCGCAGGCCCATATCCGGCACCTTGCCCATCACGATGCGCTCACCGGCCTGCCCAACCGCGTCAGCCTGATGGAGCACCTGGGCCACATGATTGCGGCCGGTCGCCGCAACGATGCGCAGTTCGCGCTGCTGTTCATCGACCTCGACCATTTCAAGCGGGTCAACGATTCGCTCGGCCACCTGGTCGGCGACACACTGCTGCAAACGCTGACGCGCCGCATCACCGAAAGCCTGCGCGGCACCGATGTGGTCGGGCGCTTCGGCGGTGACGAGTTCATCGTGCTGTTGCCGCGCACGTTGCAGCGCATGGACGTGGAAGAAGTGGCCCAGAAGCTCCTGGCGGCGATCGAGGTGCCGGTCGACGTGGACGGCCGCTTGATCTCGGTCACGCCTTCCATCGGGGTCTCGATGTTCCCGCACGATGGCAGCACCGCCGACGAACTCATCAAGCATGCCGACACGGCCATGTACCTGGCCAAGTCGCGCGGGCGGGCGAACTTCCAGTTCTTCACGCCCGCGATGGCGCATGCGGCGTACTCCGCGCTGGAGCTGGAAAGCCAGATGCTGCAAGCGCTTGCCAATGGCGAGTTCGTGCTGCACTTCCAGCCGCAGGTGCGCTTGCTCGACGGCGCGGTGGTGGGCGTCGAGGCCTTGATCCGCTGGAACCATCCCGAGCGTGGGCTCCTGTTGCCCGACGCCTTCATCAATGTGGCCGAGCAGCAGCGGCTGATGCTGCCCCTGGGGCAGTGGGTGTTGCGCGAGGCGATGCGCAGCGTGCGCTGCTGGCACGACCGCGGCCTGCAGCGCGTGCCGGTGGCGGTGAACCTGTCCAGCATCCAGTTCCAGACGAGCGGGTTCACCTCGCTGATCGAACAACTCATGCGCGAAGAGGGCGTGACCGGCGCCATGCTCGAACTGGAATTGACCGAGCGCATGCTGATGGACGACCTGCCCGAAGTGAAGCGCAAGCTGGGCAAGCTCAAGGCCATGGGCATCCGCATCTCGGTCGACGATTTCGGCACCGGCTACTCCTCGCTGGCGCATCTGAAAGAGCTGCCGATCGACAAGATGAAGATCGACCGCTCGTTCGTGCACGGCGTGCCCGAGGATCGCGATGCCGTCGCGATCGCCAGCGCCATCGTGCAGATGGCTCGCAGCCTCGGCCTGTCGGTCATTGCAGAAGGCGTCGAGACCGTGGCGCAACGCGATTTCCTGGCCGCGCTCGCGTGCGACCAGATGCAGGGCCTGCTCGTCAGTCCGGCCCTGGCGCTGGAAGCCTTCGAGGCCTGGGCCGCGCCGTTGCGCTGAGCGGCGGGGTTTGCCGCGGGTCCTGTGGTTCGCACCGGGAGGGTGCGGCCCTGGCGCCATTCCTCGGCGATGTCATAAGCAGATTCGCGCCGCCCGTCAGTGTTTTGCTGCACGGCGTGCGCGGTGGTTCCGGAGAATGAAATCCAAGCCTCGCCTGTCGGGGAAACGATCCACATTCCAGGGCCTACCGCCATGCACAGAATCTTCTTGCGTCTCGTTGCCATGTTGATCGCCAGTGCCGCTTCGCTGCCCGGTGCGCAGGCGCAGGAGAGTTTCCCGCAGCGCGCGGTCACGATCGTGGTGCCCTTCGCGCCGGGAGGATCCATGGACGCGCTGGGGCGGGTGGTGGGCGAGAAGCTGGCCAAGGCCTGGGGACAACCGGTGCTGATCGACAACCGCGCGGGTGCCGGCGGCCTGATCGGCGCGCAGCGGGTCAAGACCTCGCCGACGGACGGCTACACGCTGCTGCTCACCAATTCGGCACTGGTGCAAAGCGCCGTGTCGGCCACCGGCGCGCCGCCCCCTTACGACCCGATCCAGGATTTCGCGCCGGTCATGCACATGACGCTGGCGCCGGTGGTGTTCTCCATCAACCCGCAGGTGCCGGCGAAGACCCTGGCCGAGTTCACCGAGCTGGTCAAGCGAGAGCCGCGCAAGCATTCGTTTGGCTCGGGCGGCGTGAACCAGACGCTGCATCTGCTCGGTGCGACGTTCAACGATGCCGCCGGGCTCGACATGGCACACATCACGTTCCGTGGCGATGCCGCGTTGGTGAACGGGATCATGGGTGGCCACATTTCCTCCGGCTTTGCCACCATCGCCACCGCCGGCCCCCAGATCGCCGCCGGCACGGTGCGCGCGCTGGCCGTGGCGGGGCCGCGGTCGCCGCTGCTGCCCGACGTGCCGAGTTTTCGCGAACTGGGTTACACGCAGCTCGACGTGGTGGGTTGGTTCGGCATGTTCGCGCCGGCCGGCACGCCGAAGCCGCTGGTCGAGAAGATCGCAGCCGACATCGGCGCGGTGCTCAAGATGCCCGACGTGGCCGAACGCCTCACGCACATGGCGCTCACGCCGACCGGCCTGGGGCCGGCGGAGTTCGGCCGTATCGTCAAGCGGGACCTGGGCTATTGGGATGCTGTCGTGAAGAAGGTGGGAGAGAAATGACGCGCTATGCCGACGAGATCCTCGTCGGGCAGGTGCTGACGCTTGACGATGCCGGCCGCCGCGCCGAAGCGGTGGCCGTGGCCGGTGGGCGGGTGCTGGCCACCGGCTCCCGCCATGCATTGAAGGATCTGCAGGGCCCGCGCACGGTGGTCCGCGACTTCCCCGGCGCCACCCTGATCCCGGGTTTCAACGACACCCATGCGCACCTGGACTCCATCGGCTCGCGGCTTCAACGCCCTTCGCTGGCGCAGGCCCGCAACATTGGCGATGTGCTGGCGATCATCCGGACGCTGGCGAGCCGGACCGCCCCCGGCGAGTGGATCGTGACGGCTCCGGTGGGCCAGCCGCCCTGCTTCTTCGACGCGCCCTCGACCTTGCAGGAAGGGCGCCTGCCGACCCGCCAGGAGCTTGACAGCGCGGCCCCCGATCACCCGGTCTACATTCCGGCCCCGGGGGGCTATTGGGGCCAGCCGCCGATCCACTCGGCGATGAATTCGCTGGCGCTGCGGCTGAACGGCATCACGCGCGAGAGCGTACCGTCGTCGCCCCACACCGTCATCGTCAAGGATGAGCAGGGCGAGCCTACGGGCCAGTTCATCGAGCGCAGCTTCGTCAACACGCTGGAGCCCGACCTGTTGCCGGCGGTCCCGCGGTTCACCGCCGCCCAGCGGCGCGACGGCATCCAACGCGCCATGGCGCAGTACCACGCCGTGGGCACGACCAGCATCTACGAGGGCCACGGCTGCGCGCCGGAGATCGTGGCGCTGTACCGGGAGATGTGGGAGCGAGGCGACCTCAGCATGCGCACGGCGCTGACCTACAGCCCGCGCTGGCGAACGCTGGACGAAGCGGCGCAGGCCATGCGCGACTGGTCGCCGATGTTGCGCGGCCGGGGCATGGGGGACGCGATGTTCCGCGTCTCCGGCCTTTTCATTGCGCACGGGGGCGATCCCTGCGTGCGGCAGATCCAGCACAAGGAGCTGGACTACATGGGCTGGTCCGGCTATGTGCAGCAGGCCAATGCCACTGACGAGTTCGAGGCGCTGTGCATGCTGGCGGGGCAGCACGACCTGCGCGTGCACACCGTCGTCTCCGACAAGCTGGACAAGGTGGTGCCGGTGATGGAGCGCGTGGCACGCCGCTTCCCGATCGGCGAACGCCGGTGGGTGCTGGAGCACATCAGCCGTTCTTCGCCGCAGGGACTGGCGGCCATCCAGCGCCTGGGTGTCGGCGTCACGCTGATTCCGGGGCAGTACTTGTGGAAGCATGGCGTGCCGTTCTTGAGTTACACCGAACAGGAGATGGACCACGTCTCACCGGCCAAGCAGCTCTTCGAGCTGGGTGTGCCGGTCTCGGCGGGCACGGACTCGGTGCCGAACAACCCGCTGTTCTGCATGTGGGCCATGACCACGCGCCGCGAGCGCACCACGGGGCGGCTCATGGGGGCCGGCGGCATCGTGTCCAACGAGGTGGCTTTGCGCTTGGTGACGCGAGGCGGGGCCTGGCTGACGTTCGAAGAATCCGAGAAGGGCCAGCTCGTGCCCGGGCAGCATGCCGACATCGCGGTGCTGTCCGGCGACCCGCTGGCGGTGCAGGGTGACGCGTTGCGCGAACTTGCTTGCGCCGCCACGATGGTGGGTGGACGCTGGGTCCACGGCGCCGCATGATGCGGCTTGCGCATGCGTCGGCCACCGAGCTGGCCAAGCAACTTGTGGAGGGGCGCATCGCCAGCCGCGCGCTGCTGGAGATGTACCTGCAACGCATCGAGGTGCTGGACCCGCAGATCAACGCGGTGGTCGTGCGCGACTTCGACCGCGCGCGTGCTGCCGCCGATGCCGCCGACGCCATGTTGTCGCGTGGCGAGTGCCTGGGGCCTTTGCATGGGTTGCCCGTCACGGTCAAGGAATCGTTCGATGTGGCGGGCCTGCCCACCACGTGGGGCCTGCCCGCCCATCGCGACAACGTGGCCACGCGCAGTGCCGAGGCCGTGCGTCGGCTGCAAGCGGCAGGGGCCATCGTGTTCGGCAAGACCAATGTGCCGCCGCTGCTCGCTGATTGGCAAAGCTTCAATGCGCTCTACGGCACCACGGCCAACCCGTGGGATCTGGGCCGCACGCCCGGGGGCTCGTCCGGTGGATCGGCCGCGGCGCTGGCGGCGGGTCTGACCGGCTTCGAACTGGGCAGCGACATCGGGGGATCGCTGCGCATCCCGGCGCACTACTGCGGCGTCTACAGCCACAAGCCCACCTGGGGCGTCGTGCCTTCCAGCGGCCACTGGATCGCGCCCGGCCCGCGCACGGATGTCTCGGTGTGCGGGCCCATGGGGCGCAGCGCGCAGGATCTGGCAGTGGGCATGGACATCATCGCGGGGGCCGACGGTGCCGATGCACGCGCCTGGCGCTTGCAGTTGCCGCGGTGTCCTCACGCGGATCTGGCGAGCTTCCGCGTGGCGGTGATGCTGGATGCGGCGCAAGCGGAGGTCGATGCAGACGTGAAGGCGGCGGTCGAATCCGTGGCCCGTTTCCTGGCCACGCAAGGTGCAACGGTGTCGTTCGATGCGCGCCCCGACATTCCGCTCGACCTGGTGGCGCGTGATTCGGTGCTGCTGATCCGCGGGGCGCAAAGCGGCAAGCTGCCTTTGGCAGAGTTCGAACATCTGCTGCGAGAGCGGGCCGCCTTGGCGCCGGACGACGACAGCTACTGGGCGCGCTACCTGCGGGGCATGGGCGCGTCGCACCGCGACTGGCTGCAAGCGAATGAGCGACGCTACGGCATGCAGCAGGCGTGGGAGCGATTCTTCACCGAGTGGGACGTGCTGCTGTGCCCGCCCGCATCGTCGGTGGCCTTTCACCATGACCAGGGGCCGCCGCGCCACGTGCGCACGGTGGAGGTGAACGGGCGTCGGCGGCCCGTGATCGAACAGGCATTCTGGGCCGGCCTCGCGGGCATCGCCTACTTGCCGGCGACCGTCGCACCGGCGGGCCGCTCGCGCGATGGCCTGCCGATCGGCGTGCAGATCATCGGTCCGCAGTATGGTGACCTCACTTGCATCGGCCTGGCGCGGCAACTCGAAGGCAGCTTCCGCGCTTTCGAGCCGCCGCCTCTGTCTCCATGACCTTGACGTTCCCCTTCCCCTCGCGCCGCGTGCCGGTGTACGCCGACAACCTGGTCGTCACTTCGCAGCCGCTGGCCGCGCAGGCCGGTGTGCGCATGCTGATGCAGGGCGGCAACGCCGTCGATGCCGCGATCGCCGCGGCCGCGGCCCTCACCGTCGTCGAGCCGGTGATGAATGGCCTGGGCGGGGACACGCAGGTGCTGATGTGGGATGGCACCACGCTGTCGGGCCTGAACAGCAGCGGGCGTTCTCCCGCCGCATGGACGCCCGCGCGCTTCGCGGGTCGCGAGCGCATGCCGGCCGAAGGGTGGGACAGCGTCACCGTGCCCGGCACCGTGGCGGCCTGGGTGGCGCTGTCGCAGGCGCATGGCCGCCTGCCTCTGGCGACGGTGCTCGCGCCGGCGATCGCATACGCCTGCGAGGGCTACCGGGTGTCGCCCAACATCGCCCGGCTGTGGGCGATTCAATCGGTGCGCCTGACCCGGCAGCCCGGCTTTGCCGACGCCTTTTTGCCGCAAGGCCGCCCGCCGGTGGCGGGTGAGCGGTTTCGCTTCCCTGCGCTGGGCGACGCGTTGCGGCGCCTCGGCGAGACCCAGGGCGCCGACTTCTATACCGGTGAAACCGCGCGGCGCGTGGTGCAGCATGCGGTGGCGCACGGCGCGGCGCTGAGCCTCGAAGACTTGGCCGCGCACCAGGCCGAATGGGTGCAGCCGATCCAGTCCAGCTACCGCGGCATCGAGGTGCATCAGCTGCCGCCGAATGCGCAGGGGCTGGCGGTGAACATGGCGCTCGGCATCCTGGCGCATTTCGACCTCGGGCCCGGCGTGCCGTTCGCGCAACGCACGCATTTGCAGATCGAGGCGATGAAGATCGCTTTCGCCGACGTGTATGCCCACGTGGCGGACCCGGCGGCGATGCAGGTGACGGCGCAGTGGCTGCTGGCGCCGCAGGCCTTGGCCGAACGGGCCCGCCGCCTGTCGGTGCACCGCGCCTCGGACTACGGTGCGCGGCCGCCGCCCAGCGGCGGCACGGTGTACCTGGCCGCGGTCGACCGCGACGGCATGGCGGTGTCGCTGATCCAGTCCAACTTCCACGGTTTCGGCTCGGGGGTGGTGGTACCCGGCACCGGCGTCAGCCTCAACAACCGGGGCTCGGGCTTCGGGCTCTTGCCGGGCCATCCCAACCACGTGGCGGGCGGCAAGAAGCCATTTCACACCATCATCCCCGCCTTTCTCACACGGGCGGGCGAGCCGCTCGGCGCGCTGGGCGTGGTGGGCGCCAACATGCAGCCGCAAGGACAGGTTCAGATCATCAGTGCACTCGCTGATCTGGGCCTCGACCCCCAGGCCGCGCTCGACATGCCGCGCTGGCGCATCGACGACACCGGCCGGCTGCGCCTGGAGGCTGCCTTCGACGCGCAGGTGGCGCGCGAACTCGCGGACCGCGGCCATCCGGTGGACGTGCGCGCAGCCGACGAGCACCTCGACTTCGGGGGCGCACAGCTCCTGCTGCGCGCCGAGGGAGGCTGGATGGGGGCCTCCGATCCGCGGCGCGACGGCTTGGCCGCGGGCTTCTGAATCCCGGCTTCTAAAAGAAGAAACGCCGCACAGCGTGCGGCGTCGGACGGGCTCGGTGCGCGTGCGAGATCAGTTGCCCAGCTCCAGCTTCAGATCCTTGATGAGCTTGCCGAACTTGTTCATCTCCGACAACTGGAACTGCGTGAGCTGCTGCGGCGTGCCCGCCACCACGGTGACGCCGTCGCGCACCAGCGGATCGCGCACGGCCGGGTCGGCAAACGTGCGCACCGTCTCGGCGTGCACCTTGTTGACGATCTCCTGGGGCGTGCCCGCGGGCGCGAAGAGTGCGAACCAGAGCAGCAGCTCATAGCCGTTCACGCCGGCCTCGTTCAGCGTGGGCACATCGGGCAGTGCGGGCGAGCGGGTCTGGGAGGTCACCGCCAGCGCACGCAGGCGTCCGTCCTTGACGACCGGTGCCGACAGCGCAATGCTTTCGATCAGCATGTCGACGTGGCCCGCCATCACGTCCTGCACCGCTTGGCCCGGCCCTTTGGCCGGGACGTGCACGAGCTGGATGCCGGCCATCGACGCCAGCATCTCCATCCCGATGTGGCCGGTGGTCCCGACGCCGGCCGAGGTGTAGGTGAAGCCGCCGGGCTTGGCCTTGGCCTGCGCGATCAGTTCGGCGACGCTTTGCGGTGCCAGCGAGGGGCGAACGCTCAGCACGCTCGGCACGGCCGCCACAAGGCTGATGGGCTCGAAACTCTTGACGGGGTCGTAGTTCAACTTCATGAACGCGACGTTGACCGCATGCGATGCGTTCGCGCCGAGCAGCAGGGTGTAGCCGTCCGGCTTGGCCTTGGCCGCGTAGTCGCTGCCGATCGTGGCGCCCGCGCCGGGCCGGTTTTCCACCACCACCGGCTGCTTGAAGCTGGCCTCCAGCCGTTGCGCGAGCACGCGGCCGATCCGGTCGGTCACGCTGCCGGCCGGAAACGGCACGACGAGCTTGAGGGGGCGCTCGGGCCAGTTCGCAGCCTCGTTGGCATGTGCCTGCGGCACCAGGCACATCAGTGGCACGGCGGCCATCGCCAGCAGTCGACCCGCAGCATGGAAGAAAACGTTCATCGTTCGAGTCCTCGAAGCAAAGGGTTTGGGGGAAAAATGTCCTGGCGTCCATTCTTGGCCCGAGGCGCGGCGGGAGCGCGGCAAAAACACTCTGCGGCCACTCAATCTCCTTATGCCGTCATCGCTCGCCCAGCTCCGCGGCGGACTTCCCCCCGATGCCCCAGTGCGTCAGCGGGACTTCTTCGACCAGCACGCGGATGTTGCGGTGCGGCGCGCCAAGACTTTGGTGAATGGCTTCGGTGACCGCCGCGATCAACCGGGCCACCTCCTCTTCGTTGCGGCCTTCCATGATGGACAGACGGGCGATGGGCATGGGTTTTTCTCCAATCCAATGAAGCGGCACGGCTGCGCCGGGCGGTGTGCGATGGTGCGGGACGGGTCCGCGGTGTGCGCATTCTGGCGCGGTCGAACGCAGGGGACGCACGCGCCGCGCGGGGCATAAGCGTTTTCGGGTGCTGAAGAAGTGTTCCCGGCTGGCACGGATGCATTGACGCAACCAGAATAGATGCCATCGTGAGGACATCCCAATGAACCTGTTTCCATCGCTTCAGCTGCCGATGCCGCAGACCGATCTGCAAGAGATCATGGACTATCTGCTGACCACGGACACGCGGCGGACCTACCCGCTGTGGCAGAAGGACGACTGCCTGTGCTTTGTCGCCCGGGGCCGCGAGTACCGCAGCGAATTCCACTTGAATCCGAGCTACGAACTCCAGTACTCGATCAAAGGCGACTTGAATCTGCACTACCGCACGCCCGAAGGCAAGGAGCAGGTCGCCGTGGTGCCCGAAGGGCACTGCCTGTTCCAGCCGCCGATGGTGCCGCATTCGCCGCGGTTTCCGCCCGACGCCTTTCAACTGGTGGTGGAGCGGCAGCGCCGTCCGGGCGAGATCGATCGCTTCCACTGGTTCTGCCCGTCTTGCGACCACTTGTTGCACGAGGAATCGTTCATCGTCAGTGACTACGGGCTGGATCCGGTGTCCCGCGCGTATGACAACTTCTGGGGTTCGCTCGTGTTCCGCACCTGCCAGAAGTGCGGCACGGTGATGCCCGACGCCTGATTCTTTTCGAAATGACGAATGAGCATGGTTCTCCGTACGCTCGATGAGCAACTGCAACCGGCGCACACCGCCTTGGTGATCGTCGACATGCAGAACGACTTCTGCGCCGAAGGCGGCTATCTGCAACGCGTTCGCGCCGGCGGCGCCGGGCAGCACCTGATCGACGCCCGGGAGAACGTTGCCATCGCCGAACGCATCGATGTGCTGGCCGGCGAAGCGCGGCGCAGCGGCGCCGTCGTGGCGTGGCTGCGCTCGCTGTACGACTTCAAGTACCTCGCCGACGCGCACATCGCCAAGCGCGATGCCGAGGGCTGCTGCATGGAAGGCAGCTGGGGCGCAGACTTCTTCCACATCCGTCCGCAAGAGGGCGATCTGGTGGTGGACAAGCACACCTTCAGCGGCTTCCACGACACCGAGTTGCACGCGCGGCTGCAGGAGCGCGGCGTGCGCACACTGGTGATGACCGGCGTGGCCACCAACGTCTGCGTGGACTCCACGCTGCGCCATGGTTTCTTCCTGGGCTATCACATCGTCGTGCCGCAGGACTGCGTGGGCAGCGGCAACGAAACCGGGCATGCCGGCACGCTGTCCACCGTGCGGGTCAATTTCGGCTCGGTCGTGGCATCGCGGGAGGTGATGGATCGGTTCGCGCAACCGGCGCGCCAGCCGGCCTGAGCGCCGGCGCGCGACCGCCACGGTGACGCTTGACCGAGAATGAGCCCATGACTGCGCTCGATATCTTGCCCATCGGCCTGCACGGCCAGGGGCTGCGCATCGGCGATGTGGAAGTCACCCGCGTCGAGGACTACCACGGCCCGGGGTTGCCGTCGCACGTGATGTTTCCCCAGGTGCAGCCGCACATGTGGGAGGCGCACCGCGACTGGCTGGTGCCTCATTTCTACGACCCCGCCTCGGGCCGGCTGCGCACCAGCATCCACAGCTGGCTGGTGAGCACGCCGCGCCACAAGATCCTCATCGATGCCTGCATCGGCAACGACAAGCCGCGTCCCGATGATCCGCGCTTCAACATGCGCAGCGAACCCTGGCTCGCGCGGCTCGCCGCTGCCGGTGCGCACCCCGACGAGATCGACTTCGTCATGTGCACGCACTTCCACGCCGATCATGTGGGTTGGAATACGCGGCTCGTGGACGGCCGCTGGGTGCCGACCTTCCGCAACGCGCGCTACCTGTTCAAGCGCAGCGAGTTCGAGCGCTGGGACGATCGCCGCCCCGACCATGTGCCGCGCGAGTCGCAGCGGTTCGTGTTCGCCGACAGCGTGTTGCCGGTCGTCGAAGCCGGCCAGGCGGTGCTGATCGACGACGGCTACACGGTCGACGAGCGGCTCACGGTCGAGCCGGCGCCGGGGCACACGCCCGGCAATGCCACCGTGCGGCTGCGCACCGGCGGCGAAGAGGCGCTCTTCAGCGGCGATGTCATCCATCACCCGGTCCAGCTGCCGCATCCGCACCTGTGCTCGGTCTTCGATGACGATCCGGTGCAGGCGCTGCGCACCCGCCTGGCGGTGCTCGACGCCGTGGCCGCGGCGGGCATCCTGCTGCTGCCCACGCATTTCGCGGCGCCATTCTGTTGCCATCTGGAGCGGCTGGGCGGCAGCCGGGGTGACCCGTCCTTCCGGCCGCGCTGGCCGCGGGGTTGAGGTTGCGGGGACAGGGCATGCTGCACACCAAGCACCTTCGTCCCTTCCTGGCGGTGGTGCGCCACGGCAATCTCACGCGGGCGAGCGAAGAGTTGCGGCGGGCGCAGTCGGCTGTCTCGCGGTCCATCCAGGAGCTGGAAGGTTCTTTCGGCGTGGCCTTGTTCGAGCGCAGTGCGCGCCGATGGTTGCTGACCGAGTTCGGCCAGGCCTTGTTCCGCCGCGTCGAGCTGGCGTTCTCGGAGCTGCAGGAGGCCTGCGAGGCCTTGTGCCAGCGCTACCCCGCCTCCGCGTTCCGCCTCCGCAGCGCGCCCTTCTTTTCCCTGGCGGTGCATGAGCGTCGGCTGGAGCTGCTGTTCGCGTTCAGCGAGCGCAAGCACATCAGCACGGCCGCCGCTGCCGTCGGCGTGTCGCAGCCTGCGGCCAGCATGGCCTTGCACGATCTCGAGGCGAGTGTCGGCGTGCCGCTGTTCGACCGCGCCCATTCGGGGGTCGCGTTGACGGAGGCCGGTGAACTGCTGCTGGTCCACGTGAAGCGCGCGTTGGCGCAATTGCGCCTGGCCACCGCGGAGATCTCCGCGCTCAAGGGGGTGATCGAAGGCCAGGTGGTGGTGGGCGCCTTGCCGTACTCACGCCCCTATTTGCTGCCCGCGGCCATCGGCCGGGTGTTGAGCCGCCACCCGCGGCTGAAGGTGCGCACGGTGGAGACGCCACTGGATGCGCAGGTGACGGCACTGCGCATGGGCGACATCGACTTCATGGTGGGCGCGTTGCCGCTGGAGCCGGTCGAGCACGGCTTGCTGGTCGAGCCGCTCGTGCAGCAGCCGATGGCCGTGTTGGCGCGCAGCGATCATCCGCTGGCCAAGCGCGCCGCGCTCGATTTGACGGACTTGCTGGATGCGGCCTGGGTGCTTCCGCGCCAGGGCACCCCGACGCGCGAAGCCTTGAGTGCCTGCTGGGCCCAGCATGGGCTGGACGAGCCGCATGCCGCGGTGGAAAGCTCCGACCTGTCGATCATCCGCGGCCTGCTGCTGGAAACCGACATGGTGACCGCGGCCTCGCGCCAGTTGTTCCAGCATGAGCTGTCGTCGCGGGTCTTGGTGATCTTGCCGGTCGACCTGGCGGGCACGGAACGCCCGATCGGCATCCTGCGGCGCACGCAGGCGCACTCGTCGCCCGGCGCGCAGTTGCTCATCGAGGCCCTGCGGGAGGTGGCCGCGCAGGGCGCGCCCCGCCAGGCATTGAGTGCCTGAGCGGCGTCACTTCTTCTTTTGCGGACGGCTCCAGTTCGCGATCGCCACCTGCTTGCCCCGCGCCACCGCCAGCTCGCCCGCGGGGACGTTCTTCGTGATGGTGGAGCCGCCGCCGACGGTGGCACCGTTGCCCAGCGTCACCGGCGCTGCGGCGAGCTGCGCCGGGCCC
>CAZBOF010000049.1:0-3407 GCA_964493285.1 uncultured Rhizobacter sp. | reverse complement strand
CCCACGTGCACGTCGTCGCCGATCACGGTGCGGTGCTTGTTGGCGCCGTCGTAGTTGGCGGTGATGCTGCCCGCACCGTAGTTCACGCGCTCGCCCACCGTGGCGTCGCCGAGGTAGGCGAGGTGGTTGGCCTTGGCGCCGTTGGCGAGGGTGCTGTTCTTCACTTCGACGAAATTGCCGATGTGCACTTCGTTGCCGAGCTGCGCGCCGGGGCGCAGGCGGGCGAAGGGGCCGATCAGCGAGCCCGCGCCCACGGTCACCCCGAGCTTTTCGCCGTCGATGTGGGTGAAGGGGTGCAGCACGACGCCGGGGCCGATGTCCGCATTGCGAATGAAGCAGTTGGCGCCCACGCGGGCACCGTCGCCCAGCGTCACGGTGCCTTCGAACACGCAGTTGATGTCGATCTCGACGTCGCTGCCGCATTCGAGCGTGCCGCGCAGGTCGAAGCGGGCCGGGTCGGCCATGCGCACGCCGGCTTCCAGCAAAGCGTGGGCCTGGGTGCGCTGGTGGCGGCGTTCGAGGTCGGCCAGTTGCAGGGGGCTGTTCACGCCGAGCACTTCGGTGTCGCTGAGCGGCTGGGCGGCGACCACCGGGGTGCCGTCGGCCACGGCCATGGCGACGATGTCGGTCAGGTAGTACTCGCCCTGGGCGTTCTGGTTGGTCAGGCGGCCCAGCCACTGCTTCAGCGCGCGGGTGGGCACGGCCATCATGCCGGTGTAGACCTCGCGGATCTCGCGCTGGGCCGGGCTCGCGTCTTTGTGTTCGACGATGGCGCGCACGGCGTTGCCGTCGCGCACGATGCGGCCGTAGCCGGTGGCGTCGGGCAGCTCGATGGTCAGCAGCGCGAGCTTGTCGCCGCCGCACGCTGCGATGAGGGCGCGCGCGGTGCTTTGCGCGATCAAGGGCACGTCGCCGTTCAGGATGAGCGTGGTGCCGTCATCGTGCAGGTGCGGCATGGCTTGCTGGACGGCATGGCCGGTGCCCAGTTGGGGCATCTGGCGGGCAAACACGAGCTGGGGAGCCTGGGCTGCGGCTTCCACTGCGTCGGCACCATGGCCGGTGACGGCGACGATGCGGTCGGCCCCGAGCGCGACTGCGGTTTCCAGCACGTGCTGCAATAGGCTTTTGCCGGCGAGCTTGTGCAGCACCTTCGGCAGGCTGGATTTCATGCGGGTGCCCTTGCCCGCGGCCATGATCACGATGTCGAGCGCCATGCAATGTCCTCGCAAGGAAACAAAACACCGCGTCCAGGAGTCCTTGACCTCTTGGGGCGGGCTCGGCCGGGCCGAGTCCCCTGGGGGATGACGAATGAAAACCTGGATTATCGGTGCGCTGTTGGCGGTGAGTACCCTGGCTGCAGGGTGCGCCGCGGTCCGTTTCACCTACGGGCAGGCGCCGGGGCTCACTTTCTGGTGGCTGGATCGCTATGTCGACTTCAACGAGGCGCAGTCGGCGCAGGTGCGCCAGGGCCTGGGCGACTGGTTCCGCTGGCACCGTGCGACCCAGCTGCCCGGCTACACCCGCTTCCTGGATGAGCTTCAGGCGCAGGTGCTGGGGCCGCTGACGCCGGCGCAGGTGTGCGGCTGGCATGCCGAGGCGATGGGCCGCCTGTCGCCGTTGCTCGACCAGGCCCTGCCCGTGGCTGCCAGCGCGGTGCGCACGCTGAGCGTGCAGCAGGTGGCCCACATCGAGAGCCGCTATGCCAAGGTGAACCAGGATTTCCGGCGCGACTACCTCCAGGCTGATCCCGCCGAACGCGCGAAGAAGGCGCTTCAGCGGGCGGTCGACCGCGCAGAAATGTTCTACGGCAAGCTCGATGCTGCCCAGCGTGAACTGCTGGCTGGCGGCCTCGCCGCATCGCCGTTCGATCCTGTCTTGTGGCTGGAGGAGCGCATGCAGCGCCAACAGGAAACCGTGGTATCGCTGCGGGGGTTGGTCGAGTCCGGCGCGCCGGCCGAGGAGACGCGGGCGGTGCTGCGCACGCTGGTTCGTCACGCGCAGCAATCCCCCCGGCCGGGCTACGTGGCGTACCAGAAGCGTTTGCACGAGCACAACTGCCAGCTCACGGCGAAGCTGCACAGCACCACCACCCGTGAACAGCGGCTCGTGGCGAATCAGAAGCTCAAGGGCTGGGCCGAGGATGCCCGCGTCCTTGCGGCGGAAGCCGGCGGTTGAACCGCCGAGCCCCCGCGGGACGCGTTTCAGCCGCCGGGGCTGCCCGCACTGCCAGGCAAGGGCACGGTCACGCGGCGCGGGTTGATGCCGGTGTGCGGGAAGTCCTTCATCGCGGCGGTGAACATCGCGCCGATCAAGGCGGGGTCGCCTTCGGTGAGGCCGTCGCTTGCGGCGCGCGCTTCATACAGGGGCTGGTTGGACTGGCGGTCCCGGATCAGCACCGCCACCTCGCGGTCGTAACGTGGGCTTTCGAAATGGAACGACATGCTCGGGCCCCAGAACGCACCGCGCCCGAAGCGCGAGTAGTACATGCCGCCGCGCCACCAGAACGGGTCGTCGTAGAGCGAGCGGTCGGTGCGGCTGATGCGCAAGCCCACTTGCACCGTGACGTCGGCCGCCTGGCCGGCGGCGGTTTCGGCGAATCCGGCTGCGGCCAGCGCGGGCCGTGCTGCGGCCTCGATGCGGTCTTGTGATTGCGCATCGGCCTGCTGCGACGGCAGCCGCTCGAATGCGTACGTGGTGGGCTTGCGGTCAGGGGTCCACTGGCTGAAGGTGGAGACGTCGGTCTGCACCGCATTCATGCCGGCGCAGCCGGCCAGCGCACCCACCAAGCCCCACAGGGCCACTGAAGATTTCCACATGTCGTGCCTCCGCGCGAAGTGAGAGCTACCGCTGAAGCTTGATGACGGCAGCGTCCGGCAAACCGGCCGGTGGCGCGCACCCCTCGTCGTCGTCGAAAGCGATGTCGCCGCCGGGCTCGGGCTGCCCCGTGGTTTGGAGCGAGGTGAAAGGATAGAGGTTCCGGTCCATCATGTGCGAGGGCACGATGTTGCCCATGGCGGTGAACAGGTTGTCGATGCGCCCGGGGAATCGCTTGTCCCAGTCGCGCAGCATGTTCTTGATCTGCACGCGCTGCAGGTTGTCCTGGCTGCCGCACAGCGTGCACGGAATGATGGGGAACTGCCGGTGCTCAGCCCAGCGTTCCAGGTCGGTCTCGGCCACATAGGCCAGCGGGCGGATGACGATGTTCTTGCCATCGTCGCTCACCAGCTTCGGGGGCATGCCTTTCATGCGGCTGCCGAAGAACATGTTCATGAACAAGGTCTGGATCATGTCGTCGCGGTGATGCCCCAGCGCCACCTTGGTCGCGCCGAGTTCGCCCGCCACCCGGTAAAGAATGCCGCGCCGCAGCCGCGAGCACAGGCTGCACATCGTCTTGCCCTCGGGGATCA
>CAZBOF010000048.1:0-27483 GCA_964493285.1 uncultured Rhizobacter sp. | reverse complement strand
CTCCACCATGTCTGGCCAGGACGCCGACTTCCATCGCCGCGACCTGTTCGACGCCATCGCCCGCGGCGACCACCCGGTGTGGAAGATGTCGGTGCAGGTGATGCCGTATGCCGACGCCAAGACCTATCGCATCAATCCCTTCGACCTGACCAAGACCTGGTCGCACAAGGACTACCCGCTGATCCCGGTCGGCACGATGACGCTGAACCGCAATCCCGAGAACTTCTTCGCCCAGATCGAGCAAGCCGCCTTCTCCCCCGGCAACACCGTTCCCGGCATCGGTCTCTCGCCGGACAAGATGCTCCTCGGCCGCGCCTTCGCGTATGCCGACGCGCAGCGCAACCGCATCGGCACCAACTTCCACCAGCTTCCGGTCAACAAGCCCAAGGTCGCCGTGAACACCTACATGTTCGACGGCCAGATGGCCTACGACCACAGCGGCAGCGCGCCGGTCTACGCCACCAACAGCGGCGGGCGCCCCTGGTCCGACGACACCGGCCGTGTCAACGACAGCTGGGAAGCCGACGGCGAGATGGTCCGCAGCGCCTACACCCTGCACGCCGAAGACGACGACTTCACACAGCCCGGCATCTTGGTTCGCGATGTGTTCAACGACGCCCAACGCGCCGCGCTCGTGGAGACCGTCGCCGGCGCCCTGCTCGGTGGCGTGCGCAGCCCCGTGCTCGAACGCGCCTTCGACTACTGGAAGAGCGTGGATGCCAACGTCGGCAAGCGCATTGAAGACAAAGTGCGTGCCGGCAGTGCCGCCAAGCCGGCCGAGGGAATGGGCGAGGCCTGATTCGACTCGGTCATCTCGCCGCGCGCCGCCCGTGGGAACGGCCGGCGCGTGGCGCTCGAAGCCCATACGGTGCGCTGTTTCGACCCGCACTGAGCCAGCGCATCTCCAGCGTTGCGCCACCGGGTCGTGATATCGAAGCTGAGCCGGCAGAACGAATCACCTTCAGTTGTTGTGGGGCTCGCCATGCCTGCCGGCGGGAGCATTGGGGTTCTCTCTCGAGGAGACGCGAATCGCACCCGCCTCAGTGTCAACGGGCACTCGCCGCGTTGTCCATTGCCGGTCAGATCCGTGACGCCGGCTCGGCTCCGAATTCGTTGGAGTTATCACTTCCCGCCAGACCGCCTCCAGTGCAAGATCCCGCGCAGCCTCATCGGAACAAAGAACCATTCACTCCACAGGTGCCATGTCCCACTCTGCACACGCGCGCACCCAGGCCCGACGATCTGCGTTGGCATGGCTTTCGTTGATTGCATTCGTGATCACGTCGATCGGTCTCGGGTCCATCCTTGCCTTGCCTGTCGTGCCACGGTTGTTGGGTATCGAGCCGGACGGATACCTCGTGGGCTGGGAACCTCTTTGGCTGGGTGTCTCTGCATGTTTGCTCTTGGGCTTTGCCGTCTACGTGGGAGCCATTGCTTGGCTGCTGTTCGCAAAACTCTTCTTCTCCAAAGAAGAGGTATCAGCGGTGATCTTCTGCGGCCCATCCACGCGCCTGGATCGCTGGCTGGTTGACACGTTGTTCCGAAGCCGGCGGTAACTGTTTCACCCGGGTCCCTCTCCCGCAAGACCGGGCCGCGGAACAACGTTTGGGTGGCACGCCGCAGGACAAGCCCATGCGTACCCGCGATGCCGAGAAGCCGGAGCAGAACGGCCTGGGCAAGCGCCACGCCGGCTGCATGCCAGGGCGGCCTGCTTGGGTCGCGGCGTTGACCCCAGATTGCCGCCTTCGCCGCTTCTGCATCTCCGCAAGGTCTTACCATCGCCCACCAAGGGGAGACGGGGCGCCGCGGCGCCGGCTCGATGCCGTCTTGCCGAGGATCCTCCACAACGATCACTCGCTCTGCCGTGCTTCTCTACATCCTCGATCTGTTTGGCGTCGCAGTCTTTGCAGCCAGTGGTGCGCTGGCGGCAGTTTCAGCACAGCTCGACCTGCTGGGCGTGCTGGTTCTCGCCTCCATCACGGCGGTCGGCGGCGGCACCCTTCGGGATGTGCTGCTCAGCAGGCACCCCATCTTCTGGATCAAAGATTCAGGGCCCATTTACACGATCATCGCGGCCACCACCATCACATTGGCATGGGTTCACTTTTTCCCCACCCCGACAAACGCGCTGCTCGTCGCAGACGCCGTGGGGCTTGCCGTGTTTGCGATATCCGGCGCACAGGTCGCCGAGAAGGCGGGCTGCCGAACGCTGGTGATCGTTCTCATGGGCACGCTCACCGGGGCGGGCGGCGGCGTGCTGCGGGACCTCTTGTCCGGTAAGGTCCCGCTGATCCTGCGGCAGGACATCTATGCCTCCGCGGCCATCGCAGGCATCGTGGTCTACCTGCTGCTTCGAGCCGCCAAGATTCCCACTGCGGGCGCCTTCGCCGGCGGCTGCATCACGGTCGCAGGCACTCGCCTTGCAGCCATCGCGCTTGACCTGAAGCTTCCCACCTTCACGCTGCTGCAGTGAGGCCCGGTTCGTTCCGCAATGGCTGCGAAAGACGGTCTCGGCCTTGGTCGCCGTGCTGACCCATGGCATCGATATCCACGCGGGGAGAACCTACGCCGCACTGCTCGCACCCAGTTTGGGGCGCGGTGACCTCAGGCCCGTTGGCAGGCTTCGTCGAAATCCAGCCGCGGGCTGCGCGGGAAAAGACGCTGCGGATCTCCACGCCCCAAGTTGCAGATGAAATTGGTGCGGACCTGCGTCCCTGACCAGAACTCGGCATCCACGGCCTTTCGATCAAATCCGCTCATCGGACCGCAGTCCAGACCCAGCACGCGCGCGGACATGATGAGGTAGGCGCCCTGCAGCGAGCTGTTCCGAAACGCGGTTTCCTCGATCAGCGCGGGCTGGCCTTCGAACCACGACGCCGCATCTTCATGGGGAAAGAGCTTTGGCAGCTTCTCGCAGAACCCGAGATCCATCCCGATGATGACTGTCACCGGGGCTTGGCGGCTCTTCTCGCGGTTGCCCGGCGACAGGCATGGCAGCAAACGCGCCTTCCCTTGCTCACTGCACACGAAGATGAAGCGGGCCGGGCTGCAATTGGCCGAGGTGGGCCCCCATTTGAGCAAGGCATACAGATCACGCAGCCGGCTTTCAGGCACGGCCTCCGAGGTGAACCCATTGTGGGTTCGGGCTCCTTCGAAAAGAGTCTCAACCGAGATCAACATTCGTCAGATCCTTTGACGCGCCGCACCCCGGCGTTCAGGCCAGCTTCTCGCGGACGAACGCGCCAACTCCATTGAGTGCCGCCTCCGCTTCGGGCAGATAGCCTTCGTAAAGATGCCACACATGCACCATCCCCGGCCAGCACTCGCATCGCACCGCGCCACCGGCATCGCGGACCTTTTTTTCAAAGCGCAGCGAGTCGTCCAGCAGCACCTCGAACTCGCTGACCTGGAGCAGGAGCGGAGCCAGGCCCGAGAGATCGCCGTACAGCGGGGAGACGCCAGGATTCTTCGCCGACTCACCCGCCAGGTACAACGACGCCAACCGGTCCTGGGCCTCGCGCGACACGGCCGGATCGGTCGCCCGGCAAGTCTCCATCGAACCACCGGTACTCGCCAGATCCGTCCACGGCGACAACGCCACGCAGCAGCCAGGCTGTTCGAGCCCACGGTCCCGGATGCGCAACAGCAGCGCCAGCGCAAGCCCGCCGCCTGCGGAATCGCCAGCGACGGCGATTCGCGCTGCCGAGCCGGTCTGCTCCAGAAGCCACCTGTAGGCTGAATATGCGTCATCCAAGGCGGCGGGATAAGGATGCTCCGGCGCCAGCCGGTACTCCGGGAGCAGAGCGGCCACCCCGCACTTCCGGGCCAGACTCATCGCCAGGCGCCGGTGGGTGTTTCTCGATCCCATGGCATAGCCGCCGCCATGCAGGTACAGCATGACGGGCGCCCCGTCGGCCGGTTCGCCCACCCATTCCGCCAAGACATTGCCGATCTCGATCGACCTTCCCGCAGGCGCCGGTTGGCTGCCGACGGCTTGCTCAAGACGAGCGCGCATCAGCTCGACTGGCGCGAAGTAGTCGAAGGGTTGCTCGCTCAGCTTCTTCAGCAGTCTCTGCGCGCGCTCAGACACCAACGTCATTCCCACCACAGCCGTGCTCCCGGATAAGCGCTCAGCCGCGTGAACCGTTCGATCGGCAAGCCGTTGGGCACGCGCGGCGACTTGAAGTTCTCGATCGCAGGAGCCACCTCCGCGAGCATCAGGCAGAGGTCGAAATAGCGCTTGCACGTCTCGTCGCCGTCGCGCTCGGGGTCGGACAGCCAGACGAGCGCCGCATCCAGGTGAGGCAGCATGGCGTCATAGAACCCTTGCAACTGCGCGAGCGTGCTCTGGACACGCTTGCGACGACGCGCGTCGTCGCCGTCCATTGCCCATTCCTGGCACAAGCCGGCGATCTCGCGCTCGCCGGGAAATAGCTCGCTCATTGACCTCCCTCTGCGCTGTTGATGAGTTTCGCGATGGTCACCGTGTCGTGACGAACGAGGATCTCCTCGTCCTGGAGATAGAACTCCGACTTGCCACCGGATGGCAGAACCGACTGCGTTCCTTCGACGGTGCTCGCGTCTTCGCTCAAGGTATCGCGCAATAGCGCAACGTTGTATTCCTGCGCAAAGCGCTCCGCCGGGTTCTTCGGCTTGCGCATGTACACGCGCACCTCCCAGTGCGTGCGGTCCACCGCCAGGGGCCACATGCTGTAGGACAGGATCAGCGAGGCGCCCACATCCAGGAAGAAGTTCGGGAATATGACGTTCATGTCGCCTCCCCAGTTCTTGCGATCCAGCAGCGCCGGCGGCAGGCTCTTTCTCATTCCGCCGCCGCCCGTGAACATCCCGCCGTGCTTGCGGGCGATCCGCTCGGTCGGGGTGGATGCCCGTTCGCGGTTCGCATACAGCGAGGTGCGATGGTGCGGCCCGAAGATTCGATAGTCCGAGTTCAGCGAAAGCGGGTTCGAAGGGCTTGTGAACGAATCTGGCAGCGACTTGCGGTGCAGAAAGGCAACGTGGTAAGTCTCCTGGAACGCATCCTTCACCACCTTCCAGTTCGCCTGAACCTGGATGGAGAAGGCATAGCATTGCGCAGTCACATCCTCGAAAGGGTAGCCTTCCAGGTCATCCGCGATCTCGCCGAGATACTCTCTCAGGGAGACCGTGCTCTTCGGGTCAAAGGACAAGAAGATGAACCCGCCCCAGGTCTCACACCGAATGGGCGTCAGTCCGAGTTTGGAACGATCGAGGTTGAAGAAGCGCTTCTCGTCGGGAATCGCGCGCAGCGCTCCATCCAGGTTGTAGCTCCAGCCATGAAAGCCGCAGGTCACCGCCAGTGCACGGCCTCGCTCGGATTTCATCAGCCGGTTGCCGCGGTGCGAGCACATGTTGTGAAAGGCTCGGATCTGGCCATCGTTGCCGCGGACGATCAACGCCGAGGCGTTGCAGGCCTGGACGTCCTTGACCAGGTAATCCCCTGCGTTGGGAACCTCCTGGACGCGGCCAACGTTCAACCACATCTTCATGAAGATGTGCTTGCGCTCCAGTTCGAAGTGCTCAGGCGAGTAGTAAGGCAGGACCGAGACCGGCCCGGTTCCAAGCTCCGGGTACTGCGCAGTCCACCGATGCGGGGAGTTGGGGTCCATCACCGACCTCCTTGCGAGCGCGCGAGCCGCCCGGGCCGACGCCCCGTCAGCTCCCCGTCCTTGGCAACAACCTCGCCGGACAGGACGGTCGCGACATAGCCTCGTGCGCGCTGGACGAGGCGCGGATTGCCCAATGGCAGGTCGTAGGCCATGCCCGGATCTTCCAGGCCGAGATGCGCGAGATCCATCACGTTGAGGTCAGCCTTTTTACCTACCGCGAGAAGCCCTCGATCGGCCAAGCCGAACAGCTGTGCATTCGCCGACGTGAGCCGCCGGACCGCCTCGGGCAGCCCGAAACTGCGGGCCCCGGAACGCCTCTGATCACGGACCCAATGGGCCAGCATGAACGTCGGCAGGCTCGCATCGCTGATGCTGGTCACGTGCGCGCCGCCGTCGCCCAGCCCCCACACAGACCGCGCGCTGCTCAGCATGGTATGAACCGCTTCATCCGTGCGCTCGAAATAGTTCGAGATGGCATACATGAGGAACGCGGTGCCGTTGTGTTCGAGCATCAGGTCGTAGGCGATCTCGCGCGGATCTTTTCCGGACTTCTCGGCAAGCACAGCCACGCTGTTGCCGCCATCCGGGAAGTAGTTCATCGGCTTGCCCATCGGGTAGACATGCTTCCAAGTCCCCTTGTGATAGAAGAGGGACTTGCCCGTCGTGCCTTCGTCCGATTGCGACAACAGCGCCGCTCGAACTTCGCGCGTCTTCAGTGCAGCCAGTCGCTCCGGCCACGGTTTGTCGAGCAACGCCTGGTAGGCAGGCAGCCGGTTGAAGGGGTTCTCGCCCACGAAGCTCATCAGCATGGTGATGGGACGACCCGCCACCTGCGGCCAAAGGTCGGCGCCCCGGGACTGGGCCTGTTGGGCGAACGCCAACGAACGACGGTACTCCTCGCGGTCTCGCCCGTGCTGCAAAAGCAGGTAGGTCACGGCGCACCCAGTCTCTCTGGACAAGCGCTCCATGAGCTGGAGTTCCTTCTCGAAGGCATCTTTGTCTTCGCCGCCCACATTCCGGGGCACGACTTCCAACAGCCGCCCCCCACCGGCCTTGACCGCCTTGCCGATGGCGATGAGTTCCTCTGGCGCCGCGAACGTGCCGGGAACCGGTGTGCCGTCAGGCGCCGTGTGCATCACGGTGCGCGACGTCGAGAAGCCCAGAGCCCCTGCAGCCACGGCCTCTTGGGTCAGCTGCGCCATTCGCTCGACCTCTGTGGCGTTGGCCTGCTCGCGATGAACGGCATCGCGGCCCATCGCATAGACCCGCAAGGGCCCGTGCGTCAGCAAGGCACCGATGTCCATCGTGTGGGACATCGTGTCGATGCAATGAAGGTACTCGGGGAAAGTCTCCCAATCCCATGTCAGACCCGCCGCCAGCGATTGGGCCGGAATGTCCTCAACGCCCTCCATCAATCCGATCAGGTAATCGCGCTCTTGCGGTCGGACCGGCGCAAAGCCAACGCCGCAATTGCCGATGATCGCCGTGGTCACGCCATGGAACGATGACGGGGTGAGATCCTGGTCCCACATGGCCTGGCCGTCGTAATGAGTGTGCGCATCCACCCACCCCGGTGCGACGATCGCACCGCCTGCATCGATCGTGACCTCGGCGGCCGACTGGACCTTGCCCATCTCCACGATCTTGCCGCCACGAATCCCCACATCACCTGTGTAAGGCTCGCCACCGCTGCCATCCACGATGGTCCCGCCCTTGATCAGTATTTCCAGCATCGCTCACATCTCCTCGGTTATTTCGACAGGCGCGCCAGCACCGCACCGACCGCCGCGCTTTCGCCCTCCGCCACCAGGATCTCGGTGATGGTTCCACTGACTTCCGACTCGATCTCGTTGGCCACCTTGTCCGTCTCGACGACGAACACCGGCCGGCCGGCCTCGATGCGGTCTCCCACCTTGACCAGCCATTCGGCGAGAACACCTTCTTCCATGGTCAAGCCCAGCTTGGGCATCTTCAATTCCACGCATGTCTCCTATGCAGCCGCAGCGGCGGCGAACTGCCGCCTGACTTGATCGACCACGTCCGCCGCCGAGGGAACGTAGTGCTTCTCCAGATCGGGACTGAAGGGGCTGGGCATGAAAGGCGCTCCGATGCGGCAGACAGGCCCCTTCAGCGCGCTGAAGCTGTGCTCCGCGACGTGGGCGGCAATCTCCGCACCGACCCCGAATTCCTTCACGGCTTCGTGCACCACCACGAGCCGCCCCGTCTTGCTCACAGAGCGGCCGACGGTCTCCCGGTCCCAGGGCTGGATCGTTCCCAGGTCAATCACCTCCGATGCGATGTCGTGCGCCGCCAGTTCCACCGCCGCCGCAAGACAGACCCTCACGCCAGCGCCGTAGGTCACCAACGTGACATCACTGCCCGCGCGCACCACACGCGCCTCGCCGAGTCTGTACAGGCGACGCTCCGTGTCGAGGCCGCCCTTGAACTTGTAGAGCCAGCGGTTCTCGATGAATACCACCGGATTGGGATCCCGGATCGATTCGATCAGCAGGTCATGCGCGCTCTGGGCATCGGAAGGACACACGACCTTGAGTCCAGGCACATGGGCGAACCAGGCCTCCAGGCACTGCGAATGCTGCGGGCCCGCCGTGAGGTTGCCGCCATGCGGCGTGCGCACCACCATCGGCACGCTCGCCTGCCCACCGAACATGAAGCGCGCCTTGGCAGCCTGGTTCACGAGCGCGTCCATGGCCAAGGTGATGAAGTCCATGAACATGATCTCGACCACGGGGCGCAGGCCACACATCGCAGCGCCGACGGCCGCACCCGCGATCGCGGCCTCCGAGATCGGGGTGTCCATGACACGCCGAGGACCGAACTCTTGATGCAAGCCGCGGGTGACGCTGAACGTGCCGCCTGACTGGCCGACGTCTTCGCCAAACACGATGACGCTTGGATCGTTCCGCATCTCCGAGGCGAGCGCGCGATTGACCGCCTGCGCAAATGAAACTTCCGGCACTCCGCTACCTCCCGTAGACATCGGCCATCGCGCTCGCGAGATCCGGGGCGGCCCCAGCACGCGCAGCCTGCACGGCCGCATCGACCTCTTGCACCACATCGCAGTCGATGGCATCCAGAATTGAACCGTCCAGGCCTTGCCCGACCAGCCCTTCCCTCAGGCGCAGGATCGGATCCGCGGCATTGAGGCTCGCCAGTTCCTCCTTGGCGCGATAGCGCTGCGGATCACCTTCGTAGTGACCCCGGTGGCGGTGTGTGTTGCAGATCAGCAGCCCCGGCACGCTTGTCGAGCGGACGACGCCGGCCATCTCGACAGCGGCAGCCCTGACTGCCAAGACGTCGCAGCCATCGCACGACTGGCAAGGCACGCCGAACGCGCCCGACAGCGCCGGCAGTTCAGCCGCCACCTGTGTCCGGGTGGGCTGGAACTCCGCCCATCCGTTGTTCTCGCAGACCAGCAGCAGCGGAAGCGACCAAAGCTTAGCCAGGTTGATCGTCTCGTGGAACAGGCCTTCGGCCACCGCGCCATCGCCGAAATAGGCCACAGCGATCCCACCCGTCTCGCGCAGCTTGTGAGCCAGCGCGCTGCCGAGCGCGATCGACAGGCCTGCGCCGACGATCCCGTTTGCGCCCAGCATGCCCTTGGACAGGTCTGCGACGTGCATCGAGCCACCGCGCCCCTTGCACACACCGTTCTGTCGCCCCATGAGTTCCGCAAAAAACCCCGGCAACTCGATGCCTCTCGACAGGCAATGCCCATGGCCACGGTGATTTGAAGCCATCGTGTCCTGTGGGAGGAGCGCATCCGAAACCCCGACAGGCACCGCCTCCTGGCCAATGCTGAGGTGGATGAAGCCCGGCAGTTCGCCGGCAGCAAACAAGGCGCCAAGACGCTGCTCGACCTCCCGGATCACCCGCATGCCCCTGTACAGCGCCTGCGCGCCCTTCATCTCTGCTGCTTGCCTGAGGTTCATGTCGATGACTTTACTAGTCTTACTAGATTTGTCAATGAAGGAATAAGCAACACATCCCCAGAAAGGTATTTCCTCAATTGACTGATGACGTCATCTTAGTAAAACATACAGATCTCAGCCGTGCATGCGTCGAGAACGCATCTCGGCTGGGCAAGAAAAACCCTCGCGCGCGCCACTCGCGGCCACGCGATGCCGAAGTCACCAACAATGGAGTACGAGATGAGGAAGAAATTGACAACCCTGGCGGTGCTGTGCGGAGCCGCTGCGTCGGCGCAAGCGCAAAGCTCAGTCACCGTGTACGGTTTGCTCGACGCGACCGTGACCCACGCCCGGCAAGGCGCCGGCACCACCACGCCGGGGGGCGCAATCGCGGTGCCCACCGGGTCGAACAAGACCAACCGCATCGACTCGGGGGTCGGTCCCGGCTCGCGATTGGGCTTTCGCGGGACGGAGGATCTGGGTTCAGGGCTTCGTGCGAGCTTCGTGCTCGAGGGCGGGATCGGCGCGGACACCGGCACCATGCAGCAAGGCGGCCTGCAGTTCGGCCGTCAGGCGTGGGTGGGGTTGTCCTCCGGCGCAGGGTCTGTTTCTCTGGGGCGCCAGTACTCGCCGATCTTCCTCGCGGTGGCGAGTTCCGATCTTGCCGGCGGCGCCTACTGGGCCAACCCGACGGCTGCCGTCGGCCTCGGCGTCTATGAGAGCGTCGCTGCAGGCCCTGGTGGCGGCAACTTCCAATCTGCGGCCCGCGTTGACAACTCCGTGCTCGGCTCCTACAAGTTCGGCGCGCTCACGGCCAGGATGATGGTGGCCGCAGGCAACGAAAACCCGCGAGGTACCGGCAGACTGGTCAACCCGGGCATCTCATATGACGCCGGCCCTCTGCGGGTGGAAGCCTCCTACGCGAGGCTGCGCCAGCCTGCAGAGATGATCACGGCCGCCGCTTCGCCGGAATGGCAAACGCTGTGGGCGGTCGGAGCGCGCTATGACTTCGGAGCGATCAGGGTGTCGGGCGGGGCCTTCAACATGCGCGCGGGCCGGGATGCAGCGAACCTGAGCCCCGCATTCAACGCGTCGCCATTCGGCTATCTCTGGAACGAGTCACGCTCGTACTGGGCCGTCGCCGCCATTCCCTTCGGTGCCAGTGTGGTCACGCTCTCCGCGACCCGCACTGACTTCACGTACCCCACCGGCCCGAAAGGCCGGACGATGTACTACGGCGCCATCTACGAGCACATGATGTCCAAGCGCACCGCGCTCTATGCGTCCTACGGCCTCGCCGACAACGACTCTCACGCGAAGTCGAACCTGTTCGGTGCGGTCGTCCAGGTTGCACCGAATGGCTACGGCGCGCAGCACAGCGCCCTGTCGGTCGGCCTGCGGCACGCGTTCTGAGCACACTCCCTGGTATTGGCGAACCGCTGCATCCCGCAGCGGTTCGCCTGCGGATCACGAGAGGTAGGCGTCAACAATCTCCGGGCTGTTGCCGACATCCGCCGGCTTGCCCTCCAGCACGATCTGCCCGCGGCGCATCACGTAGACATGGTCCGCCAAGGGCAGCGCAAGAGCCGCGTTCTGCTCCACCACGAGGATGGACTGGCCCTCGCGATGCAAGCGCGCAATGGCCTCGAACACGGTCTGCGCCATCAGGGGCGACAGGCCCATGGAAGGCTCATCCAGCAGGATCAGCTTGGGGTGGGTCATCATGGCCCGCCCGATGGCCAGCATCTGCTGCTCGCCACCACTCATCAGTCCGGCGATCTGCCGCCGCCTCTCCTTCAACCGGGGAAACAGTTCATAGACCCGATCGAGCAGATCGTCCGGGCCGCCACGCTTGGCGTACCGGCTCAGATCCAGGTTCTCTTCGACGGTCAACGGGGCGAGAACCATCCGCCCCTCGGGGACCAGGGCCAGCCCCGCGCGAACGACCTTGTAGGCGGGAAAGCTGTTGATGCGCACCCCCTCGACCGAGATGCTTCCCGACGTGGCACGGTGGAGGCCGGCAATCGTGCGCATGGTCGTCGTCTTGCCCGCGCCGTTGGAACCAAGCAGAACCACCAGCCGGCCGGCCGGCACCTCCAGATTGACATTCCGGACCGCGGCGATGCCGCCGTAACCCGCCGTGAGATCAGTGACCCGCAACATAAGAACGCCCCAGATAGGCTTCAGCAACCTTTGGATCTTTCAGCACATCCCGAGGATGGCCATCCGCGAGCACCTTGCCGAAGTTCATGACGGTGCACCCTTCACAGTACTTCGTGACGACGCCCATGTTGTGCTCGACCATCAGCACGGTCACGCCTTCATCGCGCAGCTGCAGCACCAACTCGCCGATGCTCGATGCCTCGGCCGCATTCATGCCGGCCGTGGGTTCGTCGAGTAGCAGCAATCGCGGCCGCGACCCCAGCGCCCTGGCGATCTCGATTCTTCGTTGCAGCCCGTAGGGCAAGGTCGTGGCCACGGCCTGCGCACGCCCCTGCACGCCGACCCTGCGCAGCAGCTCATAGGCCTCCTCTTCAGTCTGCCGCCATTTCAACCGGGCCGAAGGTGTCCCGAGAAAGGACCTGAACAGCCCGATGCCACGATTCAGGTAACAGCCGGCGATGACCTGTTCCATCACCGTCATCCCATCAAAAAGTCTGACGTTCTGGTAGGTCCGCGCAATGCCGCGCGCTGCCACCATGTGCAAGCTCGCGCCGCCAATGGGCGTGCTTTCGAACTCGATCCGGCCCTCGTCCGGTGTGAACACTCCGGTGATCAGATTGATCGCCGTGGTTTTGCCGGCCCCGTTGGGCCCGATGATCGAGTGAATCGCCCCTTGCCGGACGTCCAGGGAAAGCCCGCTGACGGCTGCCACGCCGCCGAAGGTTTTGCTGACGCCATGCAGTTGAAGTAGAGGAGCCATCATGATCCTGCGTCGCGGTACTGGCGCTCGCTGACCGGCCGTTCTTTGCAATCACGCCTTCTTCGCCATGCACTCGGGTCGACGATTCCCCGCGGCAGATAGACCATCACCAGCAGCAGGACCACGCCCTTGGCGATGTCCTCGAAATCCGGGATCACCGTCTGCACGACCGATGGAAGCGCGGTGTAGATCGCGGCCCCCACCAACGCGCCCGCCCAATGCGAGTAACCGCCGAGCACTGCCGCTGCCATGGTGGAGAACGCGAGGCCGACAAAGTACGTGTCGGGCGAGATGAACTGCAGTGTCATGGCCAGCATCGCCCCCCCGACCCCGCCCACAGCGCCGCTGATGACGAACGCGATCATGCGCACCCGCGCCGGATTGATTCCCATCGCGGCGGCCACATTGTGGTCCTCCCGCACGGCGGCCGAGGCCATCCCGTACCAGGAACGGCGCAAGCGATGGAATCCGTAGCCGATCACCACCACCACCGCAATGAGCACGGCCGGGTGGATGGCTTCGGCGATGCTCTTTCCGTTCACCCCCCCGGTGACAGAGGGCATGTTCAGAACGACCACCCGGGTGATCAGCACCAGCGCCAGACTCGCCAGCGCCAGCCAGTGGCTCTCCAGTCTGGCCAGTGCCACCACGACGAAGGCAGACAGCATCGCACCGACGACCCCGGCGCCCAGAAGCACCAGGACGACCGGGTATCCCGCGGCCACCATGTGGGCGGCCGCGAAGCCGCCACAGGCGGCGAAAACCACCGTGGCGAAGCTGAAGACGCCGGCCGACAAGGTCGCATAGGTGCTCAAGGCCAGCACCGTATTGATGAGGATGAAGCAGAAGGTGCTGCCATACGCAGCCCACGCATACTGGACCATTTCCATGATCAGGCCCTGGTGACCGAAGCCGCACCGAACAGGCCGCGGGGCCGCCACACGAGAAAGACCAGCAACGCCGCGTAAGTCACCGCATCCCGCAGGCTCGTCGAGACATACTGCGCAACCAACACCTCGACGATGCCGAGGAGCACCCCGACCAGCGCCGTGCCGCGGATGTCGCTGTAGCCACCGACGACCACTGCCGCGAAGCCCTTCAGCAGCAATCCTTCACCCAGGCTGGGCGACACATTGCTGGTGGCGGCCGCCCCCAGCACGCCGGCCAGCCCGGACGTCGCGCCAGCCAGGAGCGCGGTCACGATCACCACGGCGCGCGAGTTGATCCCGGACAGGGATGCTGCGCTCTCGTTCCAGCCGACCGCACGCATCGCCGCGCCGGTCCGCGTGTGGCGCAGCAGCCAGTAGATCGCCCCGGTGCACACCACCAGGCTGAGAATGGCCAGCAACTGCACCTGCTGCATCCTGAACGGGCCGAAGACCAGCATCTCCCCCGGAAAGCTGCCCTGCGGGAACGCCCGGCTCTGGTGGTCGATCGAACGACCCGCCACCGTGTCCAGAATGATCCACATCGCAATGCTCGTGATCAGCGCACCCAGCATTCCGGCCTTGCTGCTGCGCAGCGGCTGGAACGCGATCTGATCGACGAACACCGCGATCAACCCTCCGGCCAGCACGCCCACCAGCACAGCGGCGGGAAACGGGAGGTTCAGTTGCGTGATGGCGAAGTAGGCCGAGATGGCAGCGCAGCTGGCGTACGCACCGTGCGCTGCGTTGAGGATTCCGAGGGTTGCGAACACGAGACCGAATCCGATCCCGAACAGACCATACAGCGCCCCCAGCGAAGCGCCGTTGATGAGTTGCTCAAGTAATAGCTGCATCTCAGATCATTTCGCGGCTTGCCATTTCTGCGTCTTGCCGTCTGTGCTCCAGGCTGCCGTGATCGCGTTCGCCACCTCCACCTGCCCTTCAACCATCGTCGCGCCGCCGTAGGGATTCTTGTCGAGCGAGGTCACTTTTTGCATCGCGTCAGCCAGCGCCTGGCGCGAAGGCCGCGCATCGAATCCCCGCAAAGCCTGCGCAATGAACGTGATGGCGCTGTACCCCTGAGCCGAGTAAGAGTCCGGCGGCTCACCGAACTTCTTGGCATAGGTGTCAACGAACGTGCGAGTCACCTCGGGCCCCGCCAGATCCGCCGTGAACACCACAGGGAACGGGACCCCCGCGATGGCCTGGCCGGCCCGCTTGAAAACCGGGGCAGGGGCCAACACGTCGATGCCGGCAATCTGCCCCTTGTAGCCTCGCGCGCGAAGCGTGGTGATCGCACCGACCGAAGCGGATTGCGTGGCCATCACCACGATGAGATCCGGCTCCCCCGCCATGGCCTGGGTGGCCGGCGCCGTGAAATCGGTGTCGGCCGTCAGCACATTCAGCACAGCGGTGGTTCGCACACCCGCCGCCTCCAGCAGCTTGCGACCGTCCTTCGCGCGATCGGCAAGTGCCTCGTTGTCTCCGTTGACAAAGAAAGCCACCGTCTTCGGCTTGAGCGTCGCCACGATCTCGCGCAGCATCGCCAGATCGGCATTGCCTGGCAGCGGCACCATCGACATGACGAACGGCTTCTGCGGCAGCCCCGGCTTGGTCGCCCCATGCACGACAAGAGGCATCTTCTGGTTGGCGGCCACGGGGCGCAGCGCCCCGACCACGGGCGACAGGATGCAGCAGGTCGATGCCAGCACGCCCTGCATCGCCGCCAGCTGGTTCAAGGCCTGAACCGAACGCGCGGCATCCGAACCACTCTCGCGGGCGACCAGGGAAAGGTGGGCTCCCTTGCCGAGCCAACCTTCAGCGCTCACCTGCTCCGCCGCAAGTTGAGCACCTCGGTAGAAGGAAATCCCTGCCGCAGCCAATGGGCCGGTTGTCTCGGTAATGAATCCGACTTGATACTCGCCAGCCGGCAGCTTCTGGGCCGAAACCGGGCCTGCCACGAGCGCGATCGCCGCCGCCACACTCGCGAGCCGGAATCCGCCGATCCTCTGAGCACCGAAAACAGTCATGGAAGTCTCCTTGTCTTCTATCCGCAGAAATTTACGGTTTTGTCTATTCTAGTTCACGCAGTAATGTTCGAACAATAGCGCCGGATCCGTTCTTGAATGCGGACAAACCCTCTGTTTCCCATCCGCCATCGTCACCGCCGATTGCGGAGCATCGCATCGCCGTGGGCACGGCCTTCCTGTTGCCGGCACACGGTTCTCGCGCGCGGATGCGCTTCATTCGAAAGATATTACTATTTGAACCTTTTCAGTCATTGATGTAAATTCAATGACTTCCACGGATGCCGAGTTGAAAGGGGCAGGATGACAGCAACTTCTCCCACAAGACAACGCGGCAAGCTCGTGCCCGTGGACAGGCGGAACCGGCTGATTGCCGAGCAGATGACGGCGGCAAAGCTTGCAGCACCTCACTTCTACGTGCAGCGCAGCGTCCAGGCCAGGGCCCTGCTCGATCTGCGCAGCCAGCTGCCCGCAGGCAGCCGCCCGACAATCAACGATCTGGTCGTCGGTGCCGTCGCTCGGGCTGCCTGCGCCGAGCAGCGCTGCCGCACCAGCTGGACCAGCGAAGGGCTGTTCGTTCATGAATCGGTGGACGTGTCCATCGCCATGAACACAGAACATGGCCTCACGATGCCCACCATCCGGGGCGCGCAAGCCATGAGCGCGCACCAGATCAGCTCAGAAACCGCGCGCCTCAAGGCAGGAGCGGTCGCGCGAAAACTGACGCCTGACGACTACCTGGGCGGCTGCATCGGCGTCTCCAACTTGGGCATGTTCGGCGTGGACCTCGTTTTTCCCATCATCGGCGTCGGCCTTTCAATGATGCTGGGGGTGGGCGCGATCAAGAATCAGCTGGCTTTGACCAGGGACAAGGGCGTCGTCGAGGAGCCCGTGCTGATCCTTGCGCTATCTTGCGACCACCGGGTGCTCCATGGCGTTCAGGCCGCGCAGTTCCTCGCGCGCGTCGCCGCACATCTTGAAGCCCCCGGCCCACTCCTCGAGCCGCCTCGTACATCCGACTAGCACCACCCACATGCCACTCAACTGGATCGACGCGACGCTCCACCAGGCCGCACAGGCCATGCCCGCGCAGACGGCCCTGATCTGCGACGGCAGAATCACCACGTACGCCGAGCTGCTGCAACGCTCCCAGCAACTGGCCGATGCGCTCACTCCGGATCTGCTCGGCGAGCACCACAGGGTCGCGATCCTGTCGAAGAACAGCGATTTTTTTGTCGAGGCTTTCTTCGCCATCGCAAAGGCCGGAGGTGTATCTGTCCATCTGAACTGGCGCTTGAGCTTCACGGAGCTTCTGTCGGTTCTTCTTGACAGCGGAGCCGAGACCCTCTTTGTCTCGCCGGAATTCCTGACGTTGGCGCAAGACTTCGAACGCCAGTCGCCTCGGCTGAAACACATCTTCATGTTGTCCGACCTCGCGGGTGAGAACACCACGCACCGTGCACTCGCGCTTCGCGGCACCGAACTCGGCGGCAGGCAGGTATTTCCCCACGACATCGCGGTGCAGCTCTACACCAGCGGCACGACGGGCGATCCCAAAGGGGTATGCATCTCCGGCAAGGGCTTGCTGGCCACCAATCTGCGCCTGCGCAAAGGGGGCGTCGGCCCCACGCCCGGCTCGGTCAACCTCGCAACCTGCCCGCTCTTTCACGTCGCAGGACTGAACAGCTGCCTGCTTGGCATCGCCGCAGCCGTGCCGAACGTCGTGGCCGACAGCATGGCCCCCGCACGCGTCGGGGAACTGATCCAGCAGCACGGCGTGACCCATGTGGTCGGGGTGACGTCGCTGCTCACCAGCTTGTGCACCATCGTCGAGTCACAACTGGCGTCACTCGATACGCTGCGGTGGTTCTCCTACGGCGGAGCGCCGGTCAATCAACATCAACTGGACCGCTTCGCGGTCTTCATGCCCGGCTGCGAGTTCGCAAACCTGTACGGCCTCACCGAAAGCTGCGGTCCGGTCACGATGCTCGGTCCCGATGCGCATGGGCGCCCGGAGAAAATCGGCTCCTGCGGCCTGCCGCTGCCAGGCGTTTCGGTCCGGATCGTCGACGAAAGCAACACCCCCGTCCCGACAGGCGTCGCAGGGGAAATCCAGATTCGTTCGGACGGAAACATGCAGGGCTACTGGCGCAAGGAAAGCGAAACACAGGCCAGCTTCGTCGGCGACTGGCTGCGCACCGGGGACGTCGGGCTGCTGGACCGAGACGGATTCCTGCACCTCAAGGACAGGCTGAGCGACATGATCATCTCCGGCGACGAGAACGTCTATCCGCAGGAAGTGGAGGCGGTTCTTCTCTCGCACCCCGCTGTGGACGAAGTCGCGGTGATCGGCTTGCCGGACGCCCGCTGGGGCGAAGCGGTCACGGCGGTGGTGGTTCCAAAGCCGGGGCTGCCGCTCGATGAGCGCGCGTTGATCGATCTGGTGAAAAGGAACCTGGCCCCATACAAGGCGCCCAAACGCATTCTGATCGTCGACCAACTCCCGAAGAACGCCGTGGGAAAGATGCAGAGGAAAGCGATCAAGGCGATGTTCGCGCCGCAGCCCGTTTTGACTTAGCGCCGGCCTCCTTGGCGACAGCCGGAGGGCGCAATCCTTCGAGCAGGACGTTCAGGCTGCACGCAAACAGCGCGAGCCCGCCATCGCGCAATGACTGGCGGATCACGGCCACATGCGTGATGCGCAACAGCTCCGCAATGTCCTTCGCATGGCAGTCGTTCCGGATGTTGCCCCGCTTCTGCCCGAGAAGCACCAGATCGCGCAGCGACTTGTTGGACTTGATGACCAGTTCCTCGATGGGCGAATCCGATCCCACCTCGAAAAGCTTGGGGTGCTTCATCATGAACTCCCGAGTCACCGGCTTGCTCTGGAAGAACGCATACGATTTCTCGAAGGACTCGCGCAAAAGGTCGATCACGTCGGATTCTTCATCACGCGCAACTGCGGTGGCACGCAGCCAGTCGAGGATCGTCATCGACAACAGCGAGGCGGCAACGTCTTCCTTGTTCTTGAAGTACGCATAGACCGTCGGCTTGGAGAACGTGGATTCGCGGACGATGTCCGTCATCGTCGTTCGCGCGATGCCCATCGCATTGAAGCAAAGGGCGGCCGCCTCGCAAATCTGGCGGCGCGCCTTCTCAGATCGATCCAACACTTCATCCATGACTGTGCTCGGGGTTTGGTGGCAGGGAAGATGACAAGCTTCCGCACATTATCGCAGTCGTAAAAACAGTCAGCCGCGCACACCATCGCTCCGTCAGGCCGACGGGCACCATCTCCCCTCAAGGCTCCGAGACGCACAATGCGTCATCTTTCCAGGCGCCCCCCCGAAGCCATCCGCTCCCGGCCCCGCCTCGACACCGGCCTTCAAACCCGGAGCGGCTGGCAGCACGACCATGTGCCTGCGCTGCGCAACGCCGCAACCCGCACCGGAAGCCGGGCGGGGGTCAATACGAGATGGCCAAGCTCCCGCAGGCGCCGCAGAAGACGCCGTTGGCGCGCGGCACTGACAGCGGCTTCACTCAGGTGGTGAAGTCATTGCTCGATTCAGGCTGAAACAGGATCGCCAGAATCTCGGCGGTCTTCTGCGCACCCGTCGGGCTGGACCAGCGCGCGGTATTGCCCACGCGCAGCCCGAGCAAACCCGACCCCACCGGCGACAGCACGGACACAAAGCCCGAGCCCGGTTCGGCGTCCGGCGGGTAACACACGGTGATTTCGCTGCGCTGGCCCGACTCGACGTCCTGCACCAGCACCTGCGAATACATGGTCACCACATCGGGCGACACCTGGCGCGCAGGCACGACGTCGGCGTTGTCGAGCAGTTCGTCGAGCGGCAGGTCTTCGGCCGCCGATGCGCCCGTGTCGCGGCGTTGACGCTGCAGCAGGTTGGAGATGCGAACGTGATCGAGATCGGTCAGCGTGCGCCGGGAAACGGAAACGGCGTTGGAGATGGACATGGCAAAGCACCTACATAGATTGAGCAGGTGCGGCCGTGCAGGCGCACACCTTCGCGCTGGCTGTGATGGCCCGGCGATCGAAGTTTGCGCAAGAAGGGGGTGGTCGTGATCGCCGGGCTCAGGAATGTGCGGCCGGCAGTCGGGAGCTGGTGTTCGCTCCCGGGCGGCACGCACGCACGTTTCGCCAGCGCTTGCCACCCAGGATGGCGGCAGCGCTGCGCGGCAGGTCGTGCGTGGCGGCGAGAACGAAGGAACACATGAGGGACATGCTAGCCCCAGTGCGTGCCAGATGCAACGGCCATGTGTGCAATCCCCAGCGCAGACCCAGCGCATTGCCATCCCCGCGCGCCAGGGTAGGCTACGCAAATGAACCCACTGCCCTCGATAGCGCTCATGTTCGCCGCACGCCAGGCCGCGCCGGGCGCGCGCGGGGCGGAGAAGCCGCCATGACCGCCGGCGTCCTGTTCGCCCTGGCGGCCGGGCTCATGTGGGGTCTGGTGTTCGTGGGGCCGTTGCTGCTGCCCGAGTATCCGGCGTCGCTGCAATCGTTCGGGCGCTACCTTGCGTTCGGCCTGATCGCGCTGCCGCTGGCGTGGATGGACCGATCGCGGCTGCGCAGCCTGAGCCGCGCCGACTGGATCGAAGCGCTGAAGCTCTCCACCGTCGGCAACATCCTCTACTACCTTTTGCTGGCGAGCGCCATCCAGCGCTCGGGCGCGCCCCTGCCCACGATGATCATCGGCACCTTGCCGGTGGTGATTGCGATCACTGCCAACCTGCGCAGCGGCACCGAGGCCAAGGTGCCCTGGCTGCGCATGCTGCCGTCACTGGGGCTGATCGGCATGGGCATTGCGCTGGTGAACCACGCCGAGATGGCGCATGTGCAGTTGAGCGACGGCGCCAGCATCGCGCGCTATGCGCTCGGTGCCTTGCTGGCGCTGGGAGCGGTGGTGTGCTGGACGTGGTATCCGCTGCGCAATGCCGACTGGCTGCGCGCACACCCCGACCGCAGCCCGCGCACCTGGGCCACGGCACAAGGGCTGGCCACCCTGCCGCTTGCCGCCGCAGGCTATGCCGCGGTATGGGCGTGGAGTGCCGCCACGGCCAGCACCTTCCCGATGCCTTTCGGCCCGCGCGCGGCGGATTTCATTGCACTCATGTTCACCATCGGCCTCTTCGCCTCGTGGCTCGGCACAGTGTGCTGGAACGAAGCCAGCCAGCGACTGCCGCACAGCCTGGCCGGCCAGTTGATCGTGTTCGAAACACTCGCCGCGCTCAGCTATGCCTTCGTGTTGCGGCAGCAATGGCCCGAACCGCAGATCCTGGGCGGCGTGGCCCTGCTGGTGGCCGGTGTGGTGTGGGCCCTGAGAACGCGGCCCGAGGTGCTAGCCGCACAAGGGCACACCTCATGAACGAAAAAGCCGGCCCCAAGGGGCCGGCATCCAAACAACCTAGGACTGTTTTTATGGAGCGCACGAAACCTGATGCATGAAGGCCGCGAGGCCTTCTGTGAGGGGCATCAGAAGTTGTGCTTCAGACCGATGTCATAGCCGGTCTTCTTGCGATCACCGGGTATGTTGTCGCGGTTCTCGTTCGTCACGTCAGCGTACACCGTGGTGCGCTTAGACAGTGCGTAGTGATAGCCCAGGCCGAACTGCTTGTCGAGCACGTTGTTGGCGGCCAGGCTCTTGTTCTTCAGCTCGCCGTAGGTGGCGCGCAACTCGCCAGCGCCCACGCGGGCCGTCGCTTGCAGCAGATAGGCTTCGTGCTTCTGTGCGTTCACGTTCTTGCCGCTGCCGTAGAAGCCGCCGATCTTGAAGGCGCCAAAGTTGTAGGCGAGGAACACGGATGCCCAGTGGTCATCCTTGTCAGCCGGGTCTTCATAACCCACGCCCACATGGAAGCCGCCGGTCTTGTAGGCCAGGCCCAAGCTGTAGGGACGGTCTTCCGCCACGCCGCCCGCTGGCGTGTTGTCGTTGGTCTCGGCGAGCTGCGCGCCGAATTGCAGGCCGCCGCGCGAGATCGCATAGTTGATGGAGTTGTTGTAGCGCTGTGCACCGATGCGGCCGTTCACGAAGGTGTTGGCTGCCACGGTGTCGGTGCCGCCCCACGGGTCCGCGCCCGCTTGGCCAAGCAGGTAGGCGGCGTTCTCTTCGCGGCCCAGCGTCACGCGGCCGAAGCTGCCTTCGAGGCCGACGATCGACTTGCCATGCCAAAACGCATTCGCGTTGTTTTGCGTGCCGGTGTCGGCATTGAAGCGGTGTTCGATCTGGAACACGGCCTTCAGGCCGCCGCCCAGGTCTTCCACGCCACGGAAGCCGAGGCGGTTGCCGGAGCCGGCGCGCATTTCGCGGTTGGCCACGGCGTCGGCCTGCTGGGCCAGCGACATGTCCACGCGGCCATAGACCGTGACCGACGATTGGGCGGATGCTGCCCCGGCGAACGCGCCGAGAGCGGCCAGAGCGAGTACTGATTTCTTCATTTGTAAGACCAGATTTGTAGGGAGTCGATCGACGCGGCAAGGTGAACCTGCGCCCCGCCGGACGGGAAGTCTTTGGAGAAGACCTGTCGATTCGAACAAACCCGAGCCCCAAAAATGACGACAGTTCCGTGACGTCGGCCCGAGGCCACAAGCCGAGCGCAGACACAGGTTTTTCACGCCACTGTCATGCGGCCATGCACCACTGGGCGCGGTGGCGCTCAGGCCATCAAGGCATCGTCCAGCACTTCGACCCAGTGGCGCACGGGGCGCTGGGTGCCGTTTTGCAGATGCTGGATGCACCCGATGTTGGCGGACACGATCACCTCCGGCGACACCGCCTCCAGCTGCGCGAGCTTGCGGTCGCGCAGCTGCGTGGCAAGCACCGGCTGCAACACCGAGTAAGTGCCGGCCGAGCCGCAGCACAGGTGGCTCTCGCCGGCGGCGAGCCGGACGGTGTAGCCCAGTTCGCTCAGGTGCACCTCCACGCCGCCGCGCAGTTGCTGGCCGTGCTGCAAGGTGCAGGGAGGGTGGAAGGCCAACGCCCTCGCCTTGGGCTTGCGCAGCTTGCCCTTGAGCTTGGGCACGATCTCCGGCAGCAGCTCGCTGAGGTCGCGCGTGATTGCCGAGATGCTCGCGGCACGCTCGGCGTAAGCCGGGTCGTGCGCGAGCGCATGGCCATACTCCTTCACCATCACGCCGCAGCCCGACGCGTTCATCACGATGGCTTCCACCTGGCCGGTCGCGACCAGGGGCCACCAGGCATCGATGTTGCGGCGCATGTCGGCGAGACCGCCGTCGGTGTCGTCCAGGTGGGTTCGCAAGGCGCCGCAGCACCCCGCGTCATCGGCCACCACGGTCTGGATGCCGGCGGCGTCGAGCACACGGGCCGTGGCGCTGTTGATGTTGGGCATCATCGCCGGCTGCACGCAACCCATCAGCATCAGCACCTTGCGCGCATGCTCGCGCGTGGGCCAGCGGCTGGCGCGTGCATCGGAGCGCGGCGGCACCTTGGCTTTCAGGCTCGCCGGGAGCACCGCACGCACACGCTGGGCCAGCGCCATGGCCGGCGCAAAGGCACGCGAGGTCAGGCCTTCCTTGAGCAGCCAGCGCACCGCCTGCTCCTGGGCCGGGCGCTCGACGCGCTGGCTCACGACGCGCCGGCCAATGTCGACCAGCTGACCGTATTCCACGCCGGAAGGGCAGGTGGTTTCGCAATTGCGGCAGGTGAGGCAGCGGTCGAGGTGGAGCTGCGTCTTGCGCGTGGCGGGCTCGCCTTCAAGGACTTGCTTGATGAGGTAGATGCGCCCGCGCGGGCCATCCAGTTCGTCACCCAGCAACTGATAGGTGGGACAGGTGGCAGAGCAGAAACCGCAATGCACGCATTTGCGCAAGATGGCTTCGGCTGCCGCGCCATCGGGCGTGCCTTGGAACTCGGGCGCCAACTTCGTCTGCATCGGGTTCCTTCAAAGATCCGGGTAAAGCCGGCCGGGGTTGAACAGCCCCGCCGGATCGAACGACTGCTTGAGCGCATGGTGGATGCGCGCAAGCGGCGGCGCGAGTTCGCTGAACACATCGCAGTCTTTGTGCGCGGCACGGAACAAGGTGGCGTGCCCGCCCGCCGCCTGTGCCGCGTCGCGGACCTTGGAGGCCGAGGCCGAGGTGCACACCCAGCGCTGCCCGCCATGCCACTCGATGAGCTGCTCGCCGGGCAGCACGAGCGGTGCGGTGGTCTGCGGAACCGACACCCGCCACAGCCCCGCGTGCCCACCGGCCACCGCGGTCTTGGCGTGGGTGAAGTATTCGTCGGCGTGATCGCGCAAGCCGGTCCAGAACGGGCTGGCATGACCGGGCTCGATCAGGTCTCCGCCCAAGGTGTCGATGGCTGCGCGAACTGCCGCCATCGCGCCGCGCAAACGCAGCAGCAGCGTGCCGTCCCACCATGCGCTGGCATTCAGAGGCAGCGGCTGGCCGCCCCATCGGTTGAGCGCATCGAGTGCCGTCGCCTGGTCCATCTGGAACCGCAGCGTGGCGGTGGCCGTTGCCACCGGCAGCACCTTGAGCGAAACCTCCAGGATCACGCCCAGCGTGCCCATCGACCCCGCCAGCAGGCGCGAGACGTCGTACCCGGCGACGTTCTTCATCACCTGGCCACCGAAGCTGAGCACCTCGGCGCGGCCGTTGAGCAAGCTGGCGCCGAGCACGTAGTCGCGCACCGCGCCGACCGAGGCCCGCGCCGGGCCGGACAGGCCCGCGGCGACCATGCCGCCCACCGTGGCACCGGGCGCGAAATGCGGCGGCTCGAACGCAAGGCATTGGCCATGCTCGGTGAGCATGGCTTCGAGTTCATCGAGCCGCGTGCCGGCGCGCGCCGTCACGACCAGTTCGCTCGGCTCATAGCTGGAGATGCCCGTCAGCTCCCCCGTCGACAAGGGCTCGCCGCTGGGCAATTCACCGTAGAACGACTTCGTGTTGCCGCCGCGGATGTCGAGCGGCGTGCGGTCAGATGCCGCGGCACGCACACGGTCGAGCAGGCGCTGCAAAGCAGGGTCGGGCAGACTCAATCCATCACCTCCGGGTGGTATTCACGCATGCAAGCCTCGATGGCGTGCATCTTCTTCGCGCCCGACGCGCTCCACCTGGTGGCGCAGGCCCTCGAGGTCGAGGATGCGAACGCCACCGTACTCGATGCGGATGAGTTCCAGCGATTGCAGTGCATGCAAGGCCTCGTTGACGCGCTGGCGCGACAAGCCGACGAGATAGCCCAGCTCTTGCTGCGTGATGCGCAGCAGGCTACCCACGCCGGGATACAGCAGCGGATGGAACAGTGCCGCCAGGCTGCGCGCGACGCGCACATCGGGATCGTTCATGCGGTCGATCTCGCGCGCGGCGATGAACTGCCCCAGTCGCTCGTTCAGTTGCTGCAGGATGAAGCGGTTGAACGGAATGCTGCGGTCGATGAGCCAATGGAACGTCGCCACCGAAATGCCGGCCACCACACTCTTGCGCAGCGCCTGGATGTTGTAGCGGTAGACCTCGCGCTTGAGCACCGTGCCTTCCCCGAACCAGCCGCCCGGCGGCACGCCGGTGAAGGTGATGGGCATGCCACGCGCGGTATCGCTGCTCATCTTGAGCAGCCCGTCGATCACGCCAAACCAGAACGTGGCCGGACGGCCCACGCGGCACAGCAACTCGCCCGAGGCCACGTGCACCACGCGCAGATCGGCGGCCACGCGTTCGCGTTCTTCGCCTTCGAGGTGCGGCAGCCAAGGCACGCCGGCCAGCTCCGACGCGGTGGCTTGCCGCGCGCGGGCAATCAGTGGCGCGGGAGAGTCCGCAAGCGCAACACGCGTGTTCATTGAGGGAAACAACTAAGGGGGACAGCCCTTAGATTGTCATCGTAACGACATCCTGGCGTCAAACATCTGCCTACATTCGATCCAAACAGTCCATGGAGATGGCCACTGCGATGGTTGCAACCTTCCCTCGCCTCATGCTGGATCACGCCGCCAAGCGCCCCACCGCGCCCGCGTTGCGAGAGAAGGAATTCGGCATCTGGCAGACGCTGAGCTGGGAGCAACTGGCGCGGCTGGTGCGCGACATGGCCGGCGGGCTCGCCGCCGCCGGGCTGCAGCGCGGGCAGCACATGGTGGTCGTCGGCGAGAACCGGCCTCGCCTGTATGCCGCCATGCTGGCTGCGCAATCGCTTGGCGCGATTCCGGTGCCGCTGTACCAGGACGCTGTGGCCGCGGAGTTCGTCTACCCGATCGTCAACGCCGACATCACCTTCGCCATCGTCGAAGACCAGGAACAGGTGGACAAGCTGCTGGAGATCCGCGATCAATGCCCCCGCCTCGCCCGCATCTGGTTTGACGATCCGCGCGGATTGCGCCACTACGAAGAAAAAGGCCTGCACGCCATCGAAGCGCTGCTGGAAACCGGCCGCGCGTTCAACGCCGACCACCCGGGCTTCTTCGATGCCGAGATCGCGAAATCGCAGCCGGACGATGTGGCAGCGATGTTCTTCACGTCCGGCACGACCGGCCATCCGAAAGGCGTGGTGCACACGCACGGCTCACTGCTCGACCGCGCATCGGCCGGCGCACGCTTCGACCACCTCACCGAGCGCGAAGAGGTGCTGGCCTACCTCCCGCTGGCCTGGATCGGGCAGAACGTCTTCTCGTACGCCCAATGGCTGCATTGCGGCTACGTGGTGAACTGCCCGGAATCCGCCTCCACGGTGCACATCGACCTGCGCGAAGTCGGCCCCACGTACTACTTCGCACCGCCCCGCATCTTCGAAGGCCTGCTCACCAGCGTGATGATTCGCATGGAAGACGCCAGCGCGCCGAAGCGCTGGCTGTTCCAGCGCTTCATGTCGGTGGCACGGCGCATCGGCCCCGATCGGATGGACGGCAAGCCGGTGAATGCGTTCGACCGACTGCTGTACGCGCTGGGCAACGCCGTCATCTATGGGCCGCTGCGCAACACGCTGGGCTTGTCGCGCGTGCGCGTGGCCTACACCGCGGGCGAGGCCATCGGGCCCGATCTCTTCACCTTTTACCGCTCCATCGGCGTCAACCTCAAGCAGCTGTACGGCTCCACCGAGACCGCGGTGTTCGTCTGCCTGCAACCCGACAACCAGGCGCGGGCCGATACCGTGGGCATTCCCATCGAAGGCGTGGAGATCCAGGTGGCCGAGAACGGCGAGATCCTCGTGCGCTCGGCGGGGTTGCTGCGCGAGTACTACAAGAACGAAGCCGCCACCGCCGAGGTCCTCACGCCGGAAGGCTGGTATCACACGGGCGACGCGGGCTTTCTGGACGCCTCGGGCCACCTGAAGATCATCGACCGCGCGAAGGACGTTGGCCGCACGCTGGCGGGTTCGATGTTCGCGCCCAAGTATGTGGAGAACAAGCTGAAGTTCTTTCCGCACATCAAGGAAGCCGTGGCGTTCGGCGATGGGCGCGACACCGTCTGCGCGTTCATCAACATCGACATCGAAGCCGTGGGCAACTGGGCCGAGCGGCGCAACCTGCCCTACGCGGGCTACACCGATCTGGCACAGAAACCCGAGGTCTACGAACTGGTGCGCGATTGCGTGGAGAAGGTGAACGCCGATCTCGCCGCAGACGACGTGCTCGCCGGCAGCCAGGTCAGCCGCTTCCTCGTGCTGCACAAAGAACTGGACGCCGACGACGGCGAGCTGACCCGCACGCGCAAGGTGCGCCGCGGCTTCATCGGCGACCGCTACCGCGTGCTGGTGGATGCGCTGTATGCCGGCGCCACCTCGCAGTACATCGAAACCGCCGTGAAGTTCGAGGACGGCCGCACCGGCATGGTGGCGGCAGACCTGCGCATCATGGATGTGAAGACTTTCCCGGCCACCCGGAGCGCCGCATGATCCGCACCGTCCATCCATGCACGCAGGTGACGCGGCCGTCGCAGAAGGTGCAGCCATGACGCGCAGGGTCGGCGAAGTCATCCTCGACATCCGCAACATCAGCCTGGCCTTCGGCGGCGTGAAGGCGCTTACCGACATCAGCTTCAACGTGCTCGCGCACGTTGAA